>CBDUZS010000025.1:0-37882 GCA_965371785.1 uncultured bacterium
ACGACCTTCTTCAGAGGTGCGTCGGGGTCCGGTGCGGATGCATCCAGTTTCGCAAGTCTGTCTCCCTCGTCATAGGACAGACCTGTCACTCTTGCGACATCTCTGACGGCGGAGCGGTTCTTCATCCTGTTGAAAGAAATTATCTGACATACTCTGTCCCTGCCGTACAGCTCGATTATGTGTTCGATAACCTCTCCCCTGCGCTCGTAGCAGACGTCGAGATCGAAATCAGGCATCTCCATCCTTGCGGGATTGAGAAAGCGCTCGAAGCTCAGATCGAATTCCATAGGATTCACGTCAGTTATATCTATCGCATAGGAGACAAGGCTTCCGGCCGCGGAGCCCCTGCCCGGACCGACTGGGATATCCTCCGATTTCGCCCATCTCATCAGTTCGGAAACGATCAGGAAATAACCGGGGAAACCCATCTCACCGATTATCTTCAGCTCATGCTGCAGTCTCTCGTCTTCTCCATCAGTGAGATCTCTCCCGAACCTCGACTTCAATCCTTCGAAGGACATTCTCAGGAGATAATCATCGAGGTCACTCTCTCCGTCGGGGAGATCGAAATGGGGAAGATGGGTTACGCCCCTTTCTATCTCGAGCTCACACCTGCCGGCAAGCAAGGCGGTATTGGTCACACATTCGGGATACCAGCTGAAAAGCTTCTTCATCTCCTGTGGAGTCTTCACGTAGAACTCGTCAGATCCGAATCTCATCCTCCGTTCATCACTCAGATTCGTTCCCGTCTGCAGACAGAGGAGTATCTCATGGGACCTCGCGTCATCCTGTTTCAGGTAGTGAGCATCGTTCGTTGCAGCCGCAATAGCCTCGGTCTCACGAGAAAGGTCTGCAAGAGTGCTGAGTATCCTCACCTCCTCCTCGAGCCCGTGATCCATGAGTTCGATGAAATAGTTCTCCCTGCCGACGAGGTCCTGGTAGAAACGGATGGTTTCTCTTGCATCGTCCTCGCGCCCATTGAGGAGATGTTGTGCGAGCTCGCCCTGCAGACAGGCGGAGCCGATCAGAAGACCTCCACAATGCTCGGAGAGTGTCTTTCTGTCTATTCTGGGCTTTCTGTAGAGCCCATCGAGATAGGCAATGGAGGAGAGATGACAGAGGTTCCTGTAACCTTCGAGGTTCCTGGCAAGCAGCGTGAGATGGCTGTTTCGCTGCGAAACGGCTTCAGGGCTGCGATCCGTCATGTCAACAGGGCATATGTAGGCTTCAAAACCCACAATCGGATTGAGATCCTGCTCGATCATCTTGTCGTAGAAATGTATGGCTCCAAACAGATTACCATGATCGGTAACTGCAACCGCGTCCATTCCCTTCTTCCGGATGAAGCTGGCGAGCTGCTCGAAACGGATCGCACCGTCGAGAAGACTGTACTCCGAGTGGAGATGAAGGTGAACGAAATCAGGCATGTGGACCTGATGTGTCTATATCGGTTTCAGCTCTGCACATCGGAACTCGGAGGATTGCTGTTCCGGGAACCGGCTGATGCGGAACCGTAGAGTTTCTCGAATTCCCGCTGTTCTTCCTCGTCGGCCCGTTTGAGGAGATCCTCCCCATCCTTTCTATACCTTACAGCCAGGTAGATCAGTGTCCATAGGGAAGAACCCGAAGAGAGCCAGTACGATTTGATAACCAGAAGAATCGAGACGCCTGACAACCCGGCAAGCAGGCCTGCCAGCCCTGTCCAGCTCTCGCCGGGAGCCGTATTGGAAAGCGGGTTGAATACGTTTGCGAAGAACGGTACTGCTTCCGGAGCAACCATCTGCAATCCTGATGAGAGTGTTGCACCCAGTCCCGGAACACCCATTCCCGTGGAAACACAGAAGGACAGAAAGGAGATGGCAGCAGTTGTGAAGAATATCAGAACCAGCAGACCGATGAACCGACAGAACAACCCTGTGATCCAGTACAGAAAAATCCTCCAGGGCTGTGATGTGAAGGATGAAAAGAGTTCGAAAAGGGACTCGAAAGTGTCACCTCGAGTGGAAGCAACTATCGGGGGCACGAGCAGGAAACTGAGTATGAAGCCCACCGCGAGAAGCACTACGAGTAGAGCAAGACCCCATGCAGGAACGGACAGAAGCCCGATTACCACGGGACCTGCTGCAGGAATCCTCCCTGCCAGCCCGAACAACAGACCACACAGTGTGGCAATGATCACCCCTGAAAGCAGGGCTAACGGCGTAATCGTTAACGGTCCGCAGTTCTTCCGGCAGAATCTGCCTGCATCCCGACCGGAGTAGAAATCGTCTCCCCGGAGCTGCTCGAACGTTATTCTGGAAACCATCAGAGAGGCTTTGAGCATTGTGTAGAGAACGATCAGGAGCCCTGCGATCATGAGCAATATCGATACCCAGCTCTCCCAGAATATGCCGCCGGGAAGAGGGAGAAGGCGGCTGTGTCCCCAGCGTGCCGCCAGATCTGCACCGGCAGCAAAGTAACCGAGATAGATGGAGATCGACCACACCAGCCATGAGGTCACAAGGGCTTTCCAGTAGATCCACAACTTCCTTGCACTGAGACCAGACCTTGCCGCAAAAGGCATGTCCCTTACGTCAAAATACAGTTTGCGGATCATGGGTACCCCCGTTTCAACGATGAATTCCTGATTCGGATATTTTTCGCAATGCACCGCCAGGCAAGTTCCTGAATAGATCAGATCATATACATGGAGAAGTCATTTCGGTAGGTCAGGGTAATGCCTGATACACGTTTCGCTCCCGCATTCATCAGAGCACATGACGCTGCATCCATTGTACTTCCAGTAGTCATAACATCGTCGACAAGCCAGATTATCCCGTTGCAGTTCACGTCTCCTATCACGGAGAAAGCACCTTCCACGTTCTTTCTGCGCTCCTCTTCGCTCAACCCTACCTGTGCCGGTCGATCCTCTTTCGAAAGCAGTTTGCGGAACTCCGATCCGGACCGCCTTGCGAGATGTCTGCCAATCAGCGCTGCATGGTTGAATCCACGCTCCCGCTCTTTCCTGCGGGATGCGGGAACCGGTACTATGACATCACCTTCGTCAGGTACGTGTTGAATGTGATCCATGATCAGGCGTGCGGCACACGAAGCAAGATACCTCTCGCCCTGGTATTTCAATCTGATGACCAGATCCCTTGGAATGCCCTGATGGAGGAAGATGCTGAACACCCTGACACCAGTACCGTGCGAGCTGATATGAGTGGCGGGGTAGAGACGAACGCGGCACCAGGAGCAGAGATAACCATCATCCCGTGAGAGAGAGCAATCGCACCCGGGACACTGCCGTTTCAGGAAGAGTCTGGACAGGTTTTCAGAAAACGTACGTAAAGCCATATCCCCGTCACCAGTGCAGCCACGATCATGATCAGGCTGATCAGCTGGTTGTCTGTGATTCCAGGCCTGCAGGCGAACCGGCTGTATCCCAGCAGCAGGTCGGGATCGTGATCGAAATATCGGAATTCTTCCAGACCGAATCTTGTTGCGCCATAAAGGCCTGTGAACAGGCAGAATAGAAAGCCCGGAAAGGGTCTTCTCCGATCAGCAACCAGCAGGACGATGAGTATGAACAGACCGGCAAGAGAACTGTACAATTGGGTCGGATGAAGATGGAGATTCCCGAAAACGTTGGCGGGAAGAGACCCATCCGGAAAGCAGACTCCCAGGAATGAATCCGTCTCTCTGCCAAAACAGCATCCGTTGAAGAAACAGCCGATCCTGGTGATGAAGATACCAAGGGCGAAAGACGGGATGACTGCGTCAACAAGCTTCCAGAACGGCCAGCGTTTGTGGAAGATGTACCCGAAACCAACGAGTACTGCAAGGATCACTCCTCCCAGCATGCTCAGGCCGTAGAGCCCCCTCCAGAACGCGACTGCATCAAGCCAGCTCCCGGTGAACTCATCCATGTGGGTAAATACGTAAAAGAGTCTTGAACCAACGATTGCAGCAACCATCACACTTACGGCAAGGTTGGATATCTGAGAGGGAGAGATACCGATTTTAGCGGCGCGGACGGAGCCGAGCTTCATCGCAAAGAGAAAGGAGATCGCCAGAGCAAGCCCATAGCTGTTGATCGGAATGGAGCCAATTCTGAAGAGCACGGGATACAACTGAAAAAGACCTCCGGTGAAGCCGCACCTGGTTTCGCGTCAGTGGGTGAATCTACCCGGACGGACGGAAAAAGTCATCAGTTGGCGTTTCTCACCGGTCGGGCATCTGTCCGGGACAAGTGAGAAGTACGGGTTAATAGATTCTCCAGGTCATTCCCACGTTGAGAGCGAGACCCAGCATGAAAAGCGCCATTATCAGCTGACTCCCGCCGAAGCTTACCACGAGCAGCGGAAGACCGGTGACAGGCATTATACCGATGGTCATTCCTATGTTCAGTATAACGTGTATTGCAAGGTAGGTTGCTATGCCGGAAGCAAGGAGCGAGTTGAAAGGATTGAGCGATTTTCCACCGGCTCTGACAACCCGCCAGATGATCAGGAAAAAGGCGGATAACAGAAGCATGGAACCTGCAAATCCGAATTCCTCAGCCCACACGGGAAATATGAAATCGGTGTGTCTTGCTGGAAGAAAAGCCAGCCCCTTCTGGGCACCCTGCAGGAATCCATGACCGAACATGCCCCCTGAACCGACTGCAACCTCTGACTGGATGATATTCCATCCGGCTCCGTGAGGGTCGGCCGCAGCATTGATAAAGGTTGTGAGTCTTGCCTGCTGATACGGTCTGAGCAGATTCCACGCCCAGGGCGTCACAACGGCAACGAGCGTGTTCCCAACGAGGAAACCCGTCCACATCCTGGCAGAAGCTCTGCGCCTGTAAAGCACGGTTATCAGGCATGCCGTGAAGAGCAGCCAGTAAAAAAGGCCAATTGATGAAACCGCAGCAAGAAGAGGGCTGATGAGCAGGAATATCCACCCGAAACCGTAACCGGCCCAGTAGAACATCCCCAGAATGATCAGGCACATGGAAACAGCGGTTCCCAGATCTGGCTGGAGCCAGGTGAGAATGACCGCTGCGCTCAGTACGAGAAGGAGGTAACCCTCCCCGTACTTTCCTGCTCTGGTCCTGAGGCTGGAGAGCCATCTTGCAGCAAGGATGATAAGAGAAGCCTTTGCGATCTCCGAGGGCTGTACTCTGAAAGGCCCTATTGCCAGCCATCTGCCTGCAGGACCGCTTCCGAAGAAAACCGTGATCAGAAGAAGCAGGCATGTTACGATGAATATCACTGGCGCGAGTTCATCCAGTATTCTCAGCGAGATCCTTGCACCCGCCACGAAGGCGGCAACTGCTACAAGCGTTGAAAAAAGCTGTCTCGAGAAGATGGATCTGTCCACCATTGCAAGAGAGGCTGAATATACGGCCATCAAACCTGCGAAGAGTACGAACGCGATTGAGATCAACAGAACGAAGTCAGGTCTTTCACTGCTCCTCATCAGCACCTGCCTCGTCCCCGGGATCGACTACATCGAACCATGATTCCAGAACGTTCACGATGAGGGGAGCCGCAACGGTGCTTCCATGTCCCCCATGCTCTACGAGAACCGTAAATGCAAGTGGCTCTGGTTCGCGGATGTATCCGATAACCCATGCATGGTCCTCGCCGGGACTCTCAGCGGTACCGGTCTTACCGTAGAACTCGAGCCGACTCGTATACATGGCATCGTTCAGAGTCCCCCGGGAGTCCGTGATGGCCCTTCTCATGCCCTCATTCAGAATATCGATTGTCTCGTCACCGAGTTCCACGGTCCAGCTGATAGATGGTTCCTGACCGCTCAGGATGGTAAGACCGGGCATGTTGCCTCCCGAAGCAATGAGCCCTGTGACCACGGTCATCTGCAAGGGTGATGCCAGAAGCTCGCCCTGGCCTATTGACATGTTGAGCAGGCTGCCGAGCCCCCATCCAGCAGAACCGTAAGCTCTGTTCATGTAATCGGTATCCGGAATCAATCCACTCAGTTCTCCCGGAAGGATACCGGTTGGCGACACGGACAGACCGAATTCGGCTGTAAACGCCGCAAGCTCGTTCATGTTGCCAAGCTGGCAGGTCCTGTAGAAATAGATATCACACGATCTTGCAAGAGCGCTCACTATCTCGAGTCTGCCGTGACTGCTCCAGCAGCGGAAATCCGTGTCACCCAGCGTGTACACGCCGTAGCACGGGTCTGGCAGATAACTTCTGTCGATGAGTCCGTTCTCCAGAAGGTACGCTGCCGTGATGAGCTTGAAGGTCGAGCCGGGAGGATAGGTCGCTGCCCATGCTCTGTTCAAAAGGGGCTTTCCAGGATCCTCCAGAATCGCATTCCATGAAGAACTGCTGATTCCCGAAGCGAATTCGTTCGGATCGAAAACCGGCACCGACGCAAGGCATAGTATCTCACCGGTCTCGTAGTCGAGCACGACTACTGCTCCTGGGAGCCCGAGTTCCATGAGTTCTTCCGTAGCGATCTTCTGCAGTTCGGAGGAAACCGTCAGCAGAATGTTCTCTCCCTGAACCGGTTCGGTTTCACTGGCGCCCTCGAATTCATCAACTACCCTTCCAAGAGCGTCTACAACCTCCCGTCGAATTCCAGGTTCTCCCATCAGGCGTGAATCGAGAACCATCTCCAGGCCCGCTCTACCGGTTACTTCACCGAAGTACGAATCCTCCTCGTTGGAAAGACCCACGTATCCGGTGAGGTGGCAGAACTCCAGTGGAGCATGGTATCTGCGCTTGGGAACTACATCCAGTACAACACCCCCGATCCTGTACAGATTATCGGCAATTGAACTGGCATCTTCGACGGACATTCCATCCATCAGTGTGTAGGGTCTGTAAGGTCTTTCCGAAGCTGACTCCAGCAGATCATCGAAATCTTCTCCGGGAATGGAGAGAAGCTCAGCCATAAGCTCCGTATTCAGGGTGTCGAATTCCGAGTAGATTATTGCCACGGTATATGCTGGACGGTTATCTGCAAGAACCTGCCCATCCCTGTCCGCGATTATTCCTCTGGGAGCCGGGCGTGCGATGACTCGAATGTGATTGTCCGCGGACAGTGATCTGTAATATCCGCCCCGCATGATCTGAAGGTAGAAAAGCCTGGATGCTATGACCGTGAAAAAGATTCCGATCAGAATCAGAAAACTTTTCGAGGGCCACACGCTCCTTCCGAAAGCGAGAGACCTCATCAGGCATGCCTTTCGTGTCTCATCGTATCGAGGAGAAATCCCAGAGAAAAAAGTAGAACTCCGAATCCGAGAGTTACAATCGCTCTTGGAATAACGATGAGTACGTTCTGACCGGCATACCATCCCCTCGAAAGGGATGCTACTACAATGAAAATTGAATCGGAGACGATAGAGGCAAGAGCGGTCAGAACGAGAAGCATCACCCTGCTCTCACCCGCGGAAGCGCCTGCAAGCCGTCTCGAAATATACAATCCGCACATCAGCGCAAGTGACGATGCTCCCAGTGGCTGGTGAAGAAGAAGGTCAAGACAGAGTCCCGACCAGAATGCTCCATCGATCGACCATCTTGTACTTCGATTCAGCATGAGATAGACGAGAGCAAGGGAAAGAAGATTAGGTGCAACCAGGACTCTTCCGAGTGTAACCTCCAGAAGGAACTGCACTATCACGGTAAGAACCAGCAGGACTATCCCACCTCTGTGAATGGGATTGCTCACCTTTCTGTTTCACCTTCTGGAAGCAGAATCAGCACCTCACCTATCCTGCCGAAATCCACAGCGGGATCGACGCTCAGCTTCATCGCAAGCCCCGGTTCTCCGTCGGAAACAGAGGTAACCCATCCCACGAGCAGACCATCAGGATACACCCCGCCAAATCGGCTTGTAAGCACCTGGTCGCCGACCGCTGCATCCTCGGACATGTCGACATGTTGCAGTTCGAGGTCCCCCGTAGAGTTCGCTCGAAGAATCCCCATAGCTCCCGATGGATAGGTAATACAGCTGACACGCACCACCGGATTGATGATCGGGAGCACTTCACAGGATGAGTAACTCACTTCCGTTACGACGCCTACAAGACCCATGGAGGACAGACAGATGGAATGCTCGGCAACACCATCTTCGGTTCCTCTGTCGATAACGAGGGTACCTGAGACAAGTCCTTCCGTTCTGTACAGGATCCGACCGGCAATGGCGTGGCGGGTTCCGGTTCGAGTTATCCCGAGCAGAATACGGTACAGTTCCGTTTTCATTGCCTCTTCACGGAGAATCGCATTCTCGAGCATGAGTTCGGTCAGGAGAGCTCTGAGCTCATCGACATCGGAATCGGATCCATCTTCACGAAAGAACAAATCCGCGAATCTCGCTCCCAGCCAGCTTCCGACACCACCGAGGAGTATCGGCCCGGTAAGCAGAATGAGCAGAGAAACACCTATGAAGACTACGAGTCTTTTCGAGTCCTGATCGGAACTCCTCCGGTACGCCATGGCACTACTGTATCAGGAGTTTATGGTACCGGTAGATATCCTCGAGGATGATACCAGCTCCCAGTACCGTGCAGGATAGTGGATTGTCTGCTATTCTTATGGGCAGTCCGGTCTCGTTCATCAGCAGTCTGTCAATACCGCGCAGAAGGGCTCCTCCCCCCGTAAGGACGATTCCTCTGTCCACAATATCACTGGCAAGCTCGGGAGGTGTTCTTTCAAGCCCATGCCTGACTGCTTCTACAATCGATGAGATCGGTTCTTTGAGGGCTTCCCTGACTTCCTGTGAACGAATCCTGTAAGTCCTGGGGATACCGTTTACGAAATCGAGACCGCTTACGTCCATTTCGGAGTCGTCGTCTTCAACAACCGTTCCAAGGCAAATCTTTACGTGCTCGGACGTTCTTTCCCCGATCAGGAGGCTGAAGTGCTTCTTCAGATAGGCTGCGATGGCCTCGTTCAGTTCATCGCCCCCGGTGCGAATGGAGTTGTTGGCGGCAATCATTGACAGACTGATGACGGCTATCTCAGTCGTTCCTCCACCGATATCGACAACCATGTTACCGGCCGCTGCATCCACGGGAAGACCAACACCTATCGCAGATGCGAGAGGTTCTGAAACCAGCATGACCTCTCTCGCACCTGCCCTCTCCAGAGCATTCCTGACGGCAGTGATCTCCACTTCGGTGATGCCGCTGGGAACGCAGACGAGAACCCTTGGGCGCATCGAGAACCTTTTCACCTGTGCTCTCTCGAAGAATATCCTGAGCATTGCCATGGTCGCGGTCGCATTAGTGATAACGCCATCCTTCAGGGGATGAACCGCTTCGAGCCCACGACCAGTTCTCCCCAGCATGGCTTTTGCTTCCCGTCCCACGGCAATGATGTCCCCGCTGCCGCTGTCGACTGCAACCACACTGGGTTCCTCCAGAACGATTCCTCTATCCTGTACGTAAACCAGAGTGTTTGCAGTACCGAGATCTATGGCCATGGCAGTTGAGAGAAAAGAGCCCTTTCGCCCACCGGTCAATCTGCCGAAAAAGCCTGACAGGTTCATGATACCTCCCTGTAAACTGAATTGCAAAGGTTGAATAGTAAACAGGATGCTCTGCGTCAACTCCTGAAAGCTGAGCGTTAATACTGGTTTATGTGAAGAATCCGAGGGGAAAGAGAACAGATCAGTACGCAGTTAACTCTACTGTTAACGTCATCTTACGGGCAGCACCCAGGAAGGCCGCCATGGTGGCTGAATCGCAAGGGTATCGATCTCGACCGGTACGTTCAGCTCCCAGAGCTCGTCCCAGGGCTCTGCCGGAGATTGCAGCCTGGTGATCGTTACCTCTATTTCGTTTCCGTCCATCTCCAGGAGCCATGATTCAGGCCATGCACTGTATTCATCATGATATGTAGAGCCGGTTATTGATGCTGCTCCGTCATTCCATACAATTCTGTCAGGGAAGAGGTTTCTCGAATCGTAGTGCAGAAGGAGGGAATCGGATCCCGGAGTGCAGAAGGACCACAAGGTCGTGCCGTGAACAGTTAAAGCGCCTTCACACATCTGCCACTGCTCCATCTCGAGGGGAAAACCGGTCCTGATGAGATGGAGGAAATCCAATACCGGCAAGCTCCCGGCACCTACCTGAAGTCCTTCCGGGCTGAAAATGGCGGATTCTTCACCGGGAAAGTAAATCAGAGCGCCGCTGGAATCGATCCGTATGGAGACCACTGGCTTACCGTCAGGACCGTAGAAATCACACCTGAGAAGGCTGTCCGGTTTACTGCCCCACAGCACGAAGGGTCCGTCTGCGAGCAGATTGCCGCCCGTTATTCGTGCTCTTCCACGCATCTGGAAAACCTGTAAATTCTGCCAGGTGAAAGATGCCCTGGCAGAGTACGATGAAACCTCCGCCATGATCTGATCGTGCGAGAGCTGCGTAGCACATGAGACAGGGAAAAGCACCAGGCAGGATAATGCAAGCAGGCGCAGAGAGGGAGACAGGTCAGGATACTCCGAATTTGGTCTCCAGATCAACGAGCCGTTTCTCCAGTTCCAGTTCCTTCCTGTACCTCTTTTTCCTCGATTTAAGGGCTTCATTGTCAGGGACTTTCTTGAGCAGGGATTCGAGCATTCTCAAAGCCTTTGCTCTGTCACCATCGCGTGCCGTCTGATCCACCTTCTTGATAAGCTCACTCAGCTTTGCCATCAAGCTCTCCCCTCGGGAAACAACGTTCGAGGAATTCTGAAACGAGTTCAGCTTTTATATTGAATCCAGAGGGAGATCCTCCTGGCTGAACAACACTCTGCTGTTTCCTGCCATGGAAATCGGTTCCTCCGGTTACCAACAGGCCCATTCTTCTCGACTCCTCCAGGAGCCATCTGGTAATATGCCTTGTATGGGACGGATAGTATACCTCCAGACCCTGAAGGCCATTATCGGTCAACGAACGTATGAGCGCTTTCAGTCCGGCCTCTTCCCTTTGCATCAATCCCGGGTGGGCGAGAACTGAGATTCCCCGGGCTTCGGAGATCAGATCGAGTGCCCTGAGGGCGAAAAGCCTGGTCCGGTCAACGTAAGCAGGTTTCCCTTTCGCAAGATACTTCTCGAAAGCTTCATTTGCGTTCTCAACGTAACCTTTATCGACGAGTACATCGGCGATGTGAGGTCTGCCAACGATGCCATCCCCTGCCTTGGTTTTTACATCGGATAGATTGAGTTCCATTCCCATCTTACAGAGAATCCTGATTATGGAGGGGTTCCGCTCTTCCCTTCCCCTTTTGACCAGTTCGATAGCCTTGCCAAGAGGTGTTTCCGGAGAAAGGAGTTCAGGAATCGGTGTGACCGGGAAGTAGCCCAGCATGTGCGCAGTGCCGCCACCGGTGAGGTCGACGCTCAGTTCGAGTGCAGGAACGAAAAGAAGCCCCCTGTCAAGGGCTTCCCTGCAGGCTTCATCGATACCATCGAGAGTGTCGTGATCGGTGAGAGCCAGGACGGACAGACCTCGATCCGAAGCTCTGCTCACCAGTTCCGAAGGAGTGAGCAATCCGTCGGAGGCAGTGCTGTGTACATGTAGATCGACAAATGACATGGAGACCTCCAGTCGGGGAAATATTATCTTAGTGCAGCAGTCAGGCAACTGATCTCCCCTGAGCGAGAGGTTGAGATGGAACCGAACAGGAAAATCATGTACGTCAGAGACCCTGTACTCGGCAGCATAAGACTCTCACAGCTTCAGGAGGAGTTGCTCAAAACGGTCGAAGTTCAGAGACTCAGCCACATCCATCAGCTTGGCACTACATTCCAGTGTTATCCGGGAGCACACTGTATGAGACTTGCCCATGCGCTGGGAGTCTCCTGTCTCGCAGGAAGGATAGGACGAGCGGTCCTTCCCTCCGCTGAGGGGCTGTCAGGTGCTGAAATAGAGCATCTCATCAGTACTCTGGAAGCGGCGGGGATGCTGCACGATATCGGCCATACACCCTGGTCACACACTCTGGAGCCTCTTTACATCGAGCTCACCGGGAGGAACCACATGGATCTTGTCTCGAGCCTTGTTACAGGGGACGAGGTCATGAAGATCAGGGGAGCAGGGAGAATACCCGGTATTCTGAGAGAGCATGATGTTGATCCAGCCGATGTCGCCGCACTCGTTACCTGTTCGTACATAAAACATCCCTTTCTCCAGCAGATGATGTTCGGTGAGGTCGACGCTGATATGCTCGATTACCTGCAGCGCGATTTCTACTTCACGGGTGTAGCCTACGGCCACATCGAAGTGGAGAGAGTTATTTCCACCATGACCATTGAAGACCAGTCCCTTGTCTTCCTGATCAAGGCAATGGATGCAATCCGTGATTTCCTGATGGCGCGATTTCAGATGTACACCAGCGTCTACCTGCACAAAAAGACCAGAATAGTCGATCAGATGCTGCTGAAAGCTTCCAGGAAGAGCATTCTGGAACTGGGAGAGATCAGCGAATTTCATATTCTCACCGATGACGAGTTACTCAGTTTCCTTGCCACCGGCTCGAATGACCCATGGGTCAGAGAAATGGCCTGGAGAGTGAAGTACCGGCAGGGACTCTTCACACAGGTATTCAGTATCAAAGCCACCTCACTCTCGCAAAGCGACCGGAGATTCCTGAACTCCCTTTCCGATTTCGATGTGAACCCTCTCGAGGCCGCCGCCAGTCTCGCAGACCTGGTCGCAGCCGAGGCAGGAGTGGATCCAGGGTACGTTCTGGTAGATCTTCCCCTCGAGGCAGTGAAAGTATCGGAAGAGCGATTCGAGAGAACCGGCATCAGGTTCCGTGACGAGAGGGGAAAAATCATTAGTCTCGAGCAGGCGGATCCAGCATTTGCCGAGTACCTCACGAAAGCAAGACCAAACCGTAACATCCTGACGATCAGTTGCGCTCCGGAGTGCAGGGAGATGGTCCTGGCAGCCTGCTCGAAACTGTTCAGAGAAGCGGCAATGCCGCTATTTCACAGGGATGGGAAGTAGGGTCAATCCCGGCTAGATCTCTCCATCGAGGACTCGGGCTTCCGTGATCCTTCCACATCTGCCGCATGTAACGTTGAGGAATTCCCACATCCCGATCTCAACAGTCCACTCGATACTGGCGCCATCGGGACGCTCGAGAGTGTTTCCGCAACCCGGACATTTCCAGACGCTGTCCTTGCTGCTGCGCATATCTGCGAGCTTCTTCCTGAGGAGTTCGATGTACTCCGAATTGCCGGAAGCCCGTGCAATGGCTGATGGTGTCTGATCGTTCGTGTTCCTCGCAAATGCCAGAGCACCTTGTGACAGGAGAAGCTCGACGAGGTTTACAGCATCAGGCAGTGAAACTGCAAGATGAAGCGGCGTGTTGCTCCTGGAATCTTCAGCATTCACGTCGGCGCCGGCTTTGACGAGCAGCTCGGAAATAACCTGAGCGCCAATACCCGCAGCAATGTGCAATGGGGTTGTGCCGTCGTCGGAAACCGAGACCGGAGATGCCCCGTTCGACAGGAGTATCTCGACAAAACGGGTTTTTTCCGAGCGAGTGGCGATGTGAAGAGCCGTCTCACCACCGGGTGTCATCTGGATGTTGAGGTCGGTGCCCTTCCTGACCAGGTTACTGAAGAGTTTATCCAGCTGCTCCATGGGAACTCTTTTATCCGTGACTATCCGATCGAGCAGGATATGGAAAACGGTCTTCCCGGACTTCCTGGCTTTGGCGGATGCATTGATCCCTCCTCTCGATAGAGAAACGAGCCTTTCCCAGTTGACGGAAGGAGCATCCAGTTCCGAGATAAACTTCCGGCTGCCGCCGAAAAGAGTCAATTCAACCTCCACTTATCCGAGGGTTACGGATTCCTTCAGGAACGGAGTGATTATGACAAGATTCCTCCACGATAGAAAGGGGAACCTGTCACATGGTCTCCCTTTTACGAAAGGATTTTCCCGACCCGATCAATATTTATTCGCTGGGTTCCTGCTCTCTCGATCCGGAGTGTATCCGGCGCATCTCCTGTGCTGCCTCCACGATCCTGGATGCCGCATTCCCCGGAAGATAGGGTTTGGCCAGAAAGGAGATTCCAGGAAGGGAGACCAGTTTCTCCAATTCTTCATCCATGTCGTAGCCACTCGTAATGATCACTGCAACATCTGGCCAGGATCCGCGAGCTATCCCGGCAACCTCGAGAGAGGACATCCCGGGCATGGTGAGATCAAGCATCAGTACATCAAAGGACCGTCTTTCAAGCATCTCCAGGGCTTTATCTCCCGTTGACACCGCGACCGTGTCGAAACCAAGATGAGTCAGCATCTCTTTTACGCTCTCACGGATCATGCCTGCATCTTCGGCGATCAGTACGGACAATCCGGTAATGGAACCGTCCGGAGAGAACATGGGAGCGGCGGGAATGTCGGAGACAGATCTCAGCAGGATATGCATTCTGGTCTCCCCCGAAGAGGATGAGAAGGCAATTCTTCCACCGAGGTTCTGAACAGCCTGAACTGCCGTTGCCAGTGAAGCACCAAATGCGTCCTGGACTTCACCTGGATCAGTAGCCGGATTCTGGAGCATCCGCTGAACGTCCGGCGGTATGTTCGTTCCATCTGACAGGGAAACACAAACGTAGCCTCTGTCCGGGTGGGTTTCTTCTTTCTCCGGAGCACCGAACAATGCGACTGCCCTGCTCTCGGTGATATCCTCTACCGATATACTGAAACCGACGGGACCGGTCTGTCTGCTTCCAGAACCAATTGCAAGGCTGTAGACCAGCTGTCTGAGAATGATGCCCGGAGCTTCGATCATCGCATTCGTACCGCACTCGAATGAAACAGGGGTACTCCTGGGGAGAACACCGCGTAAGGCTTCAGATATCTCAGAGAGCTCATGACGGATATCTATCCTGTGGCTGCCTGAACCCGTTCTCGGAGTAGTACTCTGAAGCAGCTCGCTGACTATGTTCGAAGCCCTTCTGGCCTCGACGATTATCGAGTCGTACCTCTCTCTGTCAGGGCCACTTCCTTCATGCGCCTGCACACCAACTGAAGAAGCCCCGATAATTCCGCCGATTATGTTGTTCAATTCGTGCATGAACCCTCTGATCATGGCGGAAATAACAGCGACGGAACCGATCAGCGGTCTTCTCCCCGAACTCCTTGTTGACTTCTCTCTCCCAGAATGGTGTTCGGGGCTCGATTCCGTAGCTACGATGAGAATGAGTTCGTCTGCGCCTTCGCTCACATCGAAACGACACAGGGAGACTCTTGCTTCTACACCCGATGCATACGTAAGGGTTATTTGCGTTTCGGGTGTGGTCATGCCTTTCCTGATCGACTCGCGCTCCGAAGAGGAAAAGACGGGAAGCTGCCAGAAGTAGAACGCCCTGCAATCGTGGAAGGAAATATCGAAGAGACTCTGAGCGGCAAGGCTCATGTAGAGTATCTCACCCTCCTCGGAGAGAAGAACGGAGGCAACACCGGCAGATGAATCCAGCGATTGAAGTGTCGTCATGATGAGATCATGGGAACTGGAGGTTCCCGTTTGCTGACGCCTGCGGTCGTCTCCGGTCTGGTCGAACTCATCGAGCTCTCTCTGTCTCCTGACTTCCGAGAAATCGAATAGCATACGGGGTAATATCACGAGCACTACTACAACTATCAGCATCACCATGATCGCGTACCGGAGTGTTGTCAGCCAGTGTATCGAATAGGGTTCCACTCGTGCAACCGAGGATAGAGCCGTGACCGTGCCGTACTGATCTCTGACCGGATACACTGCCCTGAAAAGCGTCCCCCCTTGATCCGATGATTCGAAACCGGATACCGCTACTCCGGATTCAAGTGCGAGAGCTTCAAGCGAATCAGATGGCTGAAGAGTATAGCCGGCTGCTGGAAGCACTACCCTGGCGTATTCGAGAACGAGTGCGGATGAAAGCTCGTCAGAAGGCTCGAAAACGATAACATCGCTGCCCGTTCCGGCGACCAGATCGAAGGCTCCGGTTCGAGCACCCTCTACGACCATGAAGGCAATGGTTTCCGCTATCCGCTCGGTGTCTTTCTGGAAGACGGAAAGGACTTTTGTGCTCATGTTCTCTATGTAACTGTCCTCTATAACGAAAACGGCAAAGATGACGGTGAATGAGGCCAGATAGGGTAAACTGAACCTTAATGCATCGAGCATCTTCATTTTACGAAAACGAAGCATTACCAATGTCCCTTCAATACGCCTAATACAATATTGATGTTTCCTTGCGCCGGACAGTCAGAAGTAATAGATTTCAGGAAGAATGATAAATTGACGGTAGTAATTCTATTTCCTATAATTGTAGTGTACATATAAGACCACTTTCTGGGGGAAGGTGTTTCCATGATTGATCTAGTTACCGAAACAAGAAAACTTCTGAGGGAAACAGGACGCAGTCCTAAGACCGCGAACAGCTATCTCTCGCATATTCGACGTCTCGTCAACACTTTTGGCGACGATGCGGGTAATCTCGATACCGAGAGGCTGAAAAGATATCTCGAAACCCTTGTCGATGAACGTAAATCGCTCTCCTACATCAATCAGGCTCAGAGCGCGATCAGATTTCTCTACACGCAACTGCTCAAGAAACCCAACCCTCTTCCGGGTCCGGGTATCGTCAGCAAGAAGGTCCCTCTTCACGATGTCTTCACCCGGGAAGAAGTTGCTGTCATCATTTCAAACGTCCCGGATATGAAGTACAGGCTATCTCTCATGCTCGTCTATTCATCAGGTCTCCGGGTAGGTGAAACTGCTTATCTCAGAAAGGGAAACGTTGACCTAGATAATCTCGTCATTCATGTCAACGATCGTCCCGGCAAACATATCAGGGATACGATCCTGGCCAGGAGCACCGCAGGCCTGCTCAAGCAGTATCTCGATTTCCGCAACGACGATTCACCTTATCTGTTCCCCGGCAGGGGAAAGTCCAACTACGTTTCAGCGAGAACGATTCAGAGGGCGTTTACAGAAGCCCTTCTCTCGGCTGGAATCGAGCGTCATGCAACACTTGGCTGGCTCAGACACAGTTTCGCAGTACATCTCCTTGAAGACGGTGTCGATAGAAGGATGGTCCAGAAGCTTCTCGGTATTACAACACCTTCGATGATCACTCCTTACCTGAAGCTCGCCAAGAAGAGAAGCCATCTGAGAGTGATGAGCCCGGCAGACAGGTTCATGCCCTAGCAGCGGGATATCACCGGCATGTCACGGCGCAGCCACGCAGGCTGCGCCGTTCTTCATTCCCGACCGGTAAGAGTGCGTTTCAGAGCAGGCCAGAACAAAGAGAAAACACCACCTACAACTGCCCCCGACAGAGCTCCGCCCAACGCTCCGTAGAATCCTCCCGCAAAAGCAAGGGGCACTGCAAACAGGAAACCGGTGATGATGGCTGCCTTCAGAACCCTCATGCCGGTAGAATCATCCTGTTTCCGTTCCGAGGAGAGATCCACCGTGGAAGGAATGTCCGGTCTGGCGTTTCCTATTATCTCTGCAAGCCGGACTCCCGCGTTTCTGTTTCCTTCGAATCGAGGTATGGATCGGAAATTGATGTGGATGGATCTTTCGCCAGTCTTCCGGATTATCAGGCTAGTGGTCAGAGCGTTCACTATTGCACTCTCAATATTGATCCTTGCCCAGCGGGGAATTGTGGAATCACCTTTTCTCACCTCGAGGGCATCCAGTTGATCAAAAGGTATCTCATCGATTCTCTTCGTTTTCAGGCTGATCGTCACGTATTCGAGAATCAGACGAGTCTCCGTTACTCCGATGAATACGTTCCGAGCACCCACTGCTCCCCATCCTGCATCAAGGAGAACCTCATCGTACCCGAGAAGAGCCTGCATCCTGGCGTGCAGATCTTCGTTTCCCCGAAGTGCCATTGTCTCACCTCCACCCGGTCCCGCCGGTTAATACCTGTAATGCTCTGGCTTGTACGGTCCTTCCGGATCGACCCCGATGTACTCGGCCTGAACGGGAGTGAGCAGCGTTAGTGTCACACCCAGCTTCTGGAGGTGGAATCTCGCAACTTCCTCATCCAGTTTCTTTGGAAGCATGTAGACTCCGGTCTCGGGTCTCTCATCCACAAGGGCAATCAGCGCAAGGCACTGGTTGGTAAAGGAGTTTGACATCACAAAACTCGGATGCCCGGTTGCGCAGCCCAGGTTAACGAGTCTGCCCTCGGCAAGCAGGATTATCGAATGTCCATCCTCAAACGTGAACCTGTGAACCTGGGGCTTGATCTCCTCTTTCAGCATCCCTGGCCATGCCTCCAGGCCGGCGACATCTATCTCGTTATCGAAATGACCAATGTTACAGACGATTGCCTGATCCTTCATCAGGCTCATGTGAAGAGCGGTAATGACGTTGAAGTTACCCGTCGCCGTCACGAATATGTCCGCTTCGGCTAGGCCCTTCTCAACGGTGGTAACCTCGAATCCCTCCATTGCCGCCTGAAGAGCGCAGATGGGGTCGATTTCCGTTATCAGGATTCTCGCGCCGAATCCGTGCATGCTCTGGGCACAGCCCTTGCCGACGTCTCCGTATCCGCAGATCAGGACGATCTTTCCTGCAACCATTACATCCGTTGCCCTCTTGATCCCGTCAGCAAGGGACTCACGGCAGCCGTACAGGTTGTCGAACTTGCTCTTTGTGACCGAGTCGTTGACGTTGTACGCGGCGAACAGGAGCCTGCCTCCCTTCAACATCTGGTAGAGTCTGTGTACTCCGGTCGTGGTCTCTTCCGATACACCAAGGACCTCGCTGGAAATGGAGGTCCAGAAGGATGGGTTGTCAGAGATGCCTGCCGAGAGGTTCTCATGAAGCCGTCTCTCGTCCTCAGAGCCTTCGACAAGCTCTGGAATAGAACCCGTCTTTCCAAATGCTTCCTCCAGCTCCTGCCCCCTGTGGATCATCAGCGTTGCATCGCCCCCGTCATCGACAATGAGATTCGGGCCGAGACCTCCGGGAAATGTCAGCGCCTTTCTCGTGCACCACCAGTACTCCTCGAGTGTTTCCCCCTTCCATGCGAAGACGGGAACTCCTGCGAAGGCCATGGCCGCTGCAGCATGATCCTGTGTCGAGAAGATATTGCAGCTTGCCCACCTCACCCGGGCGCCGAGTTCCTGAAGAGTCTCGATCAGTACCGCGGTCTGTATCGTCATGTGGAGTGAGCCGGAAACCCTCAGGCCCTCGAGAGGCTTGCTGACCCCGTACTTCTTCCTGACGGCCATGAGACCGGGCATTTCCTTCTCGGCTATTTCGATCTCTCTTCTGCCGAAAGCGGCAAGATCCAGATCCGCTACCCTGAAATCACTCACGAATGGGTCTCCTTTCTCATACAGCTCATTGCATACACTCTTCCAGCGGCAAGAACTATGCCCTGGTCGAACTCGAAACCTGCAATTTCAGCCATCAACCTCAATTCTTCGATCTCGAATCCTGGCCAAAGATCGCCGTGAACGAGTCTCATTTCTTCCGATTCATGCCTGGTCAATTCAACGATCACGCAGACCCCTTGCGGTCTCAGGATCCTGTGGGCCTCTCCGAGTACCGCTGCAGGCTCTCCAATATGATGCAGGACCATATGTATGAATACGGCATCGACAAACGAATCACCGACCGGAAGATGTTCGGCATCACCAAGCCTGACCTCAGCCCTTGATCCTATCCCCAGCTCGGCAATGAGTTCTCTGGATGACGAAAGCATGTTTCTGGAATTGTCTACGCCGATAATCCTGTTTGCCAGCCCGGCAAGCCAGGGCAACATTCTACCCTTTCCGCAGCCGATCTCGAGAACTCTGTCAGGTGTACCCAGGAAGGGAGCAACCTCCTCGAAGTACTTCTCGGGATCGGGGAGCAATTCACTGATGGACGACCATTCCTCGGCGACTTCATCGAAGAACTCCCTGGAGGCCTCGAGCCTCTTGATGTAGCACCGTGAAAGTTCCTCCATGTCAGTCGAATTCGAGGGTACTCTGTCATGTTCTGAATTAATGACATCGAGCATCGCCGATACCAGATTATCACTCCTGTTGAGATGGTAGTAGACCCACCCGGATCTTCCCTCCCTCCGGACTACATCGGAGCCGAGCATGATCTTGAGGTGATGGCTTACGTTCGACTGGCTGAGATGCAGCACTGTGGATATCTCGCTGACGTTAAGGGGACCCCTCCCCAGAATGAGTACAATTCTGAGCCTGTTGGGGTCGCAGAGAGATTTGAACAAACGTTCCATGCGAGTATCTATATGAATATATGTTCATATAGTCAAGCACATGGCGGGACAGGGTAAAAAACAGGCTGTGTTGACAATTCATACTATTTTTGTATGATATTCCCGGGTACTGGTGGGTACGAGTTGAAACCATTCGGAAGGGAGTTTCTTTCCAGAGGCAACCAACGGGGTTCCTGCGCCATCCCTTTCCGAGCCAAACCTCTATGGAACCTTAAGCCTTCTCGGATGTTACTGCCGATACGAATGGTTCGTCTTCGTACCCAGCTTTTGCCTGAGGGCACTTCTCAAGGAGTGCCCTTTTCTCTACATGCAGTCAGATGATTGAAGCAAGTGCCCGGAGGTAGAACCTTGCTCTTCCAAGACCTTCCAGCGCAGGGAATCCCACACCGGCATCCATCTCGAGGACGCCTGCCGTGCCCCTGATACCTGCTCCCATCCCCACCGGGTATCTCATCCCGTCGCGAAGCTCGAGAACGGCAATGTCGGCAAATACGTAGACCCTCGTTGATGTTTCCCCGATGGACAGTTCCGGTCTGGCAACCAGATAGCGGCCTGCCCTGAAGGAGTTCTCGGGATACCCTCTGAGTGTCTCCATTCCGCCAACCGCTTTCATCCGTCCATCGATCCACTCACCTTCGAATACGCCGCCTGACAGCAATCCAAACCCAGCTCCAAATATCCCTCGGAACAGATCACCCTGGAAATCCATGTCGGCAGATGCCAGCACGTATCCCGAATCAGACCCTGATGCATGTCCGATCCTGGATTCGAGTGAAGCCTCGATTCCCTGCCACCCCTGACGTACTCTCTTGCCGGTAAGCAGTCCAATTCCCCCAATTGCATAGCTATAGCTTCTGTCGACGGAGTCAGCATGGTATCCCTTCCACAAGCCCGCACCGGCCCATGTCTCGAGCGATTCGAGCCCGAGAATGACTACCACTTCTATCTCCCTGTTTACGGCAGTGCTGTCGGGAATCTCCTGCAAAGCCCTCAGCTCCACGGAAAAGGGTGAGCGGAATATCCAGGGCTCACGGTATCTCACGGACGCGTCGATTCCCCACTCGGAACTCCATACCGAGAGTTCGAACTGCCTTCCCGTACCCAGGAGATTTGTTATCGCGACCTCTCCTCCGCCCTCGGCCCTCCCGCTGCCGCCGGTTCCGGAAAAACCCATGGAAGCAGCGAAATAGCCCATGGGTGATTCACTCAGTTCCTGGATAAGAACAAGGTTTCCATTCTGGCCAAGGGCAAGATGCGTCTCCCCTACCCATTCGATGAATTCGAGCCTCTCGAGCCTGGATTTCCAGGTCCTTATCTCACTGGGAGAGTACGCTTCCCCTATTCCGGTGTCCAGAAACCGCAGAAGGATCCAGTCCCTGGTCGCAGGTTCGGGTTCGAATCGGATCTCTTCCAGAAGAGCATGCCTTCCCGGAACCACTCTCAGGACGAGAGTGTCCGGGGATGACAGATAGGTTCCAATTGAAGCAAATGGGTATCCTTCGTACAGGTACCAGGATAATACGGTTTCTCTCAACTCGGCGATGGATGAGTCGCTGAGTGTTACGAACTGGATACCCTGGAGTTCAGGATCCGGCAGGGGTGGGCTTCCGCCCAGAAGGACACGAACCTGGCTGACCTGTCCTGAAGCAACTGACATGCATCCGATCAGCAGCAGCACCATGAGCGGTTTCCTCAGAAGTTCACCGTCCCTTCGAGTCCTCCCTGCTGGCTCCACTCAGAGCCTGCGGGTCTCCTTCCCCAGTAGTAAAGGGATAATCTGAGCCACTGTGAGACGGTCTTCCCTATACTCATTCTGGCGCTGAGGGATATTCCCCTGTCCGAACCATCGAAGAACCAGGTGGGAAGCGATCCCTCTCCCGGTATGTAACCCAGGGTGATCTGCGCATTGGATATCCATCCCCCTCCCGAAAGGGACGCGTGCGGACGCAAACCGTACATCGTCTCATCGAGACCCTGCTCTATTTCCCGTCTGTTCTCGATGGAAATGGCCAGACCGGGTTCGAATCCGGATCCGATGATGAGCACGGGATCAACCTCTGCCCTGAGACCTCTTGTCTCCCTGGGTTGATAGAGTTCTTCCCGCTTCATCCAGATACGGCCCGTCGAACGGATCCGCAGCATTTCAACCGGCAGGATTTCAGGCGAAGCTTCTGCAAGCCACTCCCTCTCCCTTCTGTTACCGGCACCGCTGTAATCGATCGTCTCATCCCGCAGCCTTCCACGGAGTGTGAATCTTCGAAGCAGACCATACCCCCACCTCCACCATGGTGAGAGTTCTGCCGAGTATCCTCCCGGCTCATCCGGTAGAAATGCGCCGAAGAGCAGAAAGGTCTCGAGGCGATCGGAACCATTGCGCGACGAGAGATCCAGGGAGCCATCCAGTCCGGACTCGGTTCCAGTCGAACTGAAGCTGAGCGTGAGATCTGCCTGGACGATCGTCTCTCCCGCACCTCCCGGCTGGTAGTAGATATCGTAGTCTCCCCCGGGATCCGGATAGTACTCTCCGGTCTCGGTATCGTAGCTGTAGTTTCCTTCTCCTTCCCCTACGTAGATGTAGAGCACTTCCAGTGAGCGGCTGATAACACCTGATCCACTGTAAATCGCATTCAGCCATAGGGAACCTGCACTTCCCGAGGCACTCAGCCCGATCGCATCAGCGTAGGAGGAACCACCTTCATCCCATGTACTCGTCGAATGCTCGAAGCTTCCGGTTACTCCCCACCTGCCTGGCCTGCCGCGGCCCTCTAGTGAGTATCGCCATACACGATCCGGTCGGGATATCGCGGAAATCCGGTCATCCAGCTCCAGTTCTATCATGTACTGCAGCCTGCTGAAGCCCGATTCGAAGGAAAGCCCGGTTTCCCAGTTCCTGAACATCCCGCTCAGACTGTCTGACCAGCTCTCCTTGAAGAGGAGCAGTCCGATCATGGGAGTGAATTTTCCAAGTGTTCTGGAAAGGCCTCCATGCACATCCAGTGCATTACCCTGCATCATGTTCTGGACATCATTCCTGCGAACGTACCGGACTCCGAAGGATGCGTCGAAACCACCTATCCGGGGAGTGACTCCTAGCCCGTAGCGCTCGAGTATTCCTCCCTCCCTTGCATATCTCCAGCCGCCGGACAGAGAGTAGAGTCCCTCCTGAGCAGCTGAAAGAACCATCAGGTCATCCAGGTATTCGTAATCGGGAGGAAGCGACCAGCTGGCCAGTGAACTGTCAGCATCTACTTCACCTGCAGCTCTGAACCCGGGTGAGATCCACCTTCCGGAAAGCTTCAGAGCCGTACCGTTCTCCCAGGACGAGACACCCAGGACGCCACTGATAAAAGAACCGCTTCTGGTCGTTTCCAGGGGATTGTAAAGGTTCCCCGTCCTTCTCGAGAACGTTCCTTCCAGTTCAGCAGAAACCGGACCCAGAGCAGAGGAGACATGCAATCCGCCGAGCTCATGACTCTCGGGAATCTCGAGATACTGTCTTGGAAGATGAGAGCCTTCACCCTCCCCTACCCAGAGATATCCACCAGCAGCTGAATCGTATACGTAGTCACCGCTTCCCTGGGGAGGGCGCTGGAACACGACCCTCCAGTTGCCCGCGTTCAGACCTTCGTAAACGTAATGTCCCAGGCTGTCCTGCGTGTAGCTCCCATTACCTTCACCCACCTCTGTCGCTCCGTTGATCCATGCTTCCATCGGGTCCTCGCCAGCGGAGCCGAGAGCGTTGATTGCTTCGTCGGTGAGCACGAATCCAAGAGGACTATTCCTGTTATCACTCTGTACCAGACCGGAGAATCCTACTCTGAGGGAATCGTTGCCGTCCCGGACAGTGGTCCATGATGCATCACCTGCAAAGAGTTCTTTCCGGAAGCCATCCCCCCTGCGGAAAAATGTGATCTCCACCCTCTGATCTCTGCGTATGAGTCGGGTCGAAGTGAACGTAAGAAGCCCCGAAGTGTATTCGATCTCGTAATCAGCTGTTTTCCCTCTCGTCATTCTCTTTCCGTCCAGCCACACGGTTTCGCTTCCGGCAACCACCTCGGCGCCGGTGCAGATCTCGTAGGGGCCCTGAATCCCTTCCTCGGTGTAGAAGACGGTTCGCGCTCTGGAGACTCCCGATGAGCCGTAGCCGGCAAGTGCGAAAACCCCTCCGGGGGGAGTACCGGAGACCTCCACACCGCTGACTTCCCTCTGCCAGCCGAGAGCACTCCACTCGCTTCGGTCCCGTACCCAGCCCATATCTCCCAGCCTGGCAGCCCATTTTTCCCCTTCGACCCGCATGATCACCCTGTCCAGCTCGGACAGGAGCTCGGAGTATCCGGCTCCGATGGGAAGATTCTCGTCGGTAATACTGCCGGAGACGTGAATGCCCGGGGTGAGCATTCCCTCTATCGAGATCCTCGTTCCCTGAGTCATCCCTCCGCCGTCACCAACGGAGAGACCGAGCCTTTTAGCGCCGGATATGTAGAGACCGTGATCGGAAACGTCCATGTATCCCGAACCGCCCGGAAGGCTGAGCGGAATTCGTTCCAGTGGTACGAGGTCGAGGTGACCGGAGTTGGAGACACTCAGGGGAAGGCGCCGAAACACCAGGGTAACACTGTCACCGGATGCCGGTGCGGGATCAACGACCAATCCAATCCTGCTTCCCGATGCTCCGCTGACTGCTGGAAAGGTGTCGGAGTCGACAACGGCAAAAGAGGAACCGGGGTCGACCCATATCGAATCGGGGAGCTGAAAGAAGCCGGATCCATCACTGCTTCGGGTCAACTGAGTGAGTGCGGGCTCTGGAACCGACAGTGCCAGCAGGATCGCGACGATCACCAGAGTACCAGCGCGCCGGGTTCTCCCCTGCTCCAGAGAATGACGGTTCCACCGTCCGGAGAGCTGGATATCCTGTTCCACCGCTCTGGCTCAAAGGCTGCCAGTGTGTCTCCCACAGCAGAAAAGGCATAGCCTTCAGCCGAATCGAGAATAATGATTCCACCGCGGGCAATCGTGGCGCGGAGAGAGTCGGCTACGAGAACCGGCTCCTCACCCGGAGAGAGAAGCCATGAACCCCCTTCGCACGAGTAGAGTACCTCCTGAGCACTTGCAGATAGCGTACCCTCGCACGAAGCAGGTATGGGAAACAGCTCGATCCCCTGGACAACTCCCGGCACACTGCCCTGGACACCCGGAGCACGCACTGAGCCTTCGTTCCTTGCTACGTACCAGAGAGACAGACCCTCCATAACCACATCGCCCGGCCTGCCCGGTGCAGGCAGTTCTTCAAGAACTTCGCCGGAGCTCCCGAACCTGAAGATCGTCCCGGAAAGCGCATCCGATACGTAGAAGTCACGCTCATCCACGAGACACATGCCGCCGGGAACGGAAATTTCGCTCAGGTCCAGCGAGGACGCGTCTCCATCCGGTGCAAGCATGTACAGGTGTGGAATACCGGGGCTGAGAATGAAGAGGGTGCCGTCAACGGAAATCTCCAGATCGATTGCTTCTTCGACCGGCAGATCGAAGACACCCGTTACTTCTGCCTGAGCTGGGATTACAGGCAGAAACGGGCTAACGTACAACAGCGAACTTGCCAGTCTCCACATGGCTGCCCTGGGCAAACCGGTAGATGTAGATGCCTGTTGCCAGCTCGGAAGCTCCGGTGTACGTCAGCGTTTCCTCTCCGCTGGAAACGGATGAATAATGAACGGTCTCGACATGTCTTCCCCTTACATCGAAGAGGGCAAGTGTTACCGGGGAGCCGGTCGACATGAACTGGAAGTAGAGATCTCCCAGGCAGGGGTCGGGGAAGACTGCAAAGGTTTCTCCCGCTTCCTGGATGCTTCCGGCGGAGACATCGAGATCTAGTACGGGAAAGGAATTGCACAGGAGGATAACATCGCCGGTACTCGAGAGAGGCATGGCAACATCGTTAGCAGAACCCGTATCGTATTCGATCAGGATACCGGCAGTACTGTCGAACAGAAATGCTTCCAGATGACCGATACCACTGCCCTCTGCACGAAAACTCCCGATGAGGTTCTCGCCTATTCTGTAGTAGTTTCCGGCAAACGAGTTCATCCCGTGCCATGGATCCGCCCAGGGGACTTCGTTCAGAATACCGTTGTAGTCCAGCCCGCGTCTGTTACCGCCCTGATCGTAGTCGGAAACGCTGAACGTCTGGTAACCGTATCTACCGCTGCCGAAACCGGTATCATCTATCCAGTTAGCCAACATCCACTCGCGCAGGATCAGCTCCATGTCCGGTGAATTGCCCGTTGCCTGTTCGATTGCTGCAGAAACCCCTGTAAGCCCCCTTGAAGAAGCCCGCATTGAATTCCATATAAAATCCTTGCCGCCGTAATTCTCGAAGAGCCAGGCGAACCAGAGAAAGCCCGCTCCGTAACCGCCGACGTACATCTCGTCATCAGAGAATGACGTCCATTTGATCGGGCTCACACCGCCGGCACCGAGGAATGTCTCGACCTGCTCTGCGGGATAACCGCAAAGGTATACACCCGTCTGAGCCTGGTTCTCGATAACCCAGAGTTCCTCTCCGCTGAAGGGCTTTATCCCCCACTGGATCAGGTGTACTAATTCGTGTGAAGAAACGTATGCGGCATCATCCATCTTGCCGGGGAAACAATCGATGTAGAGCATCTCGCATTCGTTCGAGTGTCCGCCGTAGTAGAGCCATGCCTCCTGGTCGGTGAACATGTTGTAGGGGGAGAAGAAACCCATTACGACGAGCTGCGGCTCGGAAGAAGATGGATCGTAGCCGTCGGGGATGTCGAGAACGAGGAAGTAGACCTTGGGGTCCATGTCTATCTCATCGGGGATGGGGCCGAAGAACTCGGCATCGGTTTCGACGATTCCACCGTGCCCGCCGGGTGTGCTGTCCTCCAGGGCAGCGGCCAGTTCGGCAACGGCATCAGCGGTGAAATGGACATTCCACTGACTGTCCTCCACGAAGATATAGGTCCTCTCTCCCACGAACCTGCAGGTTGCGGGAGTGAGATAGAAGGTCGGCGGGCTGACGGAGTGATCGAGAGCCCAGAAATTGATGTTGTCCCCTACCTCGTGATCACCATCCCTGCCCGTAAGCGGTCCGCTTGGCTGAAAGGAAGGATCGTGTCTTTCGGTGATCGACATCGCAACCGGGTCTAGAATGGTGCCGTCTATCGGCCAGATCGGTCCGGTTGCGGCAGAGATGACCAGGCTGAACAGAACGATGGACAAACCCATCAGAACCTCGCTCCGACAGTGAACCTCACGCTCGAGAAATCATGTGAATCGGGAAAGTCGAGAGACGTGTAGGCGCCTGGTGACGTTTCATCGAGAAGAGCGGCATCTATCGCGCTAACTGCTCTGTTCACTATGGCAAACGCGGCAACGTATATGCTTCTGCGGAACCATTCCCTGCTCAGTCTATGGGCACTTGCGAAACTCGATCTGGCCGATTCACTGGTCCAGTTCCAGCCATCGGAGCCATACCGGGCATGTGAGGAGTAGTAATTGTTCTGTGCCTCGGGATCGTCAGGGTAATAGTATCTGGCCAGTCTCCGTATGTAGCTGTTGAACTCGTAACTCGATGAGAAATCACCCAGGTCGTTCAGAAAACTGTTGGACCTGTCGGATGCATCGATTCCGGCCATTTCCATCGCCAGTGACCTGTAGTCATCACGATAGAAGACCCCCTCCAGATAGGAAAGCCCTGCACCAGCCCAGGTCATCGCTTCCACACCCAGGAAAATGTAACCCCGGGTGCTGTGCCCCAGATGGAGCTGACCCCAGCCGGGAAGTACTGCCGATCGCAGAACAGCTCCCTTGTCGGTAACCGCCATGCCCGATGCAGCGACCATCAGAACGACAACGAGCAGGCCCAGTCCGCAAAGTCTTCCAGCAGGTTTTCTCATTGGACCACCGCCGCCTGGAAGAGAGCGGATTCCGAGCCTCGAGCACTGCTGAGTTCCAGGTTCACGAAGTAGACACCGGGTGAGAGATCTGATGTTTCCCACAGAACTTCCCATGGAGCACCTCCAGGTGCGGACCCGCGGGAGACCGTCACCAGATCTCCGGCAATGTTGAAAACCCGAACCACCCAGGAGCAATCGGAACCGGGCTGAAAGCGAATCGACCCCTCACCCGTTCTCACGGGATTCGGGTAGACGAAGAATGAACCGGGAACGAGCATCCCGGCGGATGCCCCGGCTGCGGGCAGATCATCCGTCCACCAGCAGTTCTCCCCGCCCCTGTCAAGCCCGGTGAACCATCCTTCGGGTTCGAACGATGTGAACCAGCTCCCAACGTAGCCTCCGGCATCGGCAGCGATCAGCCGCCACTGCCCGGACTCGCTGAATTTCCAGAGCACCGGAGAACCGATAGGCGCATCGCCGACTGATACCGGAAAGATGCCCGACTGATTGCCGCTCTCATCGAACAGGCAGATCCTGCCGTCCCTGATTCCTGCGGCTGCGAAGCGGTCTCCGCCGATTCCTCGGGTCAGGGAGTTGTACTCGAACCCGAGTGAGTCCGTAGGAGTTATGTAAGGCCAGTCGGTTGTCGTTGCGCCGGAGGCGCCCACTGCAACAATGCCCTCTTCTATTTCTATCAGGAGCGAAAGACTCCCCGATTGATCGAGTGATGCAAGGTTCACGGAAGACAACGGCTCGCCCCTGAGTACTGAAGGAAACCCGGGCTCGAGTTCTCCTTCCGGACCGTACGAATAGATGGCATCACCACTGGCGAGGATGATTTCGACTTCACCATCGCGGTCGATATCTGCCGCGACGGGAATGCTCACCTTCTCATCCCCCGGGTGGACCGGCCAGTTGGAACGGCTGCGCCCGTTTGTATCGAAGAGATGCAGGCCTCCATCGGCGCTGGAGACTGCAATGCCTGGATGCTCGGTATCCGGGTAGACGCATATGCCCCTGATCGGAGCAGAGATGCTCACAGGCCATCCGTCCATTATCTGTCCTCCGGCATCGATGAGATAAAGGCTGTTTCCTTCGGTAGCCACTGCCGCCAGGGAGAGATGTGAACTCACCATGCAATGAACCGCTGCATCTGGAAGCGTTACGGGCCAGCCAGCCGGTTCCGACCAGTCGATAGCCCTCAGATGGATCTCTCCATCGTTCTCGCATACTAGAAGCAATTCGGGTCCGGAACCCGGATTCCCCGCGACCGGAGGTGCGGTAACACCTATACCCATAGGTATCATGTTCGAGCCATCAGCATCCCATGTTCGTGTAAAACCTGTTTCCGTGGTGAGTACGATTCTCTCGCCATTAACATCATTCCATAGAAGAGGACCGTAGGAAAGAGGTTCTGTACTGATCGGCCAGCCTGGAACGACTCCCGATCTGCTCACCGTTACTTCCATTGCATTCTGACGTTCATCAAGAACTTCAACAGTAACCCATGTATTGCCGCCCCAGCTCGTTACAGTAGACGGTTCGGTTCCCGGGCCGAAGATCCAGCCGATGCCTCCTGCGAACCATGGATCGTACTCGCTTCCCTCGATACCGTACACGTCCGGGAGAGACCAGTCGAAATCCTGTATCCCGTCGGCTTCCTCCAGGTCGACACCCTTGTGGAGGGGATCGACGTTAACGGTGTTGTTCGCCACGTTGGAGCCCAGCCTCGTCTCGTCGATATGCCAGATCAGAATACCCGACCCTGGAAGACCCCAGTCGTGTTCGTGTGTGCCGCACATACCATCGCCATCGGGGTCTCTCTGCCTGTTCTCGATCAGAAGGTACTCGGTACCCGAAATGGGAACCCTTAGAATCGTATCGCTTACCGATACCGTAAACGAACCGGTTCCCTCGACCATTCTGACCGGTATCCATTCGAGATACATTTTCGACCATGCTCCAGGCATCGCAGGCCACCATCCGCTCATGACCCATTGCCCGTACCCCATGATGTCCCATGCACCGACACCAACCGTGCCGTCATTCGTATTGTAAAGATCCGGGAGCCCGAGCTGGTGGAAGAACTCGTGGCAAACCGTGCCGATCACGCCGAAACCGTAACCATCCTGGCTCTCCTGTTCGGGTACGATCGTGCCTTCCCTCACGAAGACTCCGTCGTTGGTCGGGATTCCCTCGTAAGAGCTGCTTCCCTCTGGAAGATAGTACTGAAGATCAATGAGTCTCAGGAAAACCGAATGGAGATCGTCCGTGCTGTTGCCGTAGATATCCGATTCCTGACCGGCACCGGCATGGAACACGATAACGGCATCGTACTGGCTGAAATCGATATCATCGTCGGAAGCCTCAACAGCGTCTCGAAGCAGCTCGCAGGCGCCTGTCATACCCTTCTCATCGCTTCCGTACCATGGCATCTGATGGGGCATGTCGTAAGCAGCTTCGAGCCCGAACGGGAATATTTCCAGGTACAGTTCAAGTTCACCACCGCTGACGTCCGAGAAATAGCCGCTCATCTGGGCAGTGAGGTTCTCGAAGTAGATCCGATCATGAGGCGGATCGGCATCGAGATCGAAAAGCCCGTTGCCGGTGGTGGAAGGTGTGTAGTCTTCAAGGAACTGGGCTCTGATTACGCAGACGTTAAGGAGTTCATCGGTATGGATCGGTCTGCTAATCACGGGTCCGGAAATGGCCAAACCATCCGACGGTCCTTCGTGAAGGGGCGGAACACCGCTGCCGGGCAGGGGAGGAGCAGCCGTAACGATGGAAGCCGCCAGCAGCAGGCATGTAATGGTTCCGAACGGAACGAGTCGCGGCACCGGTCAGAATCTCACCGTGAGTGAGAATTTTCTGTTGTATTTGCCCGATGACTGCAGGGTGCCCTCGACGGGAATGAAAGCCATATCGAATTGAAAGCCGCCCCAGTGTACACCCGCGCCGAAAGTCGGGCCGGAGATCACGGACTGGCCTTCGGTATCGTGGATGTACCCACCTCTGAGAGCAAGGAGATCGTAGTACCAGTATTCGGCTCCCGCTCCCCATTTATTCTCGTTGAACTCATCACCGAATCCTTCGTCCACGTTCGTGAGCAGTTTGCTGTAGTCAGCAGTCACACTGAGTGTGTTCAGGTGGGAATCGAACGGGATGTAGGCAAGTCCGGCCCTGAAGGTCCTCGGCAGCGGGTTGTTATCGGAATTGCCTCCGTAGCTGACGTTCGGTCCGAGATTGGAAAGACAGGCACCGATATTTATCTGACCTATACTCTCGAGAGAAAGCTCTTCCATCGGAATCTTGTAGAGGACGCCAAGATCCACTGCAAAGGACGTTCCCTTGCCGCCTTCTCCGTAGTAGAGATGATCGTACACGAACTTCAGCCCGAATCCGACACCTACACCAGGTGCGACTTCGGTGCCGAACGAACCGGTTGCAGCCACTCCGTACGAATAGAACGTTCCCAGTTCTACGCCCTCGGGATTCGTTTCCGTCTGCTCACCTTCGGACATGAATGTGATGTTGCCTCCGATACCACCCCAGCCCTCGAGGTGCTGCGCGTAACCGAGGAACTCGAAGTAAAGGTCATCTGCCAGCTGTGGAAGCCATTGTGAGTGCTGAAGGGTCAGTTCGATATCTTCCTTCTGGATGAAAGCCAGACCTGCGGGGTTCCAGTAGGAAGCTGTGGCGTCATCGGAAAGGGCGACAAAGGATTCACCCATGCCGTTTGGTCTCGCTCCGGGTGTAATCGTCATCCAGATAACACTTGCGGTAGATGCGAAAGATGTGACCGCAAACGCGAGTACAAGAAATACTGTAAAATACCTGTACGTCATTCTTCCTCCCGACCGGACACCACGGACTGTCGCGGTAAGACCCGGGTCCTGATTATTTAGAGTTCCGTCTATCTGATAACAGCAATAATACCGGCAAAATCGGTTTCATCTGACGAAGAACCGTCGAGTCCGGCAACCATCCGGAAGATGTAAGTGCCCGAGGCAACAGCATCGCCATCCGTGTCCCTGCAGTCCCAGACGAACTGGTTATACCCTGCACTACCTTCGATGTTCCGGTACGATGCTATCCTTCTACCGGATACGGTAAAAAAGGAAATCCCCACCGTTCCGGGAGCAGTTTGTGTCCAGTTGATCGATACATGACCGCTGGTGCATGGATTAGGGAAGACGAAAACATCGTTAAAGGAAACGCCTTCGTTCGAAACCACTGTGACAGCGATCTCGGAGGTTGAAACGTTGAGAAGCCCATCGGCCGCTCGGAGTTCTAACAGGTGTTCCCCCATCTCCAGCGTGCCGATTGCAACGGACAACTCTCCAGCTTCACCTGAACCGGGGTAATAACTGAAGTACCTGGATACATCCTGTGGAATATCATCCGTGTAGAGGGCAAGCTGCCTGCCAGTGTTGCCAAGCAGGTTGATACCGGAAGGATCGCTAAGAATTGCCCGAACCACGATCTCTCCGGACACGGTTGGATGGGCTACATACCTGAACCCCTCTACCCACAATTCGATATCGGGACCGGTTGTGTCTGATGACGAAGGCGAACCGATATCGAGGTTGAATGGATAGAGCGCCGAGAGGTTCTCTCTGTCGTTTCCAAGGAAGTAGAACTCAACCCTTGCCGTGACACCTGTATCCGCGTCGACCGGCACAAATGCGTTGGTCGAGAAACCGGGGACTGCGGGGGCAACTCCCCGATAGAAAAGAGAACCCATGCTGAGGTAGGGAATCGCCTTGTGCTGACGGAAGGTGTAGTACGTATCGGGTGTACAGGACTCGAACGCCCGTATCATCATAAGCCCCGGGGAAGGTGCTTCTCCGGAAAAAACCGAACTCTCTCCAGTGAGAAGATGCGTTGATGAGCAGGTGCCGGCACTGTCCGGGAACGCCAGTTCCAGGCTTCCGTCACCAAAGAGCTCGTAAAGCCGATCGTGGGGAGAGTATCCGTGATCAATCTTTCCGAGCATGGTGCAGCTGCCTATGGAGAGCCCTGTACCGCCGAAATAATAGTCCATGATGATGCTGATAAGGACTTCGTTCGGAAGCCCGGTAGTCTCATTGGTGGCCCCCAGTGCCAGGATGGCTCCTCCTGCCTGTGATATGGTGACTTCCTGGGAGATGCAATCCATCACGGGGTTCTGGAACTGACCGACACTGCAGGAACCGAACAATGCAACCGGCAACCTGCCCCCACAGGCTAGAAGACCGGTATCTTCAAGGTAGAGGAGCCCCTCATCCGCCAGCTGATCGTATCCCCCGTGACCCAGAAAGATCGAGAGCAGGGCTCCATCGCTCCATGCATCGATGTATGCTTCCCTGGCTTCGGGTTTCTTCCACTGACTGTTCCAGTCGTAGAATATCAGGTACAGCTTCCGTGGTCTCATGCTGCTGGGGAGGTGATCGTTCATCAGGTTTTCCATGCTGGCCGTGTGGTATACTTCGTCACCGGAGTGCTTACTCGATCTCTCGTCATCGGCGGCAGCAAGTACAAGCGACTGCCAGTTTCCCCTGGCAGCGCCAGTGTCGTATTCGTATGCTTTTTCGACGATCAGCTGCAACTCCGTCCTGTCATCTATCGAGATACGTGAGACACCGGACTGGGGTACGGTCGAGCCAGATCCTATTACGAAGACATCGTCGGTTACTGCAACGCCGTCATCGGTGAAGATTATGTCCAGATATGTAACTCTTGATGTGAGGAACTGCCTGGGATCCCAGTTGCCGTATCCAACGAGGATGAGATCGGCAGGAATCGGATCCCATGTCAGAAAGCAGTGATCCATCATGGCACGAATGGCTGCAGGATCACGAACACCACCGTTGAACTCGTCGAAAACCTCCTGTAAGGAGATCAGCTGTCTGTCCAGACCGGGTCTGTCCAGGCCCGCAACGTCTGAACTGAAGAAATCTGCATAGACGTAGACCGCTTCACCACCATCGAGTACCTCGATTATCCTGCCTGGCGAGCACTCCTCCAGGCTTACGACTGACAGGAGATCGTCGGAACCAGCACACCAGAGGCTTACTGCAGCTCTCAGCCAGGATTCAGGGATATCGCATTCGAACGAGCTTCCTCCACTGAATTCTATCAGCGATGCAAGTGTATCACCGCTGAGCTGGAAAACGTAGCAGTCGGAAAGCCCCGAACTCCAGTCCACACGGTATCGGCCCGTGTCGGCAAGCCACTCGAGCGGGACCTCGACCTGACCCGGTTCCTGCGAGTATCCTGTCTCGGTGAATACTTCGAACCAGTCAAGATAGAGTTCGTCGGCTCTCATCCCTTCGAGAATGAACTCGATGGCGAGAGTGTTGTCAGTGCTCTGTAATCCATTGCAGGGCAATGTGTACGTATACGGCCCGGATCCTGTCCAGGTGGTATCCGCCAGCTCAACACCGTTGACGAGTATCCTCACATGGTGAGAACCGTAAAGGGAAGAGGCAAGACCCACCACGACGGTTCCCTCACCGCTTGAATACGGTGTGTCGAAATCATGATATGCCCAGATGTTGTAGCTCCCCGAAGCCCTGTCCCATGCCCAGTCACTGGGAACCACACCTATTGCGTGCTTCAGCTCCTTTTCGAAATGGTATCTTGCGATGTAGTCACCTGGAAGAGGCGGTGCTCCGGAAATGTTGCCGTCCACCAGCCCCATCCTTGCGCCGTCTTCCCCGCCCCAGGTCAGCCAGTAGCAGTTCTCAGCCGAGTACCTGCTCATGAAATGCGCCGGCCGCTCATCTCCCGATGCTTCCCACCATGACAATCCGCGTCCGAAGAAGAGAATCCTGTCGCCCTCGTCGAAGACCCCGTCTCCGCCATCCTCGACCAGGATCTGCACCGCACGGGGTACGTAGACACTGTCCCACGGAGTTATTCCCATCTCCCGGCCGCGCCCGCAGAATAATGACAGCGTTGACGATGACGCCCCCAGAGCTCCGGGAACCTCGGATGCGTTCACCACGTATACACCAGCCGTGTCAACCGATATCCGAACCCATGGAAGACCCCAGAAGGGGCTTTCACCATCCTGCTGCGAGGAAACCCGCCATACACTGTTGCCTCCGGCAAACAGAGCGTTGAAGAACAGACCGTCGAGACCGGACGCGGAGGAGGGACGAAGAGAACGGCCATTCACGTAGCGGAGAACAACGTGTAACCGATCCGCAGAGAGCAGACCGCGGTCGCTCCGCACCACGGGATGAAGAACGACATGAGCCATACCTGCGCGACGCCAGATTCCGGTGTCTGCCAGCTCTCCCCAGGAGGATGGAACATCGGATGCGGAAGAGAAGACATCGGTTCCGTCGACAACGTCTACCCTGCCAACGTCCGGAGAACCGGATTCGAGTACGCCGACTCCCCGGGCTTCCACATCGAGAGAAATTTCTGCCCCGGGGGGGATGGCGAAGTACAGGTGACGTGAGGGAAGAAGGACCCCTCCGTCCGCTCCGGAGTAGGAGCATCCGTCGATACGGTAGCCGGAAAGACCGCGTGGCAGAAAATCGAGTGACTCAATGGAAGCGCTCACCCAGTCGCAATCGGTTCGGTAAAGCCCCTGCTGAACGGTGATGGTGGGAACGACCGAATCAAGAGAATGGGATGGTTCAGTACCATAAGAGTATGCAGTAAACAGTAAAACGAGCAGGCTAGAGCTCGGAAAGATTGAGGATCGGACCATCACCCTCCTCCTCATCAGGGAACCGCTCACCATCGGGAACAAGCTCCGCGCGGATTCTGCTCTCTTCCAGTTCGATGATTCTCTCCTGTGAGTCGATGAACGAACGGATCTGTGAAAGCAGGGAAATCCTTTTGTCCTGGAGTTCACGGATCGTTTCGGTAAGGACCTGGACTCTCTCGCGTGATTCGTTGATGAGACTGGCAGCCTTCACTTCCGCAGCGCGTATTATCAGTTCGGCCTCCTTCTCGGCCTCTTCTCGCGCGGTGGCGGCACTCTGCTGCTGAGCAACGAGAACTTCCCTGACCGCTCCCTCCATCCTGTCGAAATCGGCAGACCTCGCGCGAAGGATGTCGAGTTCCCCCTGAGAACTCTCGACTCGCTCGCATGTATCCTCCCAGGCTTCCGCAAGCATCTCGAGGAATGCTTCCACTTCGGATGAATCGTATCCGCGCATTGTTCGCTTGAATCGCTGCCGTCTGATATCCAGTGGTGTGATACGCAAAGCAGTTCCCCCGTCCGAGAAGTTTATGGATCTTCAGGAGCCAACGTCAGTTGTAGAAAGACCAGTAAAGAAGATATACCGGTTCACTTGCACGTCAATAATAGCCATTATCTCCATTACTGTCGCTACCTGACGACAGCGACAATGCCGACGTAGTCGTCCTGCACATCAGATGATCCCCATGATCTGACGGAAATCCTGTAGACGTACGATCCTGAAGCTATGGAATCACCGTCTCCGTCTCTGCAGTCCCACAGGTACTGGTTGTATCCTGCTTCACCGGTCACTCCGTTGAATCCTGCAATTTCCCTTCCCGAAACGGTGAAGATGGAGATCTCGACCGCGGCCGGAGCAGTCTGAAGCCAGTTGAACGTAACCGAATCACTGCATGGGTTGGGATACACGAAGACATTGTCCAGGAGGACCGTTCCCTGGCTGAGAACAGTCAGTTCGAGTTCCTCGATTGATAGATTGAGAAGTCCGTCTGCTGCACGCAGCTGAAGGTTGCGTTCTCCCTCGGAGAGCTGCCCGATGTTCACTGACAGTTCGCCGGACTCGCTGGAGCCGGGATAGTAGTTGAAGTACTCGGATACACTCGTAGGGGTGCCGTCAACGTAGAGGGTGAGCTGAGTTCCGGCATTTTCAAGGAGGTTGATGCCTGATGGATCGCTGAGTACTGCCAGGACGGTTATCTCACCGGAAACCACCGGATGACTCTCATGTCTGAAACCGTCGATCCATAACTCGATATCCGGACCGGACGTATCGGAGGAAGAGGGTGATCCGACTCCAAGATCAAGCGGGTAGAGAGCTGAAAGCGATTCATCGTAATTCCCGAGGAAGAAGAACTCGACCCTTGCAAGCGAACCTGTATCCGCATCGATCGGTACGAAAGCATCGGTCGAGATACCGGGTATGGCCGGAGCGACTCCCCTGTAGAAGAGGTTTCCCATACTCAGGTAGGGAATGGGAAGGGGAATCGAAGTGTAGTAGGTGTCTGGTCTGCACGATTCGAAAGCCCTGATAAGAACAAGCCCTTCTGTTTCACATACGCCGGAGAGAGTGGCAGTCTCCCCCGTCAGGAGAGGTGTTGAATAGTACGAGCCGGAACTGTCCGGCAACGCCAGTTCGAGGCTGCCGTCACCGAAGAGAACGTACATGTAATCATTGCTCGAGTACCCACCGCTGATCTTACCTAGAATAGCGCATGCTGCCATGGAGAACCGATCCTCACCGAACAGGTAATCCAGAAAAGCAGACATGAGTATTTCATTCCCGGATCCACTGCTTCCAGCGGTGGCTCCGAATCCAAGAATTGCTCCCCCGAAAGGCGTCGTCGTTATCTCGGAGGCAATGCAGTTCATGACAGGATTCTGGAACTCTCCTACACTGCACGAACCGAACAGGGCGAGCGGGAGTCTTCCGTCGCACGCCAGCATGTCCATATCCTCCAGGTAGAGAAGTCCTTCATCTGCAAGCTGATCGTAACCTCCATGCCCCATGTACAGTGAGATAAGACACCCATCGCTCCATGCGTCTATGTAGTCAAGTCTTGCATCGGGTTTCTT
>CBDUZS010000026.1:0-34755 GCA_965371785.1 uncultured bacterium
CTGGTAGTCCCTGTACTCGGGACCCGTCGAGCACGCGACTGCCAGAAGGGCAGACATCGTTAGAAGGATCGATTTCATAGACACCTCCGGTACCGGTAACAACCGGTGTCTACGATATCACCTGTCCCACGGTTTCACAATACAGGATGCACCGTAAAGGTCAGCTCGCCGCTTCCCCCCTGGTCGTGAACACCAGCTCTCCATCCTTCGAGTCCAGCTCTATCCTTTCACCTGCGTGAACTATTCCTTCGAGTATCTGCCGAGCCAGCTCGTTCTGAACGTCCTTCTGCATCACCCTCTTGAGCGGGCGGGCACCGTAAACGGGATCGTATCCGCGTTCGGCTATCAGGTCCATTGCAGCCGGTGTCGGCTCGATGACTATCTGTTGTGATTTCAGCACCTCGTTCAGGTACCTGAACTGGATCTCGACTATCTGCCTTATGTCCTCTCTGCTCAGAGAGCTGAAGACGATCACTTCATCTATTCTGTTCAGGAATTCGGGTCTGAAGTGCTCCCTGAGCTCACCAAGGGCTCTTGATTTCAGCTCTTCGGCTGACAGCGTACCGGCCAGCTCGGCGATCCAGTCGCTCCCGATGTTGCTGGTCATTATCACGACACTGTGCCGGAAGTTTACAGTCCTCCCCTGTCCGTCGGTGAGACGGCCGTCGTCGAGAATCTGCAGGAACACGTTGAAGACGGCGGGATGAGCCTTCTCGATCTCATCGAAGAGGATTACTGAATAAGGCCTGCGCCTGACAGCCTCGGTCAGGTAGCCGCCCTCGTCGTATCCGACGTAGCCGGGGGGAGCTCCTATCAGCCTGGAGACGGAGTGCTTCTCCATGAATTCGCTCATGTCTATCCTGACCAGGGCATTCTCATCGTCGAACAGAAAATCGGCAAGTGAACGCGCCAGTTCCGTTTTTCCCACACCTGTAGGCCCCATGAAGATGAAGCTCCCGACGGGTCTGTCGGGATTCTGGACACCGGCTCTTGCCCTTCGAATCGCTTCCGAAACCACTGTTACGGCTTCATCCTGCCCGACAACCCTCTCATGCAGATCCTTCTCCATGTTGAGCAGCCGCATGCGCTCGCTCTCCAGCATCCTGGCCACGGGAATTCCCGTCCATCTGGAGACAACACCAGCGATGTGCTCGGGGGTGATCTCCTCGGTGAGCATGGCGCCGTCCTCCTGAATCACTGCCAGTTTTTTCCGCGTCGAAGAGGACTCCTCTTCCAGCTCTCTTAGCTTTCCATAGCGTATCTCGGCAACCCTCTGGAGGTCTCCCTCCCTCTCGGCCTTCTTCTCGGAACTCTTTTCGTCCTCTATCTCACGGGCAAGTTCCCTTACCCTTTCTATCAGCTCCTTCTCGTTGAGCCATCTTACTTCGAGCGCACCGAGCTCCTCTTTCAGGTTGGCCAGATCTTCTTCGATCAGTCCCAGCTTCTGTTTCGAGAGCTTGTCCTTGTCACGCTTCAGCCCCTCACGTTCGATCTCGAGCTGAATGATCTTCCTGCGCACCTCGTCCACCTCTGCAGGCATGCTCTCTATCTCGATTCTGAGCCTGCTTGCGGCCTCGTCAACGAGATCGATCGCTTTGTCGGGCAGAAATCTGCCGCTGATGTACCGGTCTGACAGAGTGGCCGCGGCAATCAGTGCGGAATCCTGGATCTTGATTCCATGATGGACCTCGTATCTCTCCCGAAGTCCTCTGAGAATACTGATCGTGTCCTCGACGGATGGCGCTTCGACCAGGATCGGCTGGAAGCGTCTCTCGAGTGCTGCATCCTTTTCTATATGCTTGCGGTACTCATCAAGTGTCGTCGCTCCGATGGCATGTAGTTCACCCCTTGCGAGAGCGGGTTTGAGCATGTTCGCTGCATCCACGGCACCCTCGGCTGCCCCAGCGCCCACGAGTGTGTGCATCTCGTCTATGAAGAGTATGATCCTGCCTTCGGATGAAACGATTTCCGAAAGAACGGATTTCAACCTCTCCTCGAACTCTCCCCTGTACTTCGCACCTGCGATGAGCGCGCCCATGTCCAGGGCCATCACACTCTTGTCCTTCAGGCTCTCTGGAACGTCTCCAGCTGCAATTCTTCCCGCCAGGCCTTCGACGATTGCCGTCTTTCCTACACCTGGTTCCCCTATCAAAACGGGATTGTTCTTTCTCCGACGCCCGAGGACCTGCATCGTCCTCCTGATCTCGTCATCCCTGCCGATCACAGGGTCCAGCTTCTCCTGCCTCGCAAGAGACGTGAGGTCCCTGGTGTACTTACTCAGAGCATCGTAGTGCTCCTCCGACGTTTCGGAGGTTACCCTCGTCGAACCCCTGACTTCGGCCAGGGCGGCTAGAAAACCCTTTTCATCGACTCCGGTCGAAGCGAGAGCTCCGGCTGCCTTCCCCCCTCCTGCCAGCACGGCCATGAAGAGGTGCTCCCTTGCGACGAAGTCGTCCTTCATCCTTGTGGCAATTGATCTGGACTCCCGCAGGATCTTCGCGAGCGCTGTGGACATGCCCGGTTCGGATCCCCCGCTGGACCTGGGCAGAGATGAGAGCTCCTCACCGATCCTTCTCTCCAGTTTGCCCCTGTCCACCTCCATACGCTCCAGCACACCGTTGATCACTCCTTCGGGATCGCCGACAAGAGCCATTGCCAGGTGAAGTGGAGTTATCTCGGGGTTACCTGCGGTAAGAGAAATCTGTTGTGCTTCCGAGATCGCTTCCCTTGATTTTATCGTAAATTTGTCGAGCTTCATTCAATTTCACTTCCTTTCGGTATACTTCAAAGCAAGAATCACGCCACTGAGATCGGTTGACAGCTCCATGATACACTGCGCTATCTTGCCGTACTTATTTAGATTAAAGCGATTCGCAACAGCAAACCTGTTCCATTCTCGCAAGCAGCATGTCCTGTTGAGCCATAATGACACGCATAACGTAATACTCATCCTTCTTTACCATCAAGCCGCAAGGTGGTAGCTTTCCGACTGCGACAGCTAACCAAAACCGGAGGAAACCAAATGGTAAAAGTCGGAATCGTCGGACTGGGGTACTGGGGACCGAACCTGTTGCGAAACATAATCGCTAACAGAAGATGCGAGAGCATCATCATCTGTGACAGCGATGCCGGCAGGTTGACCAGAATTTCAGAGAGATATCCTTCGCTCGAGAAGACAACGGAGTTTTCAGACCTGATATCCAACAACGAACTGGATGCACTCGTGATTGCCACGGATGTCTCTTCTCACTATCCGCTTGCCAAGCAGGGTCTGGAAGCGGGAAAGCATGTTTTCGTAGAGAAGCCTTTTGCCGAGAGCACGGAAAAGGCGGAAGAGCTCGTCAGACTGGGCGATGAGAAGCAGCTGATCACAATGGTCGGCCACACCTTCCTCTTCTCGCCACCGGTTCTGAAAGTCAAGCAGATCATCGACAGCGGTGAACTGGGAGAGATCCGCTTCATCACTGCGAGCAGGGTCAACCTCGGACTCCATCAGAAAGATGTCTCGGTTATCTGGGATCTGGCTCCACACGATTTCTCGATGATCTTCTACTGGCTCGGCGAGGATCCGGATCACGTGGAAGCCTTCGGGCACGACTACGTGCTGAAGGGCATTCCCGATGTGGCATTCATCAATCTCGGCTTTCCCAGCGGAGTGATCTGCAACGTCCAGGTTGCATGGCTGGCACCATCCAAGCTGAGGAGAACGGTTATCGTCGGAAGCCGGAAGATGCTCGTGTACGACGACACACAGCCTTACGAAAAGATCAAGATCTTCGATACCGGTGTTGACATCAAGGAGCCACAGACTTTCGGTGAGTACCAGCTCACCTATCGAACCGGCTCGATCGTATCTCCCAAGCTGGACAGTTTCGAACCGCTTGCATCCGAGATGGAAGAGTTCCTGAGATGCGTGGAGACGGGAGACTCTCCCAGAACCAACGGGCGTAACGGTCTGAGTGTTGTCAGGGCTCTGGAAGCAGCTGATCGGAGTCTCAGAGAGAACGGATAGAATTGACGGAAGGACCTGTAGTACTCCTCAAACTGCTGGATCTGAAACCCTTCAGGGATTCCAGAGGATGCGAAGACCTGGCGGTTCTGGGCAATTCGATACTCGCGCTTGCCGGAACCGACGATTCCGCCCGCAGGAGTCTCACCAGAATGATCGCCGGGCTCGAGAAACCATGGTCAGGAGTGATCAGAGTCGGGCGCCGCATGATAGCCGCAGATCAGCGCCCAGCACGACGCTACATCGGTTACGCTCAGAATCCATTCATCTCCCCTCCAGGCGTAACTCCCAGAGCACACCTTGCACTCACTGCCGCGGGAGGAGGGCTCGGGCGAAAAGAGGCCGAGAACGCCGTGGACGAACTCATCAGATGGTGTTCCCTCTCTTCCTGCTCGAGAAAGCCCGTTGAGGAGCTGACGGAAGAGCAGAAGTTCTCGACAGGATTTGCCGCGGCGCTCATCCACGGGCCACAGCTGATGATCATCGAAGGTCCCGTACCGGAGAGCATCTCCGGAAGGCTTGCCGATATATGCGAATCGGGTAGAGCGGTTGTCCTGTCGGTGCCTGGAATCGAGCACATACCGCCGGGAGTCGATCGAATCGCGCTCTGCGATTCATCCGGAATTGCGGCGGTCGTCAGGCAGAGCGATCTTGCCGAAGCCTGCAGACGCAGTACAGAGATCTACGTTTCCTTTTTTCCCGCTCTCGATCGGAGAATCGTCGAGACCCTCCACGGGATGAGAGAGCTGGTTGCGGTCGAAGGCGGGTTCAGGTTCAAACCGTCCAATACCGCTACAGCCATTTCAAACCTTGCAAACCTTGCCAGAGCAAACGCAAGGTCGCTCGTTGGTCTGAAGGTCAGACCTCCGTCGATGAGTTCTCTCATCGAGTACTTCACAAAGGATGAGGAATCGGGAGAGGCTGGACTCTTGTGTCTGGACGATCCGGAATAGGGAGGATCTGGTTCCACACCGGACATCTCATGTTCCGCCAGGCTATGGAATCGGGGAGCTTCTGGTGGATCATCATCGGAGCTCCAATCGCAGCGATGCTGCTCTCCGGTTTCTCACATCCACTCCTGACCATCCCCTCCGCACTGGTATGGGGGATACCAGCCGCGTTGATTACAGGCTGGCCTTCCTCCGATTCGAGAAAGGGCCTTCGAGCGCAGCTGGCCCTGACATTGGCCGGCAGCCGCACAGTACGTGCGCCGGAAATGATTCTGCCCGCTGTTCTCTCCTCTGCTGCGGCAATGTTCCTCTGCTACATCTGCGGATTGTACGGCGCATTCTTCGTTCCGTGGCAGACCTATGTGATAATTCCGTTTTCAGCGCTATCGGCATCGGCCCTTCTCCTGTTGCTCGAGACCAGAATGCGCCCTGCCGGCAGGGTGCTGTCTTCACTGCTCTATGCGAGTCCATTCCTGCTACATCAGAGCTCGGAAAGAGCAGCCGAGGTTGTGCTGCCGTCGGGATACACACTTTTCACCTTGTTGTGGGGAAACGGGATACATACAGGATACCATGCAGACACCTACATGGCGCTTGCCGTATTCAGCTGCCTGATCCTCGTATTCCTTGCGGGTAAATTCTCAGCGTAAAAAGGCTCAGCTTTCGGACATCCAGCAGCCCAGGGACTCGAGCGCCCTCTTACTGTATGCCGCTCTCTTCTCTCTTCTTCCCCTGCCTTTGACCGTGGCAGGGAAAAGCCCGTAGTTGATGTTGCTGGGCTGGAACTCATGACCCGGGGCAGTAGTGACGTGGGAAAGGAGTGCTCCCAGGGCTGTCTCGCGAGGTGGCGGGACAGGTTCGACACCATCGAGGAAGGATGAGAGAAAATATCCGCAGAGCCATCCACTGGCCACTGATTCCAGGTAGCCCTCCACACCGGTTATCTGCCCGGCAAACGAAACACTCTCCCTCCCCCGCAGACGGAGCCAGGAATCCAGTATTGCGGGAGAGTTCAGGTAAGTATTCCTGTGCATGGAACCAAGTCTCAGGAAAACCGCCTTGCCGAGTCCAGGAATGCTTCGGAAGAGCCGTTTCTGGGCTGGATAGGTCAGTTGAGTCTGGAAACCCACGAGGTTCCAGGCAGAACCTTCTTTGTTCTCCATCCTCAGCTGAACGACTGCGAAAGGTCTCTCACCCGTACGGGGATCGATTAGTCCTACAGGCTTCATAGGACCGTGCGCCAGTGCCGCAGCACCACTCTCACCGATGACCTCTACCGGCATACACCCACTGAAATGTTTCTTCTTCTCGAATTCGCGGACCGGAACTCTCTCGGAAGACAGCAGGGCATCGACGAATTGGAAATACTCCTCCTCCGACATCGGACAGTTGAGATAGGCTCCCTCTCCGCCGTCGTACCTCGACTGCAGAAAAGTAACCGACCGATCGATGCCGTCACCCTCCACGATCGGAGCGAGTGCATCGTAGAAGTACAATTCGTCCGAACCGGTCAGGTTCGAGATTTCGAGAGCAAGCAGATCGGATGTGAGAGGGCCCGTGGCTACGATCTGGAATCGATCGTCTTCCAGATCGGTAACCTCTTCACGAATGAGCTCTATTCCCGGATTACGCTCTATCCTCTCGGTTATCTCGCTGCTGAAACCATGCCTGTCCACTGCAAGCGCACTCCCAGCGGGGACGGCATGTCCGAGGGCGACCGACAGCACGAAGGAGCCTGCCATTTCCAGTTCAGATTTCAGCAGACCGGCAGCGTTTACAGGATCCGCGGAGCGGAAGGAATTGGAACAGACCAGCTCGGCAAGGTCTCCGGTTGTGTGAGCAGGAGTCATGGTTGCCGGACGCATTTCGAAGAGGACTACACGGAAACCACGCAGGGCCAGTTGCCAGGCTGCCTCGCAGCCGGCAAGACCACCTCCTATTACCTTGACTTCAGGCTTTCCCACCGGTTTCACCCCCAGGGAAATCTACATCTGCTGAGGAGTATAATGTAAGCTGTACGGATAATCGGTCCCACCACCCGGGTGATCAAGGAGCCAACGTCTACAAACGCAGAAGACCTCGCAGTCTGCGCAGCGAATCCTATGGACGCAGATTTGGAGAGGGGCTATATCAAGACCCCGCTGGGCCTGCCCTGCAGGATATTTCCAGAAGTGGTTCAATTCAGCGCTGTGTGCGAAAAGTACGGTTGCTGGCTAAGATGTTCGGAGACTGAGTAATGCGGATCCTTGTGGCTACAACTTACACTCTACCGGCCTATTCAGGTGGATGGACCACTCCGCTGGATCTTTTCGGAGACGAACACCAGGCAATGTACGTGGTCCGCAACTACCATGCCGGAACGAGTATCATTGAGGGAATCAGGTGTGTCGGTGCAGGCGCCGTCGGCAGGTTTGCCACCCCATGGAACAGGGCGGAAAAGTACAGGCATGCCCTGGTTCAGAGATTGTTCCGCAACGCACTGAAAAGACACTTCCATAAGTTTCGGGCAGATTTCGTTCTCTGCCTGGATCCTGAAGCCGGCTATGCCGCCATGCATTCCGGACTCCCCTATGCCATGCGTTTCCATTCAAAATTGAGCCGGGTGGACCGGAAACATCCCTTTGACGATCTAATGGAGAATGCGATTTTTGCCATTTGCTGCCAGGCAACGTACATCCCTGATATCGAGATCGTTCCCCACAATCAGGATCTCTCGAGATTCACATATCTGGAGAGCCCTTCCGCCGAAAGGGCGATTCTGCTCACCAGCATTGACAGTATCCACGAACCTGAGCTTTTCATCGAGGGAGTCATGCTCTCGAAGAGAATGAAAGGAGATATCGTAGGTACGGGGGAGGATCGAAAGAAAATCGCAGCACTCTGCCGAAAGACCGGGGGGCGAGTCCGCTGCCTGTCACCTGTTCCCAGGCTGAAAGTACCTGCACTGCTCAATAACTATCAGGTGGGGGTTGCAACGGTCAGGAACATTTCACCGATCGTCTACCAGATGAAGGTCAACGCCTACATGGCTTCCGGTCTCTACACACTGGCAAAGCCCTGGACCCACATAGCATCCGAAGCACCGGATCTGATCGGTGTCTTTACAACTGCCGGAGACCTGGCAAACCGTCTTGATTACCTGAGTGACAACTGGGCTGAAACACTGACAATCCGACGACAGGCCCGGGGCTGGATAAACGAGAACTACTCGGTGGAAATCCCGAGAAAACGCTTCAGAGAAATACTCAGCGAGAAATTCTCGCCCTGATCCTGTCCGCTACCTCTGACGATGCCCGTGCCAGGGTTGTGCTTCTCAGCACAATGAGAACCACCGTCATGACCAGAATCCCACTGCCGGCATAGCAGAACAGCTGCAGTAATTTTGTGAAGGCGGGAGCTTCGGTTGAAAATGGCCAGAGGTGGATTGTCAACAGCGAGCCTGCAACAAGGAAGATGTTTGCGGAAAGAATCTTCAGCTGCTCTCCCACTACCAGCCGAAGCTGAAGGCCACCCATCTTCCTGGAGAGGGACCATGTCAGATAGACGGTTTTAGCCGTTGACGTTGCCGTTGTCGCCAGCGCAAGCCCGCCAATCCCCAGTGGCCCCACCAGAATCAGATTCAGCAACACGTTTGCAACAACACCGAAAATACCGATGGTTACAGGTGTAGCCGAATCCTTCTGAGCATAAAAAGCCCTGGAGACAAGCGAGCCGATACCGAACTGGGCAAGCCAGGGGGCGTAAAAAGCCAGGGCATATCCGATGTACCGCGAATCCTCCCCGGTGAAGTTGCCTCTCTGAAAGAAAACGGAAACAACTGGAACCGCCAGAACGGTCAGGAGGGCGGCAGCAGGAAACATCACTAGCGACGTCGTGTTCAGGTTTCTTCTGAGGATGGCAAGTAACTTGTCCACCTTCCCTTTCGCCGCCTCAGCCGAGAAGCTCAGGTCCGCGAAGACCAGGAAGGGTGTGAAGACAACAGCAAGAACGATGTTCTTGATCCTGTTGGCATAGTCTATGGCCGTAATCGAGCTTACCGGCAGGAAAGAAGCCAGCATCTTGTCAGCAATGGGCGCAAGGAAACCTACAAACGTTCCTCCTACCACGGGAGCAGCCATCCTTGCGAGCTGCCCCATGAATGGATCCCTGGCAATGGAGGGGTTAACCTTGAAACCGCTTCTGTAACTCTGGACAAGCAGGAATACAAAGTCCGCCAGACCCCCTATCAGCATCGAAATCGGAAGGATTCTGATACCGATACTGCCGCGGACCACAAGAAGAACGGTAAGTGATACTGCAAGACCCAGAACTCCTGAAAGGGACAGGACAGTGAATCTTTTCTCGTACTTAATGAAATTCGCCAGTATCCCGTTGGTCGTTCTGAGGATCACGATAGGCAGCAGAATTCTGAAAAGGTTTGATGACAGTTCCAGCAGTTCCTGCGAGCCGCTGGGGCTTATTACTCTTACAAGAGTCCCGCTCGAGAACCAGAGAATGGAAACGAGTATGGAACTTGTAAGGACAAGCCAGGAAATGGTCTTGTTAACAAAGGCAACGGCTCCATCATGTCCTCTCTTCTCCATGACCCTGGAATAGATGGGAATGAAAGCCGAACCGAATGAATGTGCAACAACTTCCCTGACCAGGAGGGGAAAGACCATGGCGATAGCCAGGGCATCGGTTTGCCAGTCTGCTCCGAAAATCGCTGTAATCTGGGCAAAACGAAAATAGGAAAGCAGCGCTATGAAAATACTGCTGGCTGAGAGTGCCGAAAGCCCGAGGAGTTTACTGTTCCCCGCCGGCCTGGGCTTTTCCGTCATTCTCCGCTCCGGGGAAGTCTGGGGGCGATCCCTCTGAGAACCGACTGCAATCCCAGGTAATATCCACTGACAGCTTCCGGGTTTATCGCTGCGTATACAAACAACCGTAGAATGCACTTCATGATGATCAGTCTTCTGACAGCATCAGCATTGGAAGAATCGTGATTCCTGAAGAACTCGAGCATGCCCCAGTGAAAACAGGAAAGCCTGGTGGAAGTGGCTCTTTCTGAGCCCTGCCGCTGTTCATGAACGAACCTGCTTCTCTCACAGAGATCAACGTTCATTCCCAGCATTTTTGCTCTCGCGAAGAGATCCACATCCTCGAAGAAGAGTGGAAATCTGCTGCCGAATCCCTCCAGCTGAAGAAAATCATCCCGATGGATCAGAATCAGAGAGCCCTGAAGCCAGTTCATCCGGTCTCTCCGCCAGAGAGTTTCCGCAGGTTTGAATATCTGTGACCTGACCCAGTGGATTGTCGGCCATATCCCGGTGGAACGCATCGGCCTTCCGGAAGAATCCACGGTTCGTCCCCCCGTAAGGCTGCCAGAGGAGTGATGATCCATGATAGCTCTCAGCGATTCACTGTTCTCAGGCAGAGTATCCGGATTGGTAATGAGTACAACCGGGTCGTCGCATTCCCTGACTGCGCGATTTATCCCCAGGCCAAATCCAGTGTTACCCGTGAAGGGCAGTACTTTCACATTACCATTGATCAAAGCCGGAATGTTGTTGCCGTTATCGGATATCACACATGAGGCGCCGGTCTCTGACCATTCCCGTGCCCAGTTCCTGACAGCTTCCGGGTTTCCGTATGCAACGGTAACCACAGTTACCGGTAACGACAAATGCTGTCCTCTCCGTTTTCAGGCTGTCCGGTGAGCCTTGTGGCAATATAGTTTATTTGCCCGGTCCCGTAGTTGGAAGCCAGGGGGCTTTCCTTTCCATTCGAGGGAAGCTATTACATAGCCCATTGACTTGTTCTGATCCGATTCCGTACAGGATTGTTCTGCCTTTTTTTATGATGTGACAGACAGATGAGGTTTCAATGACATTCCCGGAGAAAACTGCTCTTCCCTGCATTGGTGTGCTCCTCGTTAACTACAACCAGTGGGAAATTACGCGGAAGTGCGTGGAGTCTCTTCTTGAATCTCATGGAGTCCGTGTTGTCATAGGTCTTGTGGACAACAACTCCTCAGAGCCGACACCTGGATGGATAAGGGATATGTCGGAGATCAGCTATTTCAGAAATCCGGGTAATTATGGTTTCATAGCCGGCAACATCAAGGCTTACGAAATGGTTATCAAACGGGATGTTGACTTTGTTATTCTGCTGAACAACGATACAGAAGTTGCACCGGATGCTCTTCATCTTCTCGTGACGCACTTCGAGAAACATCCCGACACAGGCCTCGCAACTCCAGTGATAACCTATGCCGAGGATAGAACTGTTGTCTGGCATGCTGGCGGGACCTTCATCCCCTGGCGAATGGGTGTGAAGCAGTTGTACAAAACAACTGCAGATCTTCCGGAGAAGGCTGTTGAGGTCGATCAGATCTCCGGTTGCGCCATGATGATGCGGGTGGAGCTGTTCAAAAGGATAGGTTACCAGGATTCTGATCTATTCATTTACCACGAGGATGTGGAACAGAGCCTCATGTCCTCTGAGATGGGGTTCAGGAACTACCTTGTCCCGAATGCCAGAGTTGTACACCATGTTTCCATTACCGTAGGCGGTGTACTCTCTCCGTTTGCAGTTTACTTCACTCACAGAAACAGGTACATATTCGCAAATCGCAATCTGAAGGGGATGAACCTGTTTGCCTTCCGTTTCTACTACCTGGCCGTCACGCTGGCAAAAACGGTGATCTATCCCCTGAGGAAGTGTGGTAAACTAGTTTACTGGATGTGGCTCGGGCTGATGCATGGAGTGAGAAACAGACCGGACAAAAAACCGGATGGTCTTTTCCCCAAAGACACTGAATGACAGTATCTGCCGTCCTCCGTTTACAGGGGGATGCCAGTCAGTTGTGTGACGGTTCAGCGAACAGGGATTTAATGGCTCCATGAGTCGTCTGCACTAATCCCAGGCTGCCCTCGAATCGGAGCATGACCACAAGACTGGACATCGTGCCGCTTACATCCTCGTACTCCCCTGAGATGGATCTTATCGTACCGGTGTTCCAGTGCCATGAGTAAAGGCACTCATCCTCGGTTTCCCCGTCGCTCCAGAGGAACTCTATCAGGAGATTGTCTTCTCCGTTGTACCAGTACGGCGTATCCAGTTCGAATACTTCCCATTCACCCGGATCGGGTGAAAGGGTAATGGAATCCCTTTCGAAGATCGTGGTCCTGGAACCTGGGATGTAGTTGTCATCGAAGACGGGCACGAGCACGTCATTCCCGGTAAGCCCCATGCAGATCTCGAAATCAAAGAAAATCCCGACCGCCGGATTCCCAGGAGAGTACCTCTTGCAGGCGATACTCTCCACGGTCATGGCGTTGCCCATCTCCTCATCGAGCACTACCACCAGGTAGCGAAGGGACTCAGCTCAACCGATTCCCATCGGATTGCACCCCGAAACCTCTGGATTGCCGACGACGATCTCGGTGCAGAAACCTGCGGAAGCGATGAACAGCATCAGCAGAGTCAGTATTTTCATCCCGGGATCACCAATCCCGGATCGTCAGTTCGACTGCAGGATCTTGATACCTGCAAAAGTGGTTGACTCGAGATCCAGGTAGTCACCTACAAGTTTCAACCTGCTCATCGCACTGGAAAGGCTGCCGGTAGGGACTGAAGGCGCGCCTGCTGCAGTCGCAGCAACAGCCCTGATTATTCCCGTATCCCAGCCGTACGTGTAGAAGCTCTGGTTGTCGACGGGAGATGACCAGGTCACTTCGATGAGGAGATTTCCCTGGCCAAACCAGTAAGTGAACGGCGTGTCGAGCTGAATCGTGCACCATTCACCGGCGCTGCCGCTGAAAACGTATGTATAACTGTCGAATACCTGTGTCCTGCTTCCCTCGACGTAGTTGTCTTCGAATGTGGAAACGAGCTGATCGCTTGCGCAGTATCCCATGTAGATCTTCACATCGTTGAATTCGGCAGACGGGTCAGCTGCGGGATGCACCTGCACTCCGACGTCGGTAATGTGAAGGTTGCCCCCGATCTCTTCGTCCAGCACTACCACCAGGTAGCGCATGGCCTCGAATCAAGATCCGCAGTAGGGATAGCTGCTTGCGGGACCGCCTTCCGGTCCGATGATCACTTCATCGGCCAGAACGACCGAGAAGAGTGTGACGAGCAAAAGGACTCCAACGGTGCTTCTCATACTGCCCCTCTCCTTATTTCCCACTTGTTTGATATGTATTGATTTGCGAAATTAGAATAACGAGGCAATGACATAAGGTCAACCTTCCCTCTGTGATGCGTTGACAAAGACCTTCTGCGAATGACGAACAGTCATTTTCAGCACTACAAAGGTAGGAAATTGAACTCCGGTTGTTTATCTTACACGGGTATTTTTCTTGCCGGGGAGCCCGATATGTGTGGAATTGCAGGAATCGTTTCAAAGGACATGCCTGGAGAGGAAATCCTCGCGAGGCTGAACAGAATGTCCTGTATACAGAAGCACAGGGGGCCGGATGAAACTAGAGCGCTTCTTCTACAGAAACCCTTTCGAGCCGGTTTCGGCTTCACGAGGCTCTCGATCCTCGATCTCGAAACGGGTATGCAGCCGATCACGTCCAGGGCAGACGGCACGACGATCATGTGCAATGGACAGGTATACAATTACTGTGAACTGAAATCACAGGTCAGTGATGAAGATTTCGTCTCGAGGGGTGACATCGAGGTTGCCCTTCATCTCTACAGAAAGCACGGAACCGATTTCCTCGGCATGCTGAACGGCATGTATGCGGGAGCAATCTATGATCCCCTGGAGAGAAAACTCCTTCTCTTCAGAGACCGCTTCGGGATCAAGCCGCTCTACTACGCAGTGATTGGCAGCAGTTTCGTCTTCTGTTCCGAAATCCGCCCGATCCTTGACGGGTTCGGAATGAGAGCAGAGCTCGATACCGCCCTGCTCCCCGTCTTCTTCACGTACAGATACATCCCCGGGGAACAGACGATGTTCAGGGGAATAAGGCGCCTTCCGCCAGGCTCTTATCTCGAGCTGGACCCGGACTCTGGTGACATCGGAATCAGCAGGTACTGGGAGTATCTGCCGGGGAGGCATGTAACTTCGCAGACAATCGATGACGCTTCCGACAGGTTCGTCTGTCTGTTCAGGGACGCCGTGAAGATCAGAATGCGTTCCGACGTCGAGGTGGGCACTTTTCTGTCGGGCGGCATCGATTCCTCGGCGGTTACCACGGAGAGCGCCGTTCATAATCCTGATATCAGGATGTTCACTATCTCATACGGCGAGAAGACGTACAACGAACTCCCCGCAGTCGACCGCTTCGTAAGGAAGAACTCCCCCGCACTCGCTAATGCCCGGCACTTCACCAGCCTCTGCTCGAGGGAATCGATGGCACGGCTGCCTTCGATAGTGAAGGCAATGGAAGAACCTTTGTCACTTGGAACGCTTCTGCCCACGGATCAGATATGCAGCAGTGCTTCGGAGCACCTGAAAGTTGTCATGACCGGGGAAGGAGCGGATGAGATATTCGCAGGTTACCGGAAATTCATGCTTGAAATGGCTGCTGCCGACTACGGACAACTCTCTGCCGGGGAGAGAACGGACCTGGAGAGTAAGTATCCGGAGCTGATTCCGTACATGGAAATAAGGGATCCGGATCCGGTCAGACGGTTCGTGCAGAGCGAGGAGCTGTTCTCAGCCACAGAGCTGGAATCCCTCCTCGGGGAGGCACCGGAGCACTCTCTGTATCCTCGCGATGCCATTCCCGCTCTCACTGGAGGAGTGCACCCGCTCAACGCGGCAATAGCGATGGAATGCCAGTCAAGGCTGCCAAATTACGTCATTCTGCGTCTGGACAAACTCTCCATGCGGCATTCACTGGAGACGAGAACGCCTTTCCTCGATTACAGGCTGGCCGAATTCGCAGCGGAGCTGCCCGTTCACCTGAAAGCAGACCTCGCTCTGGACAGGGGAAAGAGTATCTGCAGGCATGCCTTTCACCGCAGCTCGATTCTCGACCAGGAAACAGCCTTCAGAAGGAAGAAACCGTTTACGATTCCCATGGCTGACTGGCTTGCTTCACCCGACACACTGCCGGATCCACTTCAGGATATCCTCCTGGGATCGGTTGTGGGGCAGCAGGGAATCCTCGATGCTGAACACGTTCGTAATCTGGTGTCAGATGTTTCCACTAAAGGTGTTGGGCCTGAAACGCTGGTCTCTGGAGCGGACAGAGTTTTTGCTGTGCTCGTCTTCTCACTCTGGTATGAAGAGTTCTTTCAATGATGGAGGAAGGCAGAATCCTGGATCACTACACAAACGGCCTTCTTTCTCTCCTAAGCGGCGGCTCGGCTGATGGACCGCGAACGTACGGCTTCGAGTACGAATTCCTTCCCGGGCAAATCCTGGATCTCAACGATATGAATGCCATCTACGAGTTCCTTCGCTCGATGGAATTCAGCGGGAAAGACGGGATCTTCTCGGGCTGTGCCGGAATGGGGATTGCGTTCGAACCGGGAGGACAGATCGAGTTCAGCAGTATTCCCCTTACCGCGACGGACCATGATGTGTTCACCTGTCAGCTCGAGAGGATCAGAAACGTCCTTGCGGGACTGCGAAACAAGCTGGGAATCGAGTACATCGGGACGGCATACGTGCCAGGCCGTGAGTCTGCCCCGCTCGTCCTCCTGAGCAGGCGTTACCGGCTGCTCCATGAACGTTTGGGCATATCCGGAACCAGGGGCATGGAGATGATGAAGGGAACGGCAGCAGTCCACCTGCACATACGGGTGAAGAAACCATCTGAGCTGATCCCGTTGTTCGATGTAATGCTGACCCTGTCGAGAGAAAAGGATTTCATGCTCTCGCCACAGAGAAGGGATATCTGGGAGAACACCGACGACAGCAGGTGTGGTCTGCCATTCACAGACGTATCCGGTTTCGCGACTCCCGAAGACCTTCTGAAGGGACTGGTCAGGTTCGTTCTGGACGCGGCGGAACTGCAATCGGGACGCCGGTTCGGAGATCTGGAGAACGTGACCTTTGATGATTTTCTCAACCACATGACCACCATCTTCACGGACATCAGACTGAACCTGAAGGGCCCATCGGTTGAACTGAGAACTCCCGACAGCCTTCCTCTCGACAAATTTCCCGATCTCTGGCATACGTTCGTTTCCCGCGCAGAGAAGCACATGCAGGACTGGCAGGACAAGGTCACAAGTATTTAGATTGTGCTGCAGACAGCCCCTGAACTGAATATCAACGAAAGTGGAAAAGGAAGTACCCCGTATGGCTGCCCCTGGAATGGAAGCAACCGATTTCATCAGATCAATTGTCGAACATGATGTACGGAACGGCAAGCACGATGGCCGAGTCCACACACGGTTCCCTCCCGAACCGAATGGATGCATGCACATCGGGCACGCAAAGGCTATCTGTCTGGATTTCAGTATTGCCACGGAGTTCGGGGGACTCTGCAATCTGAGGTTCGATGACACGAACCCGACGGGAGAGAACCCCGAATACGTCGAATCGATAAAGAAGGATATCCGATGGCTGGGATTCGACTGGGGGAACCGCCTCTTCTACGCTTCAGACTACTTCGACAGGATGTACATGCTTGCCGAAAAGCTCATCGAGAAGGGAAGCGCATACGTCTGCGATCTCTCTCCGGAGGAGGTCCGGGAACACAGGGGAACTCTAACCGAGCCCGGAAGGAACAGCCCTAACAGAGATCGGTCGATCGAGGAGAACCTGGATCTCTTCAGAGGGATGCGGGCAGGGAAATTCGAAGAGGGTTCGCGTACTCTCAGAGCGAAAATCGACATGTCCCATCCCAATATGAACATGAGGGATCCTGCTATTTACAGGATTCTCTCGGACAGTCACCACAGGACAGGTGAACGGTGGTCTATCTACCCCATGTACGACTACGCACATTGCCTCGAGGACTCGATAGAGGAAATAACACATTCGCTGTGTTCGCTCGAATTCGAGGATCACAGACCTCTCTACGACTGGTTCCTCGATCAACTCGACATCTTCCATCCGCAGCAGATCGAATTCGCAAGGCTCAATCTCACGTACACTATCATGAGCAAGAGACACCTCAGGCGGCTTGTCGAAGAAGGCTGCGTCAACGGTTGGGACGACCCACGGATGCCCACGCTGTCCGGACTGAGACGAAGGGGAGTCTCGCCCCGCTCCATCAGGAATTTCATCTCCAAGATCGGCCTTGCCAAGAGAGACAGTGTCGTGGACATGGCTCTGTTCGAGTACTGCATCAGGGAAGACCTCAACAGAAGCGCACCGCGGGTCATGGGTGTTCTCGACCCCCTCAGGCTGGTAATAGACAATTACCCCGAGGATCGGATCGAGGAATTCGATTTCATCAACAATCCAGAGGACGAATCTGCGGGAACCAGAAAGGTCCCCTTCTCCAGAGTGCTCTACATCGAGCGGGATGACTTCATGGAGGACCCCCCCCGAAAATTCTTCAGGCTTGCCCCGGGGAGGGAGGTCCGTCTCAGGTACGCCTACATGATCACCTGCAGGAGCGTGATCAGAGATGAATCCGGAAACATCACAGAACTCCGCTGTACGTATGATCCTGACACCCGGGGCGGGAACGCGCCCGACGGCAGGAAGGTCAGAGGTACTCTTCACTGGGTATCGGCATCACATTCGGTGAGCGCAGAAGTCAGACTGTTCGACAGGCTTTTCACAGTTGAGAATCCTCTGACGGATGAGAACCTGATCGACTTCATCAATCCTGATTCCCTCGTCGTCCTGAAGGACTGCCGTGTCGAACACTGGCTGAAGAATGCGGTTCAGGGTGAAGTGTTCCAGTTCGAGCGCAAGGGTTACTTCTGTGTCGATGAGGATTCCTCCCCGGACGGTCTTACATTCAACAGGACCATCTCCCTCAGGGATACATGGGCCAGGATCAGAGGAAAGAAGTAATTGAACCGCAGTCGGTGCGGAATGCTCGGAGAAGAAACGCGTTACCTGTACGCGGGTAGGAGAGCTATTACTCTCCTGGTTGCCGGAATCTTGCTCTCCTGTGGGGAATCGGTTCCCGAGGAAGCTGGAAACGGGCCATACTGGAACCCGGGACTCTACGAAGGTCTGGTCACGGCTCCGGGTATGATCGATATCAATACGTCACTGGTTCTTCGAGAGGATGGAACCGGACTCATTCTGATCGATGCATTCCAGGGATTCTTCAACGGTCCTGCCGACATCGATTCCTTCACGGATTCCACGTTGACGATTTCTTTCCGCGATGGTGACGGTCAGGATATTCTGGCGGAGCTTGAGTACGTATCGGATTCTCTCAAAGGCTACTGGCACTACAAGGCTGAGGAGGGCGGCTTTTCAGGTGAAATCCATCTGGCGTTCGCATCCGCGGACATCCCAACAGACGAGGATTTCTTTGCAGCCAGTCTGTTCGTGCCGGCCGACTTCGAAATCCCGGAAGGACTCGAAACGGAATGGTGCCGCCTGAGGATGCTGTCAGTCGATGATGTCGAACTCGACTACGAAGCCGTCATGTCCAGCGGTGAACGGCTCAGAGAGTTATCCGGAGGAACGTGGCCGGAACAGAATATGACAATCGAGGAAGACCTGTCGGATCTGGAAATGCATCAGAGTGAGCATGAATCACGGGTAGCCTTCACTTACACCATCATCTCACTCGACGAGGACAGCATTCTCGGCTGCGTCTACATCATGCCGCCCAGGCCGGGAGACGACATCGATGCAGCAGTCCAGTTCTGGCTTCGTCAGAACCTGGATGAAAAAGGTATGGGTCCTGTCTTCTACGATATCATCCGGAAATGGATAGCGGAAGAATGGCCCTTCGAAGACGTACTTTACCCTCGGAGAGACGAGCAGCCCTGAAACCGATGTTCTCAGCGGCGAGGGGCTACCGAGCCATTGACATCCAGCGCGGTCAGGATTTTCTTCCATCAAGGGGGATGTTTTGCCGGAGAAATTTCACGTACATCTTGCTGATGGATACGAGAGCGATTCCATCGATACACTGCAGAGAATGCTGCATCGATCGGTCAGCCTGACTTGCGGTGACCTTCCTGAAAACTCCGATTACCAGGTTCTCGTAGCCGGCAGACCGACCGCTGAGCTTCTGGATGCCAGTTCCCGCCTTGACACTCTGATAATACCCTGGGCCGGTGTTTCGGAAAGAACTGCTGCTCTGATGAAGGATTACCAGCACGTACGGGTTCACAACATTCATCACAATGCCGGGGCTGCAGCCGAAATGGCTCTTGCGCTCATGCTGGCCGCATCGAAGAAGCTCATTCCAGCCCACATGAAATTGAGAGACAACGACTGGTCAATCCGATATCAGCCGGATGCATCCATCCTGATATCAGGGTCCCGCATCCTGATCCTCGGCTGGGGTTCGATAGGCAGGAGGGTGGGTGATGTCTGCAGGGCGATGGGGGCAGAAGTGAGTGGAATCCGCCGAAGAGCTGATCGGGGCGATGCCGATTCAGGCATCTTTCCTCCCGATCGGCTTCATGCGGTGCTTCCCGAGACGGATATCCTGATCGTCTGCCTTCCCTTGACGCCATCGACCAGGGGAATGATAGGAGACAGCGAACTCTCTCTCATGCCCCGGGGAGCAGTGATCGTAAACGTGGCGAGGGGCGCTGTTATCTGTGAAGAACCACTTTACAGACATCTGAGTAATGGCTCTATTGGTGCCGCCGGACTCGATGTCTGGTACTCCTATCCAGAGACCGAGGAACAAAGAACCTCGACACCGCCGTCGGCTTATCCTTTCGGTGAACTGGAGAACGTTGTGATGAGCCCCCACCGAGGGGGAGCCTGGGGAGTGACCGGGCTGGAAAGACTTAGAATGGAATACCTTGCTGATTCAATAAATGCCTGTGCCCGGGGGGAATCCCCCCAATGGCGCGTAGACCTCGATGAGGGGTACTGAGGAGGTTTTCGATGGCTGCCACCATCTTCTACTTCACCGGAACCGGAAATTCGCTTGCCGCAGCACGAAGAATCGGAGAGAACCTGGGTGGCTGCTCCCTGATTCCGATCGCATCCATCGTCGGACAGAAGACCAGTGGGACAGACGTTACGGGGCTGGTTTTCCCGCTCTATTTCTGCGGGCTTCCGAAAATAGTGTCCAGATTCGCCCGGCAGCTCGAACTGGATCAATCCGAATACACCTTTGCGGTTGTAACCAGAGGGGGAGGTCCGAGCAGAGCCCTGACGCAGCTCAGGAAGATCTTCGGTGGGAAGGATGGGAAGCTCGACGCTGGTTTCCTGGTGAACATGCCCGGCAACTACACTCCACTCCGGGATGTGTTGCCGCAGGAGAAGCTGAAAAAAGTCCTGACCGATGCCGAGAACAAGCTGGATGAGATCAGTGGAATAGTGAGCAGGCGGGAAAGCGCAATGGACAGGGAGAATCCCCTGTCGCGGCTGATAGGACGGGAAATCTATCACTACGTGATCGACACGATCAACACCCGTGACGAGAAATTCCACCTGACGGAGGGATGCACTTCCTGCGGTATTTGCGCTGAGGTCTGTCCCGTCGGGAATATCACCATGGAGAGTGGTCACCCTGAGTGGCACGGGAATTGCGAGCAGTGCTTCGCCTGTCATCATTTCTGCATCGAGCAGGTAATCCAGTTCGGGCGAAAAACTGCCAAGCGCGGCAGGTATCATCATCCCGAGATCAGGTACGACGATATCTCGAGACAGCGCATCGGTATAGCAGAACAATACTAACCCCCCTTGAGTCCTCAAAACCCATGGGCGGCGGTGTTACCTGCTGTAATACCCCATCAATTCCGCGGTATCCAGTAAATGATCCTCCATGGCTTCTCTAAGCTCGGAGGCTGTTGCGCCAGGCTCGAGATCGAGAACCAGGTCCAGAGCGTACAGTCTGAAATAGTAACGGTGGGTTCCGGATGGCGGTGCAGGTCCTCCGTATCCGATCCTTCCCCAGCTGTTCATGCCCTGAACCGTGCAGTCAACCAGCTCGGAATCGGCAGGCACACCTTCACCAAGCGAATAAACCGTACCTGGAATGTTGTATACGACCCAGTGCACCCAGTTCCCCACCGGGGCGTCTGGATCCTCGCAGATCATCGCATAGCTCAAAGCACCCGGACAAATACTCCAGGACATTGGTGGTGAGATATCGCTTCCATCGGCAGTGTAGAGAACCGGGATCATTTCACCATCGGCAAACGCGCTGCTGAAGAGCATGAAGAGTACAACCATTACGAACCTCCTCCTGAACCGACGAACTGAGTTAACGCAAATATGTGCATTAACCCCTGTTCGTTCGGATATCATCTAAGTCCATATCGGCAGAACAGCCTTACATACGGTTCTCCATTCATGAAGAGGGAGAATCAATCGAGTTGATAGCAATGACCCGGATACAGAAGCCCGGGCTGAGTGTAATGTTCGCAGGAGACTCTACGATTGATACATTCCGTGGCCCTGTTATCAGTATACTCCCAACACTTTGGATAAGCAAGTATCGGAACAGACGCCCATACGACCTGTAGATTTAGATTTCCACAGCCTTGAAGCTCTCTCCTACGGATCTTTTCACTATATTCCATGCTATGAGAATTGGATTGTATGTAGATTTCGCCGGGAATATCACAGGAATTGGCCGCTACGGTATCGAAATCGCAAAGGCTCTGGCGCGTAAGAGCGTTCTGTCTGAATTATGGCTGAACCGCTACCTCAAGAGGGATCAGGGCATTTTCGACTCGCTAGATATACCGAAAGTGTTCTTCCACAGGCTCAGGGAGATTTCCGACGTTTACTGGCCGGGTTTCCGGTTCCGCAAAGCTGGGCTCGATATCCTTCATTGCCCGAATTGCACTCTGATCAGCACACTCCTTCCGATCAGGCAGTCCGTGATGATACATGACATGGGGCCGTTCCTGTACCCGGAGATGAAACACGGAAGCGACATCGAAGCATGGCAGAAACGAATAAGACGGGTCGATTCCCATGCCGCGGTGATCACGACTAATTCCTTGACTACAAAGAACGACCTGCTCAACTCTTTTCCAGATCTCGAGGAGCGTCTCTTCCTCACACCTCTGGGAATCGATCACTTCCCCGTAAGGGAAGGTCACTCCCCCGGCATGAAACACATTCTTGCAGTCGGCACAGTTGAGCCAAGGAAGAACTACAGGGTGTTGCTGAAAGCCTACAGTATCCTCGCGGCTTCTCGTGGACCATCGTTCCTCCCTCTGGTCATTGCTGGTAGTTTAGGATTCAAATCCGATCAGATCATCGGTTACGCAGAAGAATACGGTATTGCCGAACGAGTCACGTTTACCGGATATGTAACCGACGCTGAGCTGGATGACCTTTACGGGAATGCTGCCTGCCTGGTGCATACGGCTCATTACGAAGGTTTCGGTTTCATCGTTCCAGAAGCGTTTTCCTGGAATCTGCCCGTGGCTGCACCCGACAACACCGCGATCAGAGAATACTTCAGCAAGGCAGCGTGGATGCTCGATATCACCGATCCCGAATCCGTTGCCGACGGTATCGAGCTATGTCTCGAAAAAGGAGTTTCTCACGAGCAGCGGATCGAGAGAAACAGGCTTACAGGATTTCTAACGTGGGACAATTGCGCCGCGAAGACTCTCGACGCTTTCAGAAAGATCCTCCCGTGACAGGTATCCTCATCGATCATCCATTATATTTCATTACATGAGAATAGGACTGTACGTCGATTTCGACGGGAACATCACGGGGATCGGCCGCTACGGCGTCGAAATCGCGAAGGCTCTGAAACGCAAGGATGTTCTGTCCGAATTGTGGATGAACCGGTATCTCAAGAAGAGGCCGTGTGATCTCGACTCACTCGATTTGCCGATTGCGTTCTTTCACAAATTCAGGAGGATTTCCGACACCTACTGGCCGGGTCTCCGGTTCCGCAAAGCAGGGCTGGACGTGCTTCATTGCCCGAATTGCTCTCTGATAAGCACACTGTTTCCAATCAGGCAATCCGTAATAATCCATGACATGGGACCGTTCCTGTTCCCGGAAATGAAACAGGGAAGCGACACGGAAGCATGGCAGAAACGAATCAGACGGGCCGCTCACCATGCTGAGGTGATCATGACCAGTTCTATTACGACAAGGAACGATCTGCTCAACTCATTTTCAGATCTCGAAGAGCGTCTCTTCCTCACACCGCTGGGAATCGACCACTTCCCCGTAAGGGAAGGTCACTCCCCGGGCATGAAACATATTCTTGCAGTCGGCACGGTTGAACCCAGGAAGAACTACAGGGTTCTCCTCGAAGCTTACAGTATTCTCTCGGCTTCAGGCGAGCACTCGCTTCCACCTCTGGTAATAGCTGGAGATTTCGGATTCAGATCCGATCAGATCATCGGCTATGCAGCGGAATACGGTATTACCGACAGAGTCACCTTCACCGGATACACAACCAATACCGAACTGGGAGATCTCTACAGGAATGCTGCCTGCCTGGTGCATACGGCTCATTACGAAGGTTTCGGTTTCGTCGTTCCAGAAGCGTTTTCCTGGAATCTGCCCGTGGCAGCACCCGATAACACCTCGATCAGAGAATACTTCAGCAAGGCAGCGTGGATGCTCGATATCACCGATCCCGAATCCGTTGCCGACGGTATAAAACTATGTCTCGAAAAGGGAGTTTCTCACGAGCAACGGATCGAGAGAAACAGACTGAAAGATTTTCTGACGTGGGACAATTGCGCTGAGAAGACTCTCGACGCTTTCAGAAAGGTTCTCTCGTGACAAGTGTTCTCCTCGTGGGTGACGATGGTTCTCGGGATGCCGCCAGCAAAGGTACCGGTGCTTGCATAGCACGTACCGGAAGGTTCAAGTATGCGCTCGAAGAAGCTGGATTGCAGGTTACCGTGTGTTCTCCATTGGAGCTTGAGAGGGGTGCCGCCGAGATCAAGTGCCTTCTCCGGGATGGATCGTTCACATGTATCGTAGCAATCAGCCCTTTCCCCGCAGAAGCTGCGGTTATGGCGGACCCGGTACTGCCGATCTGGATCGACATGAACGGAAACCATCCTGCCGAGATTCAGCTGCAGGATAACGCAGATCGCAGGGCAGGTGAGCGGCTGGCAAGGATACTCGCCCTGGAAAATTCTCTTCTCCGGCGGGGTGATATTTTCTCAACCCCATCCCGCAGGCAGGCATGTGCCGTTGCGGGAGAACTTCTTCTCCTCGGCAGACTGGGGCATCGATCAGCAGGAGTCATTCCTGTGGTTCCGATTCCTCATTGCGCGGTGGGAGAGTTCAACAAATCGAGCACATCGGGACAGGAGTTCATTATCATTTCCACGGGCTCATTCAACCAGTGGTTTGACGAACAGACTCTGTTCACAGGTCTGGAATCTGCCATGGAGAAGAATGACAGAATCCGATTCGTATCCACGGGAGGCGGGATTCCCTCTTCCCCGCGCAAGTACGATGGTTTCAGGGAAATGGTCGAGAACTCTCCTTTCAGAAGCAGGTTCGCACTGCATGGCTGGGTTCCGTTCGATCATCTGAAGGAAGTCTATGCCTCAGCTTCAGCGGCAGTATACACGGACATACCAGCTCTCGAGACCTTTCTCGGCGCGCGAACAAGAACCCTGGACTGGATCAACAGAGGTATTCCGGTCATCTGTACCGATGGTGCGGAGATTTCAGAGGAGATCGGTAACCATGGTCTGGGACTGGTAGTTCCGCCCAGTAACCCTGAAGCCCTTTCCGATGCGTTTCTGAGGCTCGCTTCCTCCCCTGATCTATCTCTGGAGATTACGGCCCGTCAGAAGACCTGGTGCTCCACTCATGGCGCATCGGAACGGCTGTTTCAGCCGCTCGTGAGCTGGTGCTCAGACCCTTCCAGACTGCCGCATGGATCACTGGGCAACCCAACCATTCCCAGGATGAACAGCCATGGATACTTCAATATCATCTTCCGTGAGCTGACCGCGGACAGGGGGCTGGGCTATGCAATCTCCCGTTTGATGGCAAGGCTTTTCCCGGTTTTCAGACGGCATTAGTGAAGGATGATATCTCGCACTCGTCCGTAGATTTTTCTCTTGACCAGTCCTACTGTTGAATCGGTTTTTGCGAAACGACTGAACACATCCCTGACGGAAATCTCTGCCTCAAAGAATTCAACCGGCATCCCGAGCCCATCCATAGTACCCTTGAATATGGCTCGCGCAAGAGTGAACCTTCCTCTGAGAAGGCTGAGCATAATCCACATTTTCTGCCAGAGTATGATGTATGGCCACAGTTTTCGGAAAGTTTGCACATCGAAGTGCTTCCTGAGAACCAGAAGACGGTTACGCACACAGAAGTATTCCTTGAAGAAACTACCTCTGACTGACGTTGCCGAATGCACATGTCTTACTATGGCGTGTGGTTCGTAAACGATCTTCCAGCCGGTTCGCAACAGCTCGAGACCGAGATCGAAGTCTTCCTCGTATGCAAACAGCTCTTCCCAGAAAAGCCTGGAACTGTCAGGGAGTGCTCTTCGGCGGATCATCACAGCACCTCCGCAGGGGAAGCAGACGTCCCGGCGAGAAGCATGATCGGATGCCGGTTCTCCCTTTCCTGTGTCTCTCGAAAAGCCCATCCAGTCGATCTCTCCTCCTGCTGAATCCATGATTCCCATATCTTCAATGTTTCGCATTGAACTGGTGATCGCTGCAATCGACGGGTCTTCCATGCGAACGGTGAGCGCATCGAGCCATCCCGGCTCGACTATGCAGTCGTTGTTGAGCAGAATGAGGAATTCCTCTGTTGCAGATTTCAGACCGGCGTTGTTCGCACCCGTGAAGCCAGTGTTGTGCTCGAGGGAAATGAGCTTTACCTCTGGGAACTCCGTTTCGATTATTCCGGGAGACCCATCCGAGGAACCGTTGTCAACCACTACTATCTGGTCGGGTACCCGATCATGATTCAGAAGAGAGATCAGACACCGTCGAAGCATTTCGATTCCATTGAGATTCGGAACGATCACCGAGACGGTCATCTGGACTCCTGCCCACCCGGACGGCAGTAACATTCAGTTCTCACAGGCATTGCGTATCCTGTAGCCTGATCCATCCCATCCTTCGCCAGGCTCCGATGCTCACTCCGGAGTGAACGTATGGCTGGTCTGTCGCATCTCCGTCTGGTTTCCGGCTACGGCAGAAGCTATCTGCTGTCCCATCATGCCGGTCATGGGGTAGATGATAACCATGGAACTCTCCTCTTTCGATATGTCAAGAAGAGCCTGGATCTGCCGCAGCTCCATGGCGTTCGGCTGCGATGCAAGAATGCTCGACGCTTCGGAAAGATAAGTGGCTACAGTCTTTTCAGCCTCTGCCTGAATCGTCTTGGCCTTGGCAGCCCGTTCAGCACGCGCGATAACCGCGAGTTCCTCGATAAGCGATGTCGGAGTACCCACATCCGTGATCCGGACGGCTCGGACGTTTACACCGTAGTCACTGGCAGCGGCATCTATCTCCCTCTTGAGGTCAGATGCTATTCTGTCGGTTTCGCTGAGAAGCGGTCTGAGATCATTTCTTCCGATCGTGCTCTTCAATGCCTCCATGGAAGCCCATTCCGTAGTCTTCCAGTAGTTCTGAACATCGATTGCTGCCTTTTCCGGATCCTCTATTTCCAGTTCTACTGCAGCGGTTACATCGATCGGGATGTTGTCCTTGGTCAGTGTCTTGGTTGCCTTGACCTCATAGGTTACGATACGGACGTCGAGGATACGGGCAACGGAGTAAATGAACGGTGGTACCAGAAAGAACCCGGGACCTTTTGCTCCGACGGACTTTCCTATACGCAGGAGAACCATTCGCTCCCACTGCGGGAGTACGTGGAACATCTTCGCGAATATGTTTGCAAACCAGAAGATCGCCAGAGTCTTCGCGAGACTCCATATAAGGATGTATCCATTCTCGAAATCGAGCCCCTGAAAATCGGGGAGAACGATAACGAGCCATAACGGAACGACGATTACCAGACGGACACTATTTCGTATAAAACCCTGAACCGGATTTCTCTTGAACATGCTTCTCCTCCCGGAATTGTACTTATCGCCCTGAATTCAGTATACGATCGATCTCTTTCCCGAACAGTCCCCTCTCAAGATGAGCATGCGGCAGCCAGCATTCGTTCAGCGTTCATGCTGTGCTGATCGTGCATCAATATGGCTCACAGCCCGGGGGACAGCAAGCGAATCCGAATGGACATCGGGGCATCACTCACACAATTGCCTTCGGGGCCGATAGAAGTTATTCTGTGAACTGTTCCACCGTGGCAGAGGAAGTAATCAAACAAGGGGGGATACATGCTGAAGATCATATCCGTCATCGGTTCCATCAGCCTTCTGCTGCTGCTTGGCAGCTGCGGTGAAGGCGAGGAGGTACAGAGCTCGGACGCCGCCGACACACAGGTGGATGAAGTCGTTCCAGAACCTGTCGATGAGGTTGTCGAAGAGGGACCTCTCTATCCGGAAGGCACTCTTGATCCCACAGTGATCACTGCGGACATGCCGCTTGCCGCCTCCTCTCTGTACGAAGCCTACTTCGCATGGGACGGCATGCAGGTGACACTTGCAGGATACCCATTCATCTGGTACGGAGACAGCACGGTGATAGAGGACGAGATCAGGCTCGTCGCCGATCCCGAATCCACTGACGAGCTTGCCACGGCTTTCTTCGCCGAACCATTGAATCGAACCGTACTGAGGGGTGAGATACTCGCCGTCCAGGGAACGGTTGAAATGTCCTGGACCGGCGACATCGAGATTGCGGATGCGGCCATCGTGGAACCTCCAGCCGTGATAGAACCCCTGGAGACAAGCTCGTGGGTTTACGATGGAACGACTCCCATTCCAGTCGATCAGTTCTTCGAGCTCTTCAACGCCTGGATGGGCAAAGAAGTTACCGTCGAAGGTTACTACCACTCCACCACGACGTCCGTAACGGACTACGGCACGACTATCAGGGTAGACCTCTCACATCCAGACGACACCTACACCAAGTACGTAGCCTGCAAGATGGATGCAGAGATCCCGGCTACTTCCGATGAGAGTATGGTGAACAACAGAGAAGGTGTTCAGATCAGGGGAACGGTAACCGGCGAGTCATTCGACATGGTCTGTATCGAGGGTTGCACACTGGTCAACAGGTAATTCTCATACCGGGGAGCGGGCACGGAAGACCCCGTGCCCTCCCCTGTCAGGGCTCGGCAAGAAGGGAAACTCGTGAAGTCTTTCGGTGAACTCTGGGAGAATTTTGGAGTATACCTCAAGCATCTGGAACGATTCTACTCCCGCTTCCTTTGCCTTGTCATTGCTGGAATTATTGTACACATCTTCCTCGGAAGCGGGTTTGGACTTGCAGCCCTTGAAGAAGTTCAGCATCTCACAGGGCTCGGACCGTCAGCCGTATCAATCATCATCTGGGGTCTGCTCACCATTCTCTGCACGGTACTGCTGTTACGCATTTTCAGAAGGTTACGCCTGAAGTTCAAGCACACGGAGGGAATAGCAAACTTCGTCAAGAAGGAAGACCTTTCCGTTCATCCCAACGAAATGATCAACAAGCTGCCCGAGCACAGAACCAGCCTCGCGGAACTGTGCAGCCAGTCCGGAGACAGCGTGGTCGAATTCGTGAACGAACTGATCTCTGCCGGTTTCTCACTCAGCGCAAGCGACATCTACCTGAGCCCGAGGCAGGACTCGGTCAGCGTGACGATGCGTGTACACGGACAGCTCTACGATCTGGTCGAATTGAAGACGCTCTCCTATCCTCAGGTAACCAACAGGATAAAAGTCCTCTCCGATCTGGCCATTTACAAGCACAACATACCGCAGGATGGTCAGATCCGCTTCGAGGACGGCTCGTATACGGCTCGTGTCTCGCTCATTCCGACCAATCATGGAGAAAGAATAGCCATTCGGCTTGTGACGCGTTATGCAAGCACTATGAACCTCGATCAGGTGGGTATGCCTCCGCAAATGCTGACAACCTACAAAGCTCTCCTGAACCGGAACCAGGGGATGATCATTCTTACCGGACCGACGGGAAGCGGCAAGAGCACCACGATGTTCGCAAGCCTGCTCCTCATCCACAAGCTCAGGGGAGACAGCGTGAACATCGTCACCCTGGAGGATCCGATCGAGACAGATTTCGAATACTTCAGTCAGACACAGATCGATCCCTTATCAAACATGACGTTTGCCAGAGGATTACGCTCGATACTGAGACAGGATCCGGACATCATCATGCTCGGAGAGATCAGAGACGAGGAAACCGCAGTCAACGCCATGCGAGCCGCCATGACCGGACATCTGCTGTTCACAACCGTTCATGCAAGCAGTACGACGGGAGTCTTCGACCGCCTGACGCAGATGGGGATCGGCTCTGTGCAGCTGTCTTCGGCAATCCATGCAGTACTGTCCCAGCGCCTTTGCCGCCGCCTGTGTGAAAACTGCCGCAAAGAGGTTCAATTGACCGATTCGCATATTCGACAGCTCGGGCTGATGGGAGTCGAGAAGGCTCCGGAAGGGGTGTTCTTCTCCTCTGAAGGCTGTGATGAATGTCTCGGGAAGGGATACACCGGTCGACTGCCTCTCTTCGAAATGCTGATGATCACGGATGGCCTGCGTGACATGATTGCAGCGGACAAACCCGCCCACAAGATCTACTCCGAAGCCAGGAAAGAAGGCATGCGTACCCTCTTCGACCACGGTCTGGTTCTTGCCCGCCAGGGGAAGGTCTCCCTGGCCGAAGTCATACGGCTGGCATCCGGCTGACCGGAACACCAGGCAGGTACGTTTACACCCTGGAAGGCATGGTCTCCAGACAATCCGGAAAGGCACTGGAACATCCTTCGATCAGTGTTCTCCTGCTGTGCCTGGTCGAGGGAAAAGCAGGTGTTGCCTGACGGGGCGACAGGCTCCATTGTAGGCAACAACAAGCTGCCGGAAACGGTTGTGCCAAGGAGGGAAGAATGGCTCACAGGATAGGGTTCGACAACGAGAAGTACCTCGAAGAGCAATCGGCCGAGATCCTCTCGCGGGTCAGCGGCGCCGATGGCCGCCTTTACCTGGAGTTCGGCGGAAAGCTCATGTACGACTATCACGCCGCGAGGGTCCTGCCCGGGTACGACCCGAACGTGAAGGTCAGACTGCTTCAGAAGCTCAGGGATCAGGCGGAGATACTCCTCTGCATATACGCTGGCGACATCGAGAAGCGAAAGATCCGGGGTGACTTCGGCATCACGTACGATATCGATTCCCTCCGGCTCATAGACGGGCTCCGCTCGAGGGGGATACTGGTACGCGGAGTCATCATAACCCGGTTCGACGGACAGCCGGCCGCGGTGACCTATGAGAAGCGTCTCAGGAACAGGGGGGTCGATGTCTTCCGACACTACAGAACGAAGGGGTACCCCACGGACGTTGATCTCATCGTGAGCGAGGAGGGATATGGCAAAAACGACTACGTAGTACCGGAAAGACCGCTGGTCGTCGTCACCGGACCCGGTCCCGGAAGCGGCAAGCTGGCCACCTGCCTTTCGCAGATGTACCACGACCACAGGCACGGCCTTCACCCGTCCTACGCCAAGTTCGAGACCTTCCCGATCTGGAACCTGCCATTGAAGCACCCGGTCAACGCAGCCTACGAGGCGGCCACGGCGGATCTGCTGGACTTCAACCTGGTTGACCCGTTCCATCTCGAAGCATACGGAAAGACCGCTATCAACTACAACCGCGACGTGGATGCCTTCCCCCTGCTGAAGAGAATACTGGAGAAAATTTCAGGCAGCCGTTCCCCCTTTGCCTCCCCCACCGAAATGGGGGTCAACAGGGCAGGCTTCGGGATAGTGGACGATGAGGTCGTCTGCGAGGCGGCAAGGCAGGAATTGATCCGGAGATACTTCAGATACAGATGCGAGCAGGTCATGGGACTCGCTGACGATCGGACCGTCAGGAAAGCAGAACTCCTCCTCAGAGATTACGAGCTGACCCCTGAGGACAGACTCGTCGTGGTTCATGCGAGAAAGAGGCTCCACCTTCTGGAGGAGGAAGGAGTCGTATCGGAGGAGTGCTTCGCGGCAGCCCTCGAGCTGTACGACGGCACCATGGTCACCGGCAAGGGCTCCAGCCTTATGCACGCGGCGGGAGCCCTCGTTCTGAATGCGATCAAGCTGACGGCCGGTATCGACGACAGTCTGCACCTGCTCTCTCCTGCCGTCATGGACTCCATCAGGAAGCTGAAGAAGAGCCTGAACTCCCTCCCCCTCAACCTCGACCTGGAGGAGGTCCTCATATCCCTCAGCGTGAGCGCGGCATCTTCGTCCTCGGCAGCGAAAGCCATGGAGCAGCTCTCCAAGCTCAAGGGGTGCGAAGCCCACCTGACCCACATGCCCTCGCTGGGAGACCAGAACGGCCTGCGGAACCTGGGGATCAACGTCACTAGCGATCCGGAGTTCAGCAGCACGCGACTCTCCATGGACTGAGATCCACAGGTCCGAAGGAGGCTCCGGTTTGAAGGACATCGGCAGAAAGAAGCTCATAGAACTGGGGATGAGCGCAGGTGACTCGGATATGTACGACGAGGACCTGCTCTGGTCTCGCTACAGCGGGGACAAGGTTGATATAGCCGAAGTGCTCATGGGTGTTATCCGGACCCTGTTCAGGATGACACCTCAATCCCGCAGGCTGCGTGTCCTTTCCATCGGTTCGGGTTCCGAACCCCAGTTTCCAATACTGGAATCAGCCTTCATGGGCGGTGTTTACCTTCTGGACGTAGACAGCATTCCCCTGGAGGTAGTGAACGAAAGAATCAGGAGACAGTGGATCGACCATGTAACAACGGTTCAGGGGAATTACTGTGAGATGCTCATCCAGCCGGAGGATGCGGAACGAACCCTGAAGAAAAGTCTGGGTGACAAGAGGTTCGACCTGATAACCCTGCATCATTCCCTGTACTACTGCAGCGAATCGGAATGGGAGAACCTCTTCGTGAATCTCTACGGAAGGATACTCTGCCGCCGAGGAGTCATCCATGCGGTGATGATGGCTTCGGAGAGCGACAACCACTTCAGCACTACCTGGCTGTACAACCACTTTGCGGGCAGGTTCTTCGACTGCCGCAACGACCAGGATCTGAAGACGTTCGGAAGCAAGCTGTCAGGAAACAGCACCTTCATCGGTTCGGAATTCCGGCAGCACACACACAGGGTAAACTTCTTCGTTGACGACTTTGAGAAGTTCATGGCTGTCGTATGGATGATCCTGCTCTACCCTGACGTTCACAGGTACACACTCGAACAGCGTGAGGAGATCACCGAATACGTCTACAACACATTCTGGTCGGAGAGTAAGCCCTTGCTCCAGATGCAGGACCACCTGATCATCAACAGAAAATCGTGAATCGGATTGACTTGAACCATCAATGAATCATTACCGTTTAAACGAGTAGCGTGAACTTGCCTCTGTCCGCCATTTCCAGAAAGCTCGCGACACCGACGTAACTGAGCCCCTCGATTTCCATCAGCTCGTCTTCCTTGATCCCCATCAGTTCCATGGACATCTGGCAGATGTAGAAATTGACGCCGCACTCCTGAGCCAGCTGAAGGAGGTCGGGAAGGGAGGGTGTGTTGAACTTCTTCATCAGGCTCTTCATCATTACCGGACCCATTCCCGCGAAGTTCATCTTGGACAGCGGCAGTTTTTCCGGCCCCTTGGGCAACATGAATCCGAACATTTTCTGCAGGAATAGTTTTCCTCCGGACTGGGGTCCCTTCTTCTTCAATATCGATGTACCCCAGAAAGTGAAGAACAGGTTGACCTCCATACCCATGGCAGCACCGCCTGTAGCCAGGTTCAGCGCGACCATCGCCTTGTCCATTTCGTCGGAGAAGACAATAATCGTGAGCTTTTCCTGCAATTCAGTTTCTGAAAGCTTCCCTCTCAAGGAGGATATCTCCCTCTCCAGTGTGTCCAGACGAGCGCCGAGACTGGAACTTTCCGGAGCATCCTTCTGGAGTTCAGTAGAAGTCATTGTCCTGCCTTTCGAATAACCGCATACGCGACTTCATCCACTACCTCGAAGGAGACGAGGTCATTTCCCGTCTTCCTCACCCACGCTTCAAGGTCCGGTCTGAAGGCCGGGTCGTCTGCGGTAACCGTTATCTGAGCCTCTGCGTCAAGACCTTTGATGGCCATACTTAGCTTTACGATTGGCATGGGACATCGCATGCCTCTGCAATCGAGTTGCTCCATGTTCTGAAATCCTCTCATTCTGCTGCAAATGTAAACTGTCATCGGCTGTGAGATGGCCGATACGATGTTGGATGAAGTACTTATCCGACCACTATTTCTACCAGAAGAGCGACAATACTCGGAACCGCTCCATCCTGTCAAAGCTCGGAAAGGGAACGGGTGTGGCCCCAGCCAACTCCGCCTACCAACCATCACTAATCCCGTAACCTCCGACGATACCCACGTGCGAAGCACGTGTTGGCTCTAACCGCGTGTTGGGCGGACGGCTCACTCATCAGTGCAACAAATCTCTATTCCTCTGCCTTAAAAATACGACTTGGCCCTTTTCCAATTCCTCAGAATATGGAAAGCCAAGGGTGTTTTTACCCACACATTTCTTATCCACCTTTTCGGCCACGTCTGCTTATCTGCGAATCCAAGTTCATACACCAAGTACTGCTCTTGATCCTGCCCTGTGATACGCAACTTGCCGCAGGGATCCGAAACCACCATATGCCCATTCCAGAACCAGCCTTCCTCATCCCCATATCGATTCGCTGTGACTATCCAAGCATCATACATCCGTGCATTGAACTTGCTCATAAACAGGCCGTCATCCCTGTCATCCGCCAAACTGAGGATGATCAGGTCCAGACGGCTTCTCATCAACTCCCACATCGCGCGTGGACTCGCCACGTCGGAACAGATCACAATGCCAGTCTTGACTCCTCTGATATCTGTGATTGTCACTGGTACCGGGCCCGGTCGATAGTTCGCCTTCTTCTCACCAGGCTTCAAGTTCCATTTACGATGGACAACTTGAACTTTGCCTTGCGGGTCTAGCAACACCTGAGCGTTGTGCAGTGCCTTGCCATCAATCTCGGACATACCAAAGCAAAGATGAATCTTGTGTTTCGTCGCCAATGAGACAAATACTTGAAGGGTTTCTTGCGAAATAGGTTCAGCAATACGGCGATGATACTCCGGCATATCGCCAGGGTTATACCACCCCAGGATCATTTCGCCGAATATCACCAACTCGATGTCTGGATGCGTTTGCATAATGGCGTCTACCCTGTTAGCAATCCTGGTGCGATTTGTATCGGGATTACGATCACAGGACATCGCAACGGTGGCGACTTTGAGACGCTTTGTAGCGGCCCGCTCATTGCAGAATACCGACTTGAATATGGGTATCATCTTACAATTCCATTTTGTGTTCTACGTTTTATTATGACGCAGGAAGCAAGTGCCGCCCAACGATTGAGTTCACCTGCATTTTGGAGCGACAGCGGAAAAATGTCAGGTGCAACAATTTGTTATACATTTTATCTATCCTTCTTCTCAACTTGTAGTTGGGCAAATTTAATGCACCACACCTCGCAATTATTTCTAAAGTTTAATAATAGTAAATTATTCTCAAAACCACCATATACGCCCAATTACATTTAGCATGTGTTATAAACTGGCCGGTTTTAAGAACTTTATCGGTTTTGCAATCTATATTCATAAAAACAAAAGTTAGTCCAGTATG
>CBDUZS010000027.1:0-32454 GCA_965371785.1 uncultured bacterium
CCACCGACTCTTCCGGAGGCTGACAGGTTAGAAGACATTCTCAGAGCAGAATTCACACTTCTGGATTCCTCACTTTTCTCGTCTCTGGAGAGGTAGTGTGCATTCAGATTCCAGTATACAAGATGCCAGGGCTTTCTCAACGAGATATCCGATGGCGATCTGAACAGAGGCGCGGACGGAATGCTTACTCTGAGGTCCGGCAGGCTGGAAGTGTACTCGAGTTCGTCAGGTATCGTGTCCGGATCGGTATTGAGGTATCTGATCCTGTCCAGGGCAATCTGAGCAGAGATACGACCGAAATTCCTGTTTGCGGTCAGCCAGGAGCGAAGCTCGCCTGTCATTCTGTCTTCGGGATTCTGTTGCGTCTCCTCCAGATAGGATTTGTCGCTGAGAAATTCTCCCTGCACCCTCACCGTGGTGCCATCGACGAAATCATGGAGGTGCCGTCCCTCGATCATCCATCGATCCCGGTGGGTTTGAAACTCCCGACGCCACTCCGCATGGAAACTGCCATTGCAGACGTATCTGAGACGGTGTCTTTCCGTCAACGCCAGGGCAAATCTTGTTTTCTCCATGATATCCGTGCTCAGGTACAGATCTGCATAGTCGGAGAAGGCCTGGTAGTAACCGATTCCCCTGAGATACCTCCCATCGCGCGAGGTTACGCCGAATGTAGGCAGAGTGAAGCCTGACTGTCTTCCTCTTCTGATGGGGAAGACCATGTATGGAAAATAGAAGACCGGGGTGTCCTCGATGTAAAGGAAGACGGGACGGGCAATCGCCTTCTCCTCGGGGAATACCTTCATCATGGGTGTGCTGAAGTAATAGTCTACCGTGTCCTTCACACAGGTAGTGAACCAGGCGTTCACGATATTGAATTCGTTTCTTCCGACCCTTGTGATCGATTCTCCGTGATAGAAACCGAAATCGTACTCGGAATCAGCTTCCATGATTCGGCCCCTCCGGGAAGTCAGATCGTAGATCATTCCGGTTCCGGTGATCACCTCGCCCCTGTCACTCAGCTGGGGTTCTCCCGAAGCCGTGACGGTCTGGGTTTCTGCCGAATAGCGTACCGTATCGGCCACGAGGGACATGTCATGGTAATGCACGGTAGCCACGCCAACGAGAGTGAGATCACGGGTATCCGGTATGAAGACAACCGAGTCGGCCGAATAGGCAATTGTTTCTATCTGCAGGTTCTGAGGAAGGCTGTCTGGTTCTTCCTCAATCTGGAGTTGTGTGCCTGCGAGTAGCAGGATCGCTGCCGCGAGCATCAGCCGAGCAGGCTTTCCGCCATGAAAGCAGCCCCCCGGGCCCCTGCATCTTCTGCTGAGCCCAGTATGCTGACGCACCAGTCATGATCACATCTTTCGATGAATACCCGGCTGGCGCCGCTTTCGAAGAGATCGAAGGCGCATGCCAATCCTCCAGCAAGGAAGAAGCGATCCGGATTGAAGCAGTTTGCCAGACTGGCCAGTCCAATACCTACCCATCTACCGAATTCAGAGAATGCAGCACATGCCTTGCGATCACCCCTGCCCGCTGCTTCAGCGATTTCCTTCGGATCCGATGAGCATGGGTAATCACTCCCCGCGAAGTACCGTAAGAGGGCATCCCTTGCAGCATACCGCTCCCAGCAGCCGATCGAGCCGCAGGGGCATGGAATTCCCTCAGCACTGATCGTCATGTGACCGAATTCGCCTGCATATCCTTTACCGTAGACTATATCGCCATCGAGAACGATCGTTCCACCAATCCCCGTACCAAGCGTGATAACGATGTGGAGACCTTCAGAGGGAATTTCAGCTGTGGCCAGACCTCCGTAGGCAAAGACGTTGCAATCGTTATCGACGTTTACCGGGGCGGATATCAGAGATTCCATCATCTCCGAGACGTGGCAATTCTCCCATGCAGGCAGGTTTGGTGAAGTGATCAGCACTCCCCTCCGATGATCGACGTGTCCCGCGATTCCGATACCGGCGGCAGCCGGTGCCGGGTCTACCTGCCTGATGGCTCGTGATATTCTCTCTAGAATTGCTTCAGGGCTTGCAGAACTGCCGGTAGGAATGATCACCGTCTTCTTGAATCGATTGCCGTCGAGCATACCCACTACCGCGGTGGATCCGCCGATATCGATTCCCCATACGGACTTTTCGTTCATTCGATACTTACGATCTCACCGTCGATGATCGTCAGGAGCGGGTAGGAGGTTCTCGCAACCGAAGATGTTCCAAGAGTGCACCTGCCAGATGCTCCGTAGTATGGGCGCATTGCCTGAAGAGCCCGCTCAATGGAGCTTCTGCTGTGTGTTCTTCCCTCCCAGGCCCTGAGGAACAGCTCGGCTGTATCGTATCCCTGTGCTGCAATCGAAGTGGGATCGGTATCGAAGCGTCTGTTGTAGTTGTACACGAATCGGGCCGTGGCGGGATACAGGGAACCGGTTCCGAATGCAACGGTGAAAACGGCTCCATCGACGTATTCTTCTCCCAGTCTGATAAGGAGTTCGTTGTCCCATCCGGATGTTCCGAAGATGGGGAGTTCGACGGAATAGAAACGCAGCTGGGGTGCCAGCTGAACTGCATCCCATGCACTTACGGGCAGGAATATCCCATCAGGTGAATAAGCTTTTACAGCCATTATCTGAGACTTGAAATCGGTTGCTTCCGGCTGGTAACCCTCTGTGGCAACAACGTCGGCACCGAGTTCTTCGACGATCACGGTGAACTGTTCAGCTTCTGCAACCGATTCGGCCGTGTAGGGATGTATTATCGCAAGGCGGCTGCATCCAGCAGTGCGAACAGCATACTCGGCAACGGCAGCTGCTTGATCACCCTGCGAGACCACCAATCTGTGGACCCACTGCTCGTATCCGTCGATTTCTGATGAGGTCGCAGATGGAGAAATGAGCGGCAGCGAATACTCCTCAGCATATGGAGCAATGGTCAGCGTAGAGGAGCTGGTCAGAGGTCCGATCACTCCGAGGCACTGCAAGTTGATTCCGAGTGTATGGATGATCGATTCGAGATCTGAACCCCTCTCACCCGTATCGAAAATAACGAGTTCGGGAGAGGCCTGGTGCAGATCACTGAACCTTTCGAATGCGAGCGAAACTCCGTTTGCGATTTCCGCCGAGTAGACCGCCCCTTCACCTGACATCGGAAGTACAAGAGCAAAGAAAGTGCCCTCATCAGGAGAGATAAGGGGAGATCCATATCTCTCGTGGGCGGAGGGATACAGCCTGTCGACTTCCATGCCGAAAAGAGTGGATCTCTCGAAATCACCCTGCTCTGCATACTTCCACTCGAGAGCAAGGAGTACGAAAACCTCTAACCAGTTATCCTGTCTGAAGCCGGAGAGCGTCCTCGTATCCATGTTATGGAGAGCTTCGATCGCAAGTTCTTCTGCTGCTGATGACGACTCGCGGTCCAGCATCTCCACGTCCAGATTCGACAGCAGACTGATGGAGTTCACGTAGCTGTTCCTGTCGAACTCAATACGGGCTTCAAGAAGAACAGCCCTGTTCAGGGTTTGTGGATCAGGTGCACAGCTTTGAGCTTCCCTGACGGAAAGCAGCGCCTCTTCGAATCTATCGAGCTGTAACTGCGCGGCAGCCTTTCCAAGCAGCCACTTCGATCGTAATGGAGCGTCAGGGTCCGCATTGAGAGCCCTCGTAAAGAGTTCCAGCGCTTCGATAGCGTTTCCGGATTCGAGAGCATTCTCTCCCCTGGCGGCGAGGCCTTCAGGTGACTCGTCTCCCGTTGTCACCCTGCAGGCGGGCAGAATTGCAAGAAGAACAGTGAACAGGATCAGTGCCTTCATATCTGCTCTCAAGTCGTGAGCCCTTTCTTCGGTTTGAAGCCAGAATATGCCCGGTTCCTCGTTGAAGCCGCAACGACCCTGTTACTCAGGAAGCCCGGAATGGCCCCGGGCTTCCTGGCGAGTATCGGTTCCCGCAAAAGGCTACTGTGGTGCAGGCACCTCCTGAAACTCCTCCACGGGAAGGAAGTCCTCTATCGGAGTCTCCATGTTATCAATCATCCAAGAAGCATCATCCGCGAGTTCAGATTCCGGATAATCCCTGATCATTCTTTCGAATGTCCCACGCGCTGCATCGTAGTCATGAAGCTGCTCGGAGAATGTGAATCCGATGAGGAATATCGCCTGATCTGCCTTGAGATGCTCTGGGAATCTACGCAGGAAGAGTTCGAAGTACTGAATTGCTGCCTCGGGATCGACTCCCATTAATTCCTGAGCCATCTGCATGAGGGAGTCGGCAGGGACAGATTCATCGGGAAGAAACGCTTCTTCATTGATCTCTACCCCGTATTTCTCCATGAGAGCCGGGAAAACGGTGCCCCTGAGGTACGTGTTTACGAGAGGCGGCTTCAGCGCATCTGAAATCGATTCCCTGACTTCTTCGAGAGGTTTGGAGCCTTCATCGCGTCTGTCGGTGATCATGAAGTAATGGAATCCCATTCCGGTTTCGAATGGACCGGAAAAGGAACCTGTATCGAGCCTGAAGAGCACATCGGTGATCTCTGTTGACGAGCCGATGTACGGAAGGGGGGAGTTGAAAGAGATCCAGCCGAGATCTCCTCCGAGGTTTGAAGTCAGGTCATGAGTGCTCATCGAAATGGCAACCGAGTCAAAGGGTTCTCCCTGATCAAGCAATGCGATCACTTCGGAAATGGACTCTTCGCTGTCGGAGAGGATGTGTGATACCCTTATCTGAGCATCCTGATGGTAGATGTCATCGATGTGCTCGTTGTAGTAGGAAAGGATATCTTCCTCTGGAACTTCAACCGCATCGACCACGAAACGATCGTAGTAGATCTGAATCATAGCCATGTCTCTTGTCCGATCGATCTCCTGTTCGGCAAGACTGACCTGTGCAACAACGAAGGAATCCTGTGCCAGACCGGCATCCTGGGCGGCAGTGAAGAGAAGCTCGCGCTCGACAATGTGACCCAGGAGGATTTCCCTGCCTTCTGGTGATTCGAAGTTCGTTCTCTGGTAGGGGGGGATGGTCATCAGTTCCTGCTCGATCATTTCTCTTGTTATCTCCTGTTCTCCGATGGTTGCTATTACAGGAGAGCCTTCGATGTTCTGAATGGTGACATTGTATTCCTCGTGGAGAGCGGGGATCAGTTCGTCCTTGAAGTAGCTGTTCACTCTGGACGGCAGAAGCATGTTCTCTATGTTGGATCTGACGTCATCCAGGGGCACCGTACCCTCTTCCTTCGTTTCGGTGATCATGAACCAGTGGAATCCGAGTTCGGTCTCGAATGGTCCGATAATCTCACCCGTATTGCTCTCGAAAAGCGCGCGGGAAATATCATCCTGCTGTCCTAGATAGGGCATGGGCATGCCACTGGTTAACCAGCCGATATCCCCGGACGACGGGACGGTCGAAAGGTGCTCGCTCATCGAGCTCACAAGCGAATCAAAGGAAACACCCGTTTCAATCATCGACTCGACCTCTGCGAGGGCATCATCTGAAGAGACGAGAACATGTGAAATCCTGATGGATGCATCCTGGTGATACATGTCGTCTACATTCTCGTTGTAGTAGGCCAGTATCTCGTCTTCGGTGATCGTGACGGCGTCAACGACGTAATTCTCGTAGTAAGCCTGAATGATGGAACGTTTCAGCACGTCCTTGAGTTGCTCGTTTGCGGTCTCGATCCGGTTAATCACGTTTGAATCCGAATCAAGTCCTTCATCGAATGCTGCGAGAAGAAGAAGTTCTCTTTCGATGATATGATCCAGAAGAGCGCGTCTGCCCTCGAGTGATTCGAAGTTCTCTCTCTGATAAGGTGGAATCAGGTTGATCTCTTCTTGCAGCATCTCCTTTGTTATTGCCTTGTCGCCAATGACTGCGAGTGTCTGGTCATCCATAGGATGCGAGCCACAGGCGGCAATGATCATTATCAGAGCTATTGCAGGCGGCAGTAAGAATCTCATCTGTTATCCTCCCGATTTTCCTTCTCCGAATTACCTTCTCCCGCTTCCGGCTGGGAGTAAGTGATTAGATTGAGCGCGAACTCGTCCAGGGCTGCCTCAACAGGATATTCTCCCGGGTTGTCTACGGATGAGAGGGTAGGTGCACCGGATCTGAGATGTCTGACCCGTTTGGCAATCGCCAGTGCCAGCATGTACTGGTTGTCAGTTACCGCGACCTGCTTCTCTATCGCCTTGAAGTCTTTCATGTTCCTGGTCCTCCGTCTGTGAAACGACGATCAAGTGACATGTGAACTAGATAAATACATACCCCGTCAGGAGTGAATTACCCCTGAACAGGATTTCTGTTCCATATGGAAAACGCTATGGAGTGTCAGTCGTGTCCTGCAGGGCACCACTGTACTCCTGCAGGAAAGCCCATCTGGGCTCTTCGAGGAGGTCGACTTCTCTCTCATCCTGTCTGAGGGTACCTAGAAGAGATCTGTCCCAGTACCTGATGATGACAAGCTTGTCGGCACTGGCTGCAACTGCTCCATCGCTTCTGCTGGGAAGGGTGAGTGGGTATCGATAGAATACTTCTACTCTCGAAGTGTCAGGATTCGCCGTTGTGTAGGCAATGAACCTGTAGGTTGTAATCTGAATGGAGTCACCCCTTGATCTGCCGAGCCTTCCCGGATTCTCGTAGAATGTGTAGAGCGTATCTATTACTGTCTCGAAAACGTACTCTCCCCCAAGAGGATCAGGCATTTCACTGACGTTGATATCGAGCTGGCTCAGATCTGAGGGTTTGAGAACGTATGGGTACCTGTTGGAGAGGTAGGCAGCTTCTTCCTCGGCTGCTCTTATGAGAACCGAGCGGGAGACATCGACCCTTCTATTGTGTGCGTATTCCAGGAAAGGTGCTCTGAAGTACGTCTCTGCCCAATCGGCTTCACTGAACAGAGAATCGGGGTATTCCTTTTCTACAAGACCACCTATGACACCGCCGTGCCTGTCAAGATTAGGACAGGATATTGCATACTGGGTGCCGAGAGCCAGTTTTGGATCGTAGTGGTATTGAGAGTCCACGAATCCTTCCGTCCACAGAGATGGACAGATGGATATCGAATCAGGCAGGCTTGCATACGAAATAAGGCTGTCGAGGGAAGGGGCAGGCATTCCTTGGTTGTTGTACATGTAGCGGATGTTTGCACTCGTCAGAGCCTCCATGTGAATTCTACAGTTTTCACGGGGAATTCTGTACGTTTCAATTCTTTGATGGATTCTGAAGATCAGAAGAGCGGCAAGTACTACGATCAGAGTTCTCACCAGGATCTTGGAATTCATTCGTGAAACCCTCCACATGGTGGCAATACCAGGCCTTTGATAACGGCATTGAGTAAATCGGGCTCAGCACCTCGACGGAATCTACCCACAGGATTTAACGGGTGTCAATACAGCCAGGTGGTTAATTATCATCCCTGAAAACTACAGGAACCGGGGGAACAAACGAAGCAGAAATAATCTGAGGGGTGCTTCCGGAGATTCCCTGCGGGAGAACGATTCCCACTCTCGATGCTTCTTCGCCAGGCATGACAGCTTCAGTATGTACGCTATCCATCATCATTACGATAGAGGCGGCTCCCGTGATGTTCACGGAACAGGTTGACAGAATGGGCCACATGAACCTGCCGGGAATATCACCCTCCAGTGGAACGCTCACCGGGATTTCACGTGTTGCCTTCCTGTCTATTTCCATCCTCATACCGGCGGGATTGAACAGCTCCGGGGCAAGAGCCCCGGGTCTTGTTCCCCCGTACACGACGTCAGTTTCTGAGAAACTGTAATTGAAATCCTGCGGATAACCGGCTGTGTTGTCAGGATTGATCTCCCCCGGTCTTACGGAGGAGGGATTCCTGAACACCTGATCCCAGAGAACCTGAGCTCCCCTTCCGCTGAAATCCACCGTAACCGATTCGGCTTCGATGTCTCCGACGAGCATAAGGTCCTGGGGTAAGGAGGGAGGGTCTACAGGTAATCTGGAGGTGATCGTGAAGGTCCTGTCCTGAATCGCAACAATCCACAGGACGAGCGAAAGCACCAGGGAGAAAACCCAGGGCAGCCATCTGCCCGGACGTGCATCCCGGCGCATTTTTCCGCTACGTTCTTCTCTCGGGTTCCGTCGCACTACTCCTCCTGACCCTCCTGGATCATGCCAGGATTCTGAAATCCTATGGTTGCAGAAGAATCGACGTCATCCAGCTTGCCATGGGCTTTTTCATACGCTTTTACCTGGCCCTCGAGAGCCTTTATCAAAGGTTTGATCTTGTGTGGAGAGAGAATAACGCGTGACTTTATCTTTGCCGTATTCACCCCCGGCATTACTCTCGCGAAGTCGATAACGAATTCTGCTCTGGAAAAGGCGACCAGAACAAGGTTGCTGTATACTCCATCCTCCTCACCTGGTCTGATATTGATTCTAGGAGGTGGTTTCATCATATTTTCTCCCGTTCGTGTGATTAGTATGTAATGCTAAGACACAGCTATGTACTCAAGATACTCTGTGGTCAAGTCGCATGTCACTCATTACCTCATGGAGGTGAATTTGCTTCCCAACGGCAACACCCGTGATATCCTGGAAAGTCTTCTGGGTAAGAGGGTCCTCGTTATTGGAGACCTGATACTCGATCATTATCTGAGCGGAGATGTTTTGAGGATCTCTCCCGAAGCGCCGGTTCCGATCGTGTCACTCGATTCTGACGGAGTACGCTGGGTTGCCGGTGGCGCGGCCAATGTTGCGAGAAACATCCTTTCGCTCGGAGGTTCGCCTTTCCTCGCGGGATTGATCGGTGATGACGAAAACGGTGCGATCCTCCTCTCCATACTGCAGGATAATGGAATCAACACCGAATGCGTGGTCACCGATGCTGGCAGACAGACAACCACCAAGACCAGGATAATGGCCAGGAGCCACCAGCTGATGCGGGTGGACAGCGAGACGTCATTTCCCGTCGAAGGCAGCGTTTCCGAGACGTTGATCCGGAACGTCGAGGGGAAACTGCCCGAAGTCGATGCCGTTGTGTTCGAGGACTATGACAAGGGTGCGATCGTACCCGATCTCATAAACTGCGTTCTTTGCCATTCGCGGGACAAGAGCATTCCGGTGGCAGTCGATCCGAAGTTCAGGAATTTCTTCTCCTACGGTGGCTGTTCCCTTTTCAAGCCGAACAGAACTGAGGTCTCGAGGGCTCTTGGAATTGAGATCGAATCAATCGAGAGAGCTGCTGAGGCGGGTGAAAGACTGTGCAGCGAGGTTCCCGCTGACAGCGTCCTGCTGACGATGGGTGAGTCGGGGTCGGTACTCTGTCGAACGGGACAGCCATCATTCCATCTCCCGGCAGCAGCAAGGCACGTATTCGATGTATCCGGAGCCGGAGATACGGTCATTGCCGTCATGGCTCTGTCAATGGGAGCCGGAATTCCCATGGAAGAGGGTGCCAGATTAGCGAATTTCGCTGCAGCCGCAGTGTGCGCGGAGCCGGGAGTCTACGCTGTTACCCAGGATGATATTCTCAGGGAGATTGGACGGTATTCCCTTGCTGACGGGAAGAGTGCTGACGGCTGCTGAGGCAGCGGACCTGAGTACTGAACTGAAGTCCTCAGGGCAGACGATAGTCTTTACTAACGGCTGTTTTGATCTCCTTCACAGAGGACACATACACGTCCTCTCCGAAGCAAGGACTCTCGGCGATGTCCTTTTCGTCGGGCTCAACTCCGACGACAGCGTCAGGCGCCTTAAGGGTCCGGCAAGACCCATTCAGCGTCTGGATGAAAGAGAGATAATTCTTACCGCTCTCCGGGTTGTGGACTTCGTCGTACCATTCGAGGAGGACACGCCACTGAACCTCATCGAACTCATACTGCCGGATGTTCTCGTAAAAGGCGGTGATTACATCGTCGATACCGTAATAGGTGCCGATGTTGTAATGGCTGGAGGTGGCAGAGTCGAGATAGTGAAACTTCTACCCGGGTATTCCACTTCATCCCTGCTCGGGAATCTTCAGGGCTGAACACGGGTTTTATGAGAACGAAAGACCCTCGCAGATGCCCGATATCACTCTCGACGATGGGCTCTCTTGGAATCATTCTCACGGCGGCGCTTTCGCGGGGGTTGCACTTCGCTTCACTGATACGTGAGCCGATATTTTACTATCCCGTCGTCGACGCAAGATGGCACCACATCTGGGCAGGTCTTGTTTCCAGGGGTGATCTTTCCGCGTACTCACCATATTTCAGAGCTCCTCTCTACCCCTGGAGTCTCGGGCTTGTCTACAGGCTCTTCTCGCAGGATGTACTTATCGGGTCGATGTTATCTGTGCTTCTCGGTGTGCTTGGTGCCTTCGTTCTGTACAGGATCGCTCTGCGGAGACTGCCATGGGGCTGGGCACTTGCTGTCGGGCTGATATGGGCACTCTGGGGAACCGATGTTTTTTACTCGTCCACACTTCTTATCACAACGATGTACACAACTCTTCTGCTGCTCTCATTCCTGCTTCTCGATTCGGGGAGAAGGCTGTCAGGCTGGTTTATCCTCGGACTCGCCTGTATTGCAAGACCATCTGCACTGCTGCTTCTTCCCGCGGCCTTTACACTATGCAGACCGCGATTGAAGGCGATCGTTTCTTTCGCGTTACCCGTTCTCACCGTGTGGATCGTAAACATTTCCGGCGGTGATCTACTGAACGTTATATCGAGCCAGGGCGGTATCAACTTCTATATCGGGAATGGACCCCGAGCAGATGGCTACACAGCATTTGCGACACTTCCAGGAGGTTCGGATCCGGCAGGGAACACGATGCCCTATTCAGATAATATCCAGGCAGCCGCGGGATACGGCCTGCCCGGGGACTGGACTGGTTCGAGAATATCGTCCGAATGGACTTATCGGACTCTATCACACATGCTCCGCACTCCCGTAGAGACGTTCCTGCTCACCGGAAGGAAACTGCTCTTCCTCATGTCTCCAATCGAGATTCCCAGCAATTACGACCCTTACTACTTTCGAGCTTTCTCACCTGTCCTCCGTCTGCTCCTCCATCCCGGACCGCTTGCTCTTCCGTTTCTCGTTCTCTGGGCACTTCTTCCGGGTGCGATAGTAGCCGGCAGACTGAGGAAAGAAGAGTTCCCGCTGCTTCTCTGGACCGGTACTCTCCTCATCGGGGTACTCCTCTTCTTCGTAACGGCAAGATTCCGTCTTCCGGCGGTACCGTTTCTCCTGCTGTTCCTCGTGATGAGGGCTTCCCGGAATGCTCGAAGGACTGTGCTTCTCTGTCCCGTAGGAATCGCTGCGGGTATAGCTCTGGCGCTGTTCACGGGGGGCACTGTACGAAGCGGAGGGGTCAACATGCCGTTCTTCGATGGGCTTGCGCACGTTGAAACCGGAGATCTCGATAGAGCGGAATCGCTCTTCGAGGAAGCCCTTTCCAGAGCTTCCAGCCGGACGGACGGAATCGATTTGAACAGATCTGATGCCATGTACAATCTCGGGGTGATTGCTGCGGGAACGGGACGACCGGAAGATGCCAGATCCTGGTGGAACGCAACACTTGAGTACAATCCTGACTTCCTCCCCGCCAGGGAGGCCTTGTCATTGCTGGATGGTCTTGACTGAGGTTACCGGCTTGGGTAGTACTGGCAGGCTGCTCGGAACGACAGTACAGAAGTCCATATGGAGGTAGTCATGGAAACCATGATTTTCAGGTTTCTTGCACCAATCGTGGCGGTGCTCACAGGGCTGAGCGCCGTTTTTGCATACAGGTCCCTCAAGAAGGCTCCGCAGGGGACGGAAGCGATGTCAAGGATTTCCGCACAGATACATGTCGGAGCAATGACCTATCTGAAGACCCAGTACAGGATTCTTCTGCTCTTCGTTACGGGAGTTGCTGTCATTCTCTACTTCGGTGTGAGTCCCGGTACTTCCCTGGCATTCATATTCGGCGCGGGATTCAGCATGCTGGCAGGGATAATCGGGATGAACGCTGCCACCATGGGAAACGTACGCACTACGAATGCAGCCAGGAGCAGCCTTTCCGATGCTCTCGCCATTGCCTTCAAGAGCGGCAGCATCATGGGGCTTGCCGTTGCCGGTCTCGGGCTTCTGGGGATCGGGCTCTTCTATCTGGCTTTCTCCGGCGTGGCAACCGTACATTCCTTCCTGAATTCACTGTTCGGTCTTCATGGAGATTCACTGATAAGCCTGAACAACATTGCCGGATTCGGTATGGGCGCCAGCTCCATTGCGCTCTTTGCCAGGGTAGGCGGTGGAATCTATACGAAGAGCGCTGACATCGGGGCGGATCTCGTCGGAAAGGTAGAAGCCGGCATTCCCGAAGATGATCCCAGGAATCCTGCAGTGATAGCAGATAACGTCGGAGACAACGTCGGCGATGTCGCCGGTATGGGCGCAGACCTCTTCGAATCGTATGTGGGCTGCATCATCGCTGCAATCGTACTCGCATTCGGCATGCGTATTGATCAGACCGCAGCTCTCTTCGGCGGAACTTTGCAGGAAGTTGAGCACCTTGGCAGACAGACCCTGATTGCCCTGCCTCTCGTGCTCGCTGCCGTCGGAACACTTGCAAGCCTTGTCGGCGTTGCATTCGTCAGATTCCTCAGCAGCAGAGGATCACCCGATGCCGTCCTCCGGAATTCGACCTTCATAAGCTCGCTCCTCTCCGTTACATTGGGATTTGCCGCGATAAGGCTTCTCAACGTCAATACAGGCGCCTTCTGGGCACTGCTCAGTGGAATCGTTTCCGGAACAGTGATCGGGTTGATAACGGAGTACTACACCAGTGGAAGACCCGTCAGAAAAGTGGCTGACGCCACGAAGACTGGCCCTGCGACCGCCATTATCGAGGGTATTGCGGTGGGTATGGAATCGACCATCTTCCCCATTCTATTCATAGCGGCAGCAATACTGTTGTCCTATCACTTCGCCGGTCTTTACGGAATCGCCCTTGCTGCTCTCGGAATGCTGATGAACGTTGGAATGACAATGTCAGTCGATGCTTATGGACCCGTTGCCGACAATGCGGGGGGTATTGCAGAGATGGCCAAACTGCCGCCGGATGTCAGGAAGAGAACGGACAGACTCGATGCCCTCGGGAATACTACTGCAGCAATGGGCAAGGGATTCGCCATAGGATCTGCTGCACTGACTGCACTGGCCCTCTTCGCGGCGTACGCAAATGCAGCCGGTCTCGAATCGATCTCCATTCTGAGACCTCACGTGGTAGCCGGGCTTCTCCTGGGCGGGCTTCTCCCGTTCGTCTTCGCATCGATCACTCTCAGAGCAGTCGGGAAGACAGCGATGAAAATGGTCGACGAGGTGAGGCGGCAGTTCCGCGATATCAAGGGTCTGATGGAGGGGGAGGCCGAGCCCGATACAGGGAAGTGCATCGATATCGCGACCAGGGGTGCCATTACTGAAATGATTCTGCCGGGCGTGATGGCGGTGTCGGTTCCGGTGATAGTCTTCTTCGCTTTTGGCAGCAACGGTGCTGAAACACTTGGTGGATTGCTGGCCGGCTCAATAGTCTCGGGAGTACTTCTTGCCATATTCATGGCCAATGCCGGTGGTGTATGGGACAACGGTAAGAAGTACATCGAAGAGGGGCATCTCGGCGGGAAGGGATCTCCCGAACATTCTGCCGCCGTCATCTGTGATACGGTTGGCGATCCCTTCAAGGATACGAGCGGTCCATCTCTGAACATCCTCATCAAGTTGATGACCGTTGTATCTCTTGTGATTGCTCAGGTCGGGAGTTAACCCGTAAGTCCCACCATTACTCGCTCGATACGGGACACGAGTGTATATTCACGCCATCACACGCAGAAAGGGTGATGCAATGACTGATACACTCGAATTCAACGAAGAGAATGTCAGGGCCGAGATCGAGAAGATCAGACCACTGCTCCAGCAGGATGGGGGAGACATCGAACTCGTTGGTCTCGAAGACAAGACTGTGAAAGTAAGGTTGAAGGGCTCCTGCTCTGGATGTGCTTTCGCCACCATGACGCTTCAGTTCAGTGTTGAGAAGAATCTCAAGCAGGTCTTTCCGGATATGGAGAAGGTGGAGAACGTAGAATAGCCTGTTCTTTTCGGATTGGTACGTCAGGGGGGTATGCGATTCATGCCCCCCTGAATCTGGTTAAGACGATGAAAGTGGTCGATTCTGAGGGAAAAGACACCAGGCGTTGAGGTCCGACGTCAGGCAATGCTTCTCCTCCTGGGAAGCGGGAGGGAACTGGGGCTGACTGGTCCTGACAGGGCATTCTCACACAGGCTCCATCGTGAGGTCGTGATCTGGCGCGCAAGACTGGATCATGCCCTGAGTTCATGCTCCGCAAGAGAGCTCGATTCGCTTGACGAAGATGTGCTCGCATGCCTGAGGATAGGGGCAGTTCAGCTGCTCGTACTCGATATTCCTCCCCATGCCGCTGTTTCATCGACTGTAGAGGTTCTGGGAAACAGCAAGAGAAAGGCATTCGTAAACGCGGTTCTCCGGAAGCTCGTCAGAGTGGGCGAAGCCACGGACATCCCTCTTCACATCGAGTATTCGCATCCCGAAGAGCTTGTCAGACGCTGGAGCAGAGCCCTGCTTCCTGCAGACCTCGAAGCTCTGCTCAGATGGAACAACTCCGTTCCGATGCTCGGGGCATACCGTTTCAGTAAACGGGAACCGGTTTTTCAGCCGGAAGCCCTGAGACCGGGACAATACCTGCCCGGATACTTCAGATTCCCTCGATCCGAGCTGCAGAAAGTACTGGAAGCAGGAAATTTCTTAATCCAGGATGAAGCAGCCTCGATTGTCGCAAGAGGAGTAGCCGGTATGCCAGGCAGTACGGTACTGGAAATCGGTGCCGCACCTGGCGGCAAGACGGCTCATCTCGACGGGTCCTCTGATCTCGTTGTATCACTCGATTCATCTGCCGCGAGGATGGAACGCTGGCTCGAGAATGAAAAGAAGCTGGAGTGGGAATCAAGCATTCCCGTTGTTGCCTCGGGAGAACACCTCCCATTCAGAAGGCTGTTCGACAAGGTTTTCATCGATGCTCCCTGTACGAATACAGGGGTATACAGACGACGCTACGGAGCCAGGTGGAATTGGAGCAACACACTCCTGTCAGGCTGCATCGACTCCCAGAGAGCACTTCTCGGGGCCGCATGTTCTGCCGTAGCAACGGACGGAATTCTCTTCTATTCAACGTGTAGCCTGGAAAGGGAGGAGAATTTCGATCAGGTCCAATGGTTTGAAGAGACTCATCCCGAGTTCAGGAGAATCGACTTTCCAGCGCCTTCACAGCTTGTCACCGATGGTCTGCTTAGCATATTCCCACCTGAGCATGCAATTGATGGTCTGTTCGCTGCGGCCTGGAAGAGAGCACCGTGAAGAACAGGATACTCAGATTCATTCTTGTCGTGATAGCGGCTGCTGCTCTGGCGTTCATCGCCGGAAGCATTGTTTCTCCGATCGTGTTCGAGACTCCAGAATTCCTGTCTTCGATCGGAGGGGCAACAGCACCCGTGGCGGTACCTGATGTCGTAGGCAAGTCGAGACAGGACGCACAAAGGCTTATCGAATCCAGCAGCCTTGTTCTCGCGGGACAATGGTCGGAGTACGGCCCATTCGAGACGATGGGTCAGGTTATCAGACAGGATCCTCCCTCCGGAGCCCAGCTGCCCAGGGGAGCACCAGTCAATATCTTTTGGAATATAGGCCCTCTATTCCGATACTATCAACCGGATTCTCTGCTCGGTATGCGGGCAACTGAAGCAGAAGAGCTGATCGCCGACTGGCAGCTCTATACCGCTGGCAGATCCAGGGTTCCGCATCCAGTTGTTCCCGAGGGATACGTGATCTCCGCTTCTCCCTGGCTTGCCGGAAGCCTGACGGTCAACACGCCTGTCAGACTCCTCGTGTCCACGGGCTGGTCAGGCATTCCAGTTCTTACCGGCTCAACGATTGCGGAGGCCGAGAGTCTGCTCACGGTGAAAGGTCTTTACCTTCTCGTCATCGAAGACAGGGCTGTCATCGATCCCGGTCTTGAAAACAGGATAATAGAGCAGATTCCCTACGGAGGGGAGTCTTACAGCTCGGGCGATACCGTTCGAGTCGTGATCGGCAGGAGCATGAACTCCGAGTGGGGAGAGTGGTGATTTGAACTCTCGTAGACCTCTTATCGCTCCGTCGCTTCTCAGCTGCGACCATGCCATGCTCGGCAGTGCAGCAGAGGGGCTCGAGACCGCGGGAGCAGACATGATCCATCTCGATGTGATGGATGGAGTCTTCGTTCCCGTGCTGACCTTCGGAGCGGGAGTCGCCGCTTCGCTGCGGAAGAGGGTGAGCATTCCTCTCGATGCCCATCTGATGGTTCAGGAGCCATCCAACCTGGTTGAAGCTTTTGCGGATGCAGGATGCGAATACATTACCGTTCATGCTGAAGTCGTTGACCATCTCGACAGGATGCTTGACTGGATTCGGGATCTCGGCTGCAAGGCAGGTGTTGCACTCAATCCCGCCACTTCTCCCGATCTGCTTTCCTGGATAACTCACAGGGTTGATCTCGTCCTGGTCATGACCGTGAACCCGGGTTACGGTGGTCAGAGCCACATCGCAGGAGTACATCCCAAGATCTCCAGAATAAGGGAAATACTGAACGATTCCGGATGTGAGGATACGCTGATATCGATCGATGGCGGTGTTACTTCCGAAAACGCATCCAGACTGGTTTCCTGTGGAGCGGATGTGCTGGTTTCCGGTTCCTTCATCTCCAACGCCCCGGATCCCGCCACCGCGATAGAATCGCTTCGGGCATGAAACAGGCTTCCGTGTCTTTTCTTCTGATCCTGTTCATCCAGTTCGGCTGCGGTACGACCTCGGGCAGCACAGGCATGTCGATCGAGAGCATACGGATGGAACTCGACCGAAGAGCCTGCATCATTCGCCTGGATGATCTCGCCTTCGAGCTGGAGACAATGCTCTACTACGAGGAATTTACGATCGACGAAATAGATTCAGTACTTGCAGAGATGCCCGATTCTCTTCGAACATGCCCCGGTTCGGGGTTGGACTACGTGATCACCCATCCATCTGACTGGGAGATTTCCTGTCCTTCCGGACACGGATCCAGCTGTCTCATATTCTGAGCCACCCGTTCAGGGAATGCCTGTGGTTGTTACAGGTTAAGCCGTAACACTTGAACTGTTTACTCCGTTAGAGTATACTTGCTTGCTCCGCTGACGGGAGCGTTGTTGCGATGGAAGGAATCCAGATTTGTTCGAGAAACTTACCTCAAGGCTGACCGATACCTTCCGGAACCTGACCGGACGGGGAGTCCTTTCTGAAAGCAATCTGAAGGAAGCAATGCGTGAGATCCGCAGGGCTCTGCTGGAAGCCGATGTTAATTTCCAGGTAGCCCGCCAGTTCGTCAGCGATGTCGGTGAAAAGGCCAGTGGTGAAGCAGTGTTGAAAAGCCTGGCTCCCGGGCAGCAGGTTGTGAAGATCGTTCACGATGAGTTGATCGAGCTGCTGGGATCCACGCAGGCGCCACCGGATCTATCCGGAAAACCGCCTATTATCTATCTGCTGATGGGATTACAGGGTTCGGGAAAGACAACCACTGCTGCCAGACTTGCAAGGTGGCTTTCCGAGTACAAGGGGAAGAGAGCCCTTCTCGTCGCCTGTGATCTCGTGAGACCCGCGGCAATCGATCAACTCGAGATACTTGCGAACACTGCCGGTTCCGACTTCTACTGTAACAGATCCTCGACCGATCCCGTCGAAGTGCTAGGGGAAGCGATCGAGGTTGCGAAGCAGAGGTTCACCGATGTTGTCATCGTCGACACCGCCGGAAGACTTCATATCGATGACCAGCTCATGGCGGAACTGGAGAAACTCAGGGATTCGGTCATCGCCACCGAGACTCTCCTCGTTCTCGACGGTCTATCGGGACAGGATGCGGTTAACGTTGCAATGCAGTTCAAAGAACGCATTGGTTTTACGGGGGCTGTCCTTACGAAGATGGACGGTGACTCTCGTGGAGGTGCCGCTCTCTCATTCAGGGCTGTGACCGGGAAGCCGATTCGATTCATAGGTACCGGTGAAGGCGTGGATGGACTGGTACTGTTCGAACCGGAGCGGATGGCCGGCAGGATACTTGGAATGGGTGATGTACTGGGACTCGTTGAGAAGGCTCAAACCGCATATAATCAGGAGGAGGCTGTAAAGCTAGAGAAGAAACTCAGAACGAACACCTTCACACTGGAGGACTTTCGAAGAGAACTGAAGCGGGTACAGAAAATGGGGTCTCTGAACGAGATACTCGATATGTTACCCGGGAAGTTGAAGCCTGCAGGACTTGATGTCGATCCTTCCGGCCTGATACGCATGGAAGCGATTATCGGCTCCATGACGCCTGCAGAACGTCTGAAGCCCGACATTATCAGTGGCAGCAGACGAAAGAGGATTGCGCGGGGAAGCGGTACTACTGTACGTGATGTCAACAGACTGCTCTCCGAATTTCGTACGATGAAGACTTTGATGAAGCGTATCAGATCTGGAAAAGGACTGGCATCTCTGATTCGCTGACACCCGGAGGTGACGATTGGTAAAGATCCGACTCAGACGCATGGGCAGCGCAAGACAGCCTTTCTACAGAATCGTGGCTGCCGATGCCAGGAAGCCAAGAGGAGGCAGGTTTCTCGAAATCGTGGGTTACTACGACCCTTTGAAGAGGCCGCTCGAACTGAAAGTAGATGAAAAGAAGATATTCCACTGGATGGGGAAAGGTGCTCAGGTAACTGATACGGTTCAGAGCCTTCTCCGCCGCACTGGAACCTGGGCAAAATGGGCTAAAATCAGTGCCGGCGAAGAGGGAATCGATCCCGAGGTAGTGCTTCTTCAGGGGGAGAAGAGAACCGCCGGAGATCGATAGGCCGACGGCTGAGGCCGGGCCGGATACCACATTAAACCTGGAGGCTCCACATGAAAGATCTCGTCGAACTCATCGCCAAGACCCTCGTAGAGGATCCCGATGCCGTCTCCGTAGAGGAGAAGGAAGAGGAGGATATCAAGATCTACGAGTTGAAGGTGGCAGAAGCCGATCTCGGAAGAGTGATCGGCCGCGAGGGCAGGATTGCGAAAGCAATGCGTGTCATCGTCAGATCTGCTGCTGCAAGACATGGCGAAAAGGCGACTATCGAGATCATCGACTAGCGCCTGGGCGACTTCATGAAGACCGAAGGCTGGGTATATCTCGGCTACGTCGAGAGAGCCCACGGTCTGCGAGGGCGGTTCGTAGCCAGGCTTCTGCTGGCCGGAAGGATTACTTCGATTCCAGTGGGAAACAGTATTCGTCTCGATGACGACGAATACAGGGTTGTACGATCCACCGTCAGGGACAGTGAGCGGCTGATTCTCGAGTGTGATGGCTTATGGAAGAGGGAACAGATCGAACATATCGTTGCTTCTTCGATCTACATTCCCCGGTCATGCGTTACTCCCGATGACGGAATGCTCCCACTGTTCGCCTTTGTAGGACTGAAGATATGCTCGGGTGATTTCACAGGGGAAGTTGTCGATATCGAGCCGGCTCTGCCCAATCCTCAGCTACTGGTGAAAGGCGGGAGGGGTGTCTTTCCGGTTCCACTGAACCTGGTGCTTTCAGGGGAGATCGACTGGGTCTCCGGATCGGTTGGAGTCGATTTACCGGATGGGCTTGAAGAACTGGCAGACGAGTTGTGAAAATCGCCGTTGCGACTCTTTTCCCGGAGCTGTTTCACAAGTTCCTGGAGATCGGGGTTGTCGGTCGGGCAGTGTGTTCCGGTCTTGTGGAAGTGACTCTGCTGGATATCCGTGAGCATGCAATCGATTCACGCGGCTCGGTCGATGACTACCAGTTCGGCGGCGGTGCCGGCATGCTCATGAGACCCGAGCCGCTGTTCGAGTGTCTCGAGTCCATTGAGTGGCACAAGGACGCCAGGGTTATCCTGATGACTCCTCAGGGGCGCAGGCTTGACTACGAACTGGTCTCAGAGCTTGCGGAAGAAGAAAGACTTGTAGTATTCTGTGGCCGTTACGGCGGAGTGGATGAAAGGTTCAGGATCAATGCCGTATCGGATGAAATCAGTGTGGGAGACACAGTTGTCTCTGGAGGTGAGATACCTGCCATGCTTCTGATGGAATCCGTCTTCAGATGGATTCCGGGTGTTCTCGGAAGGATGGAATCGGCGGAATCCGACAGTTTCGCAACAGGATTACTGGATTACCCCAGATATACGAGACCTGCTGAGTACCGCGGTATGCAGGTTCCCGAAGTGCTTGTATCAGGGCACCACGCGGAAATAGAAGAGTGGAGGTTCGGGCAGGCTCTCGAACGAACGGAGAGCCGTCGTCCCGACCTTCCTTCCCTGAAGTGCCAAACCAGGGAAGAGACCAGAAACAGATTTGCTCAAGCCATGAAAAGGGCAGGGCGAGTGAAGGAGCAGAACGATGGATGAACTGCTGAGGGGTGTGGAAGCCGATCAGCTCAAGACTGATATTCCCGATTTCAGACCGGGTGATACCATCAGGATTCACTACAAGGTCGTCGAGGGAGACAAGACCAGAATCCAGATATTCCAGGGTGCCGTAATCAGCCGAAGGGGAAGCGGGATATCCGAGACGATCATTGTGAGGAAGATATCGAACGGAATCGGTGTCGAAAGGATTTTTCCGCTGAATTCCCCGTCGATATCCAAACTCGAGGTTACGAGATACGGCAAAGTGAGACGGGCCAAGCTGTTCTACCTGAGGAACAAGAAAGGGCGCGCAACCCGTATCAGGGAGAGAAAGATTTTCACCAAGAAGGACTGATTTGAGCCGGCAGCTGCTCGATTTCGATACCCGTGTCCGACGGGGATTCGGGACCGTTGCAGGAATCGATGAAGCGGGAAGGGGACCCCTCGCGGGTCCCCTTGTTGCAGCCGCGCTCGTTCTCCCCCCCGGTGTACTCGTTCAGGGAGTAGACGACAGCAAGAAACTGACCGACAGGAAAAGGCGTTCCCTCTTCACATCGATAATGGAGTGCGCTTCATCCAGCGGACTGGGCATCGTCAGCTCTTCGGAGATTGACGAGCTGGGTATGGCTGAAGCTGTCAGGCTTTCCTTCAGAAGAGCCGCCGGGGCTCTGGGCGTGAATCCTGACATGTTCCTCATCGATGGCAACCCCGTGAAAGGGCTCGAGTTTCCCTGCCGTTTCATAGTCCGGGGAGACGGCAGGAGCATGGTCATTGCCGCGGCGAGTATCGTGGCGAAGGTTTCCAGAGATGACATGATGCTGAACGCTCATCAGGAGTATCCGGCTTACGGATTCGACAGGAACAAGGGTTACGGCACGGCTGCTCATCTCAAGGCCATTCGGGAACACGGGCCATGCCCTCTTCACAGGTTTTCGTTCTCTCCGCTAAGACAGACCACTGAGAAGGGGCAGCTCTCTCTCGAGCTGGGGATCGGCGCAACGGGGAAAGCCAGATGGAAGCTGGCCGAGGAGTTCGTTGTCGGGCAACTCGAATCACAGGGATGGAAGCTGGAGGAAAGGAACCTCAGGTGGAGGGGGGGCGAGGTGGACATAATCGTGTCAAATGGCGATGTCGCAGCGTTTGTCGAAGTAAAACTCGCTTCACCCGGCAGCCGTGCGAAGCAGCTCGAGAAACTCGATCCGGCAAAGATCGGGAGAATCGTTTCGGCCGCAGTCCACTGGATTGGCAGGGCAGGTTTCGACGGAGGATGCAGGTTCGATCTTGCTCTGGTGAACGATGGAGCTCGAGGGTTCACGATGGACTACATAGAGAGCGCATTCACACCTCCTGATAGCTACCTGATCTAACCGGAATTCCTCACCGGTTCCCCCATGGAGATCAGGAACCCAGGTTGCACTTCAACATCGAATTCGATGCAGTTGACATACTTTCAGAGAACGTATCATCTTTCTTCAATGATTTCATACTATTGTAGTCAGAAATCATCTGAAGGGAGCGGCATGGAACGAATCCTGTACAGCAGATTGCAGATCTGAACGGGATTTCCAGGGTCCTGGAAGGACCTTAGAACAGTCTGCCGCCTGCCCTTCACCCGTCAGACCTGATCCCCGATCAGATTCCCACCGGATAGCACGGCAGACCGAAAATTCCGCAGATCTGCCCGTAGCGGTGCAGTCGTGTATCTAAATTCGAATCTGACGAAGGGATGGTCGGTAATGAAAAAGACGAAAATGACACTTGCCGATGTAAAGGCCGTCTACAGCGGTCCGGAGGGGCAGCTCTGGGAGCTGATAATGGGCGAGCAGATCCACGTTGGCGGATGGGCTCACTCGAAGATACTTGCCGATGCCGCGGGTCTCGAGAAGGACCAGAAGGTTCTAGACCTCTGCAGCGCTCTTGGAGCCGGTCTCAGGTTCCTCGAGAGGAATTACGGTATTCAGGGCTTCGGGCTGGACGCCACGCCCCACATGGTGGAGGAAGCGAGGAAGAGGACCGAAGCCGACGGTCAGTCGGACAGGATTGTCTACAGAACAGGAGACGCAGAGCAGATACCCTGGGATGACGAGACGTTCGATGTCGTATGGGGAGAGGATGCCTGGTGCTACGTCGACAACAAGGATCTGCTCGTATCCGAAGCCGCCAGAGTGCTGAAGAAGGGCGGAACCATCGCATTTACCGACTGGCTCGAGGGCCCCGCTGGGATGGACGATGAGACGGCAGGCAGGATCTGCAACTTCATGAAATTCCCATCCGTGCTGAACGCCAGCGGATACGAGACACTTCTGGAGAAGTATGGTTTCGATTTGAAACTCTCACAGGATCTGACTCCCGAATACGCCGGCTACGTCGATTTCTACATCAAGATGCTCACAGAGCAATTGTTCTTCGATGCCATGCGGATAATCGGCTGGGATATGGAGCTCTTCGCGGGCCTTGGAGGCGAGATGGCGTTCATGTCTGAAACAGCTCACAAAGGCGGATTCGGACGGGGAAGATTCGTTGCGGTAAAGAGGTGACGATGCTCGAACCCGGGTCCCGCCTTCAGGAGCGATGTCTCGCAAGAATGGAGACAGAGTTCAGTGAAATGAGGGAATTCAGCGATTCGGGAAAAAAAATTCTCGGTTACCTGTGTCAGGGGTTTCCGCCTGCAGCAGCAGCCGGGCTTGGAATGTGGCCTGTCAGGGTGCTTTCGGAAACAGGAATCGAGCTCGAGGACAAGGGTGGTCTGCTCGTCCGTCCGGACATCTGCCCACTGGTGAAAGTATTCCTGGGAGGGGTTTCGACAGGATCGGGAATATACGGACTGGTAGATGTCTGGGCGGGCCTCGCCACTTGCGATCAGACTCGGAGGTGTTTCTCCGAGTTACCGGGGCTGACCGGGGCGGTCGTGCACCATTTTCAGCTGCCCGCGACAAGAAGCGAGGCTTCGGAGGCTTACTACAGAAGGATGGTCGAGAGATTCTGTGCAGATGCGGCAGAAGACGGATACGATCAAGCTAAGGCATTGAAGTACGCGAATGATCGCTTCAGTGCGGGATCGGTCCTGGTCGACGCTGCACTCTCGGGAGCTGTCTCCCCTCTGGACCTCCACTGGTTGTTCCACCTGTTTCACATCGCTCGGCCCGAGGGGCTGGATGGAATCCTGACCTTACTTCTGGAGGATGCCGAGCCGTTCAGGCCCGAGTTCAGAGTCGTTCTGGCTGGAAGCTCCATTTCGCTGGAGGATGTGGCCATTCTGTCCATTCTGCAGTCCCGGAAAGTCGGCGTTGTACCACTTCACTGTTCAGGTCTGCAGTCGCTTCCGGCATTCGATCTGAACGCTCTGCCTGTGTCAGGTGAGCCTCGAGACCTGGCCGGCATGGCTTTCAGATCCATCAGATGCGCCAGGTCCAGACCCAATGAAGAGATGTTCGGCTACATCGAAAGGGGAATCGTGCAAACATCTTCCGCAGGGCTGATCGTCAAGACGATGAAGTTCTGCGATCTCTGGTTCACGGAGAGAGAGAGGTTCCGCGAAAGAATGACCGTCCCGGTTCTCGTCATCGACACGTCCTTTTCCCCCGGGGAGACCGAAAGGCAGAGTGCGCGGGTGGAGGCATTTCTGGATACCATGGTTCATCGATGAAGTGGGGTTTCGAACCAGACAGGATATCCGTCGGTGACTGGGAATCGAGAATGCCTGCCGTCCCGGTCGAATTCGAGGAGAAGTGCAGGTTCCTGAGACGGATCGTCCCGGGTGGGGTAAGGTATCTCTTCAGCCCGTACGAGTACTCGTGCAGGGGTGATGTCCTCCTGCGAAGGCTTAAATTCGACAGTTCTCTCGAAGCCCTCCGCCTGTGGGCTTTTCTCTTCAGCGAGAAGGACAGGCTTTTCCTCGCAAAGGAAAACGGATGGAAAATTGTGGCCGCGATGAAGGACCTGGGGCAGGTTCCGGTGTTGACGTACGCCTTCCCGGAGACCCTGACGTTTTATGCAGATGAGCTCTGGTGGGCGCCATGTTTCTCCGAGGAGCCGCATCTGCTCGACGAGGCGTCAAAGCTGGGTGCCGGCGAAGAACTCTGCTTTGTCAGGGCTGCCCTCGGCGCAATGGTCACCCTGGACTACTTCCCGAAGCCTGATCTCTGCATCGCGGGGGTGGGTGCCTGCTGCGATGATTTCTCTGCGATAATGCAGCTGATAGAGGGGTTGGGATACCCCGTTCACTGGTGGGAGATGGCTGCGAGATTCGATGAACCGCTTGAATCATCCACCGGTGTGTACAGGGAAACCGGGCAGGGCGGCAGCAGGTACCTTTCCGACACACGGCTGTTCCTGGAAGGGCAGCTCCAGTCAGTTGTCAGGAGAATGGAAGAGCTGGTGGGAATGGAAGCCACCCCTGACATGCTCGCAGGGAGCAGAACGCTCTTCAACACGATCAGGGGACAGGTCAGCGAACTGAGAGACCTGGTCTACAGCGCCCGCAGACCCCCTCTACCCGGTCTGGAGATGTTTCTCTCGGAGTTCATCGCAATCCATACATGCTCGGAACCGGAGGAATCCGTATTCGTCCTGCAGGGACTCCTCGATCTCGTCAGGAAGCGGATCGAAAAGGGGGAATCTCCCTTCGGCTGCAGTGAGCCGGTCCGCGTGTTTTGGGTTACACCTCCTACCGATGCATCCCTGATCACCATTCTGGAAGATCTCGGCGGCTGCATCGCCGGGACAGAGTATCTGATCTCGCATGCATTCCTGAAGCTCTCAACCGATGTGGAACCAGTGTCCGCGGTTGCCGAAAACTGTCTTGATGACTGCATGACAGGCTCACCGGGGTTCAGAGCCAGAAGGGTTGTGGAGGGGGCTCGCCGGTACGGTGCCGAAGGCGTAATCATTTCTGGTATTTCCGGTGCGAGCCACTGCCCGTGGGATGAGAGATCGATTCGTCTCGCGGTAGAAAGAGAGCTTGGCATACCGGTCATCGCTTTCGACGTGCCCTTTTCTCCCGGAAGACCAAGCGAACAGGTCGTCAACAGAATTCAGGGACTTGTGGAGCTGCTTCAGGAAAGGAGGGGCACATCGGTTTCCACCGCTTCCCCGGGAATCATGCCACTGCCTGAGATTTCCTCGGATCCGCTACTCTACTTCCGCAACTCCATGTCCACTGAAGTTGATCAGATTCGCGCCCACAAACGCGCGGGAAGAGGTGTTGTGGGCATCTACTGCGAATTCAGCCCCAGGGATCTCATACTTGCAGCAGGAGCACTGCCGGTATGCCTTTGCGGTTCCAGCAGGAGGACAATTCCCGCTGCCGAGACAGTGCTGCCCGCCAACCTGTGCCCGCTGATCAAATCCTCCTTCGGCTACATCATCACCAACAGGTGCCCGTTCTTCGTGGTTTCCGATCTTGTCGTCGCGGAGACGACCTGCGACGGCAAGAAGAAGATGTATGAACTCATCACTGATCGGAAACCGCAGCACATTCTCGAGCTTACTCAGAAGGTGGACGAGGAAGAGGCTTTCAGCCACTGGATGAAGGAAGTCGAAAGACTCAAGATCCGGCTGGAAGAACATTTCGATACCGAGATCACCGAAGGGAAGCTCAGGAATGCAATAGCGGAGATGAACCGGGAGCGCACGCTCTTGAGGAATGCGCTGCTCCTCGGCAGGAACAGGCCCTCGATAGTCACGGGCATGGAGCTTGCAAGCCTCCGGTACAGGATATCCGGTCTTCCGGAACATCTGAGGATGCTGGAGCAATTCGTTCTCGAGATCGAAGCCAGGGGGAGGAGAAGCGGAGCAGTCTGTTCTCCGGCTGCTCCTCGAGTACTGCTCACGGGATGTCCTATGGCACATGGGTCTCTGAAGGTTATCGAGGTTATCGAAGAGTCTGGAGGGATCGTAGTGGTTCAGGAGACATGCTCGGGCTGGAAACCGCTGGACACACTCGTTGACGAGGAGGGTGATCCGCTCGAAGCGATAGCCAGAAAGCACTTCTCGATTCCCTGTTCCTGCATGACCCCGAACAGCGGCCGGCTGGAACTCATGGACAGGCTCATCGGTGAATTCTCGGTTGATGTCGTAATCGATCTCGTCTGGCATGCATGCCACACCTACAGTGTGGAATCCTGGCTCGTGGAGAAACATGTAAAAGAGGAGCTGGGTCTTCCATTCCTGAAGATCGAGACCGATTACTCGGATTCGGACAGAGAGCGCCTGTCAGTGAGAATCCAAACACTTCTGGAGATGGTCTGATGTACTGCGGAATCGATATCGGCGCGAGGTCGATCGAAGTCGTTCTATACGATGGGGCTCAGGTTATCGAGAGCTGTGTCGCGGATACGGGCACTTCCCCCGCCCGTAACGGTGAGATCGCATTCAACAAGACCCTGGAAGCGGCAGGTGCTTCGCGTGAGGACATACAGAGTATAGCCGCAACCGGTTACGGACGTAACTACTTCGAGCTGGCTGACAGATCTGTTTCAGAGATCATCTGTCATGCAAGAGGAGTCCTGTACCTCTTTCCTTCGGCTAGAACCGTGATCGATATCGGTGGACAGGATTCGAAGCTGATAGAAATATCGGAGAATGGGAAACCTGTCGATTTCGTAATGAACGATCGCTGTGCGGCGGGAACCGGCAGGTTCATAGAGATGATCGGAGACGTTCTTGGAGTACCCGTCGAGTCCATGAGTGAGAGGATATCGCCTCTCGAAGGCAGGGTCGAGATATCATCGATGTGTGCTGTCTTTGCAGAAAGTGAGATAGTCGGCCTCCTCCAGAGAGGGTGCAGTATTCCGATGATTCTGAACGGCGTTTTCACAGCTGTTGCCAGGAGGACGATGTCGATGGCGGGCAGGGCAAAGATGAAACCGGACCTGGTTTTCACCGGGGGTGTAGCGCTGAACAGGGGAGTAGTGGAAGCCCTGGGAAACGAAACCGGGTTCGAGATACACATCCCGCACGATCCGCAGATCACCGGCGCACTCGGCGCAGCCATCATAGCTTCGGAAAAACACAAACCCGCACTCGGCTAGATCCCCCTTGTACTTTTCCCGAATGGGAGTACACTGAGGCAAGGGGGTAGGTATGCTCGCCAGAACACGAAGTCTTGGTCTCATGGGAATCGAAGCCTACCAGGTCGATGTCGAAGTCAACATGAGCAGCAAAGGGCTCCCGACCTTCTCCATGGTCGGTCTTCCCGACAGTGCGGTAAAGGAGTCCAAGCAGCGTGTTCTATCCGCTATCGGCAACCTGGGGCTTCAGCTTCCTTCCCGAAAGACGACTGTAAACCTGGCTCCTGCCGGCAGGAAGAAAGAAGGTCCCGGTTTCGATCTGCCTATCGCTGTCGGTCTCCTTGCCGCGGCTGGAATCGTACCACCTGACACTGCAGCGAAGTATTTCTTCACCGGGGAACTGGCTCTCGACGGCAGGATTCGTCCGGTCAAGGGTATCCTGCCGATGGCGGCAAGCGCTTCACGGATTGAGCATTCAGGGATTGTTGTTCCCGCTGCAAACGCGGATGAAGCAGCCATAGCGGGAGAACAGCATGTGTATCCTGTAGAGCATCTTTCCACCGTTGTCGATTTCCTGCAGGGCTGTCTCGAGCTCAATTCCCATAGCAGCAATCTGGGACACCTGCTCGATTCACCTGGTGATTCGACTCTCGACTTCAGGGATGTGCGTGGTCAGGAACATGCGAAAAGAGCTCTGGAAGTTGCGGCTGCCGGGGGCCATAACCTGCTGATGATCGGTCCGCCCGGGTCGGGCAAGACCATGCTCGCGAGAAGGCTTCCCTCGGTGTTGCCGCCCCTCGTAAGAGAGGAGGCAATCGAGACGACCAAGCTCCACAGCGTGTCAGGTCTTCTTCGGGAAGGCCAGCCCCTCGTGCTCGAACGGCCCTTCAGGGCTCCCCACCATACGATCTCGGATGCAGGTCTCATCGGGGGAGGGACAACTCCCAGGCCCGGAGAAGTCAGCCTGGCCAGTAACGGGGTTCTCTTCCTCGACGAGTTGCCCGAATTCAGAAGGAACGTGCTGGAAGTGCTGAGACAGCCGCTGGAGGATGGTTTCGTAACGATATCACGGGCATCCATGTCCGTAACGTATCCGGCAAGGTTCATGCTTGCCGCCGCTATGAACCCCTGTCCCTGCGGTTACCTGACCGATACGAGGCGTTCGTGCAACTGCTCGGCTCCGATGATACAGTCTTACATGAGCAGGATTTCCGGCCCTCTTCTGGACAGAATAGATATTCATCTCGAAGTTGCGCCCGTGGCATACAGTGATCTCTCCCGTACGGTTCCCACGGGCGAGTTCTCGAGTACGATCAGACAGCGGGTCGTACATGCAAGGAGCCTGCAGAATGAAAGGTTTGCCGGTTCTCCCGGAGTGTACTGCAATTCCCGAATGAGCGGTCCCATGCTCCGGGAGCTCTGTCCTCTCGACACTCCATGCAGCGCGCTCCTGAAGAACGCAATGGATCGCTACGGGTTCTCCGCGAGAGCGTTCGACAGGGTGATAAAGGTCGCGAGAACGATTGCCGATCTCGATTCGTGCTCTCGGATCGCAGCGCCCCATATCTCCGAAGCGATACAGTACAGAGCGCTCGACAGGGATTACTGGACCTGACGTTCGCGACCCTCGAGACGTCATGCCCGGGCTCCCGATACCTTGCCCGGGGGAAAACGGTGCACTACATTCCTGTTTCCATCCCGGGGAATGGTTATGAAAATGAAAATCCTGTTCCTGTGCACTCACAATTCGGCTCGCAGCCAGATGGCCCAGGGTCTGTGCAACCATCTTTTCGGAGACGGATGGGAAGCGTTCAGTGCCGGAACGGAGAAGACCTTTGTAAGGCCATCGGCCAGGGAAGCAATGAGACGAATCGGAATCGATATCTCCCACCATGAATCGAAGACACTTGATGTGTATAAAGATACGATGTTCGATGTTGTTGTGACCCTGTGTGATGCCGCGAGGGAGGCCTGCCCTTTCCATCGGGGGAAAAAGGTGTTGCATCACAGTTTTTCAGACCTGTCCAGTTCCCGGGGCGATGAAGAAGCAATAGTTCAGGTCTTCTGCAATACAAGGGACGAGATCAAAGGCTGGCTGGAAGAGTTTCTGCCTTCTTTAGAGCAGCACGGCCAGCACTAACGCTCGATACCCAGAATCCTGTCAGATTCCTTCTGCATCAGTTCCCGGAATTTCATGGCCTGTTCGGGATCGAACTTCGGATCCTTGTCGGTTGCAATCCTCGGGGTCCAGTAGCTCTCCATCTCGAGCCACCCGGCATGGGTGAAGCCGTTCTCTTCCAGTACGATCATGAAGTCGATCTTCTGTTCGGGGTCGTTCGGATCCTTCCTGTAAGCCATCTCGGCATGGACCTTAGTGTAGGCCTCGAGGGTGCCCGGCTCTTCGCCGCCGCGGAGTTGCGCCTGAGCGTCCTGGAAAAGGGGCATGAAGGCCATCGCGGTCTTCCCCATATCTGACGGATCCTGCATCTTCGCGGTGTAGTAGTCCTTTGCTGTGCTCCAGTCCTCAGCGCTCATGCCCTGTGCAAGTGCGATCTCGTTCTCCTTCGATACATCACCGCCCGTGTCAGCCATCCGGGCACACAGGTCCGCGTACTGCTCGAGCGAGACGTTTACATCAGGCATCGAATCTCCTCTCTCATTACCTCGATCTGATAAGCTCAGTCACCCGTTGGAGTAACGGAATCGGCTTCCACCATGAGAATGACAGTGCGCTTCGGGGCACGTGACCGGTGAACAACGCGGCTGGGAACCACGATGGCCTGTCCCGGCTTCAACTCGATTGTACGATCATCTTTCTTCAGGTCGATGAAGAGCCTTCCGCTCACGACGAAGAAGAATTCGTCTTCCTTCTCGTGGCTGTGCCAGTGAAAACTGCCCTCCAGAATGCCAAGGCGTACGACCGAGTCGTTGACCTGGCAGAGCGTCTGGTTGAACCACTTCTCGCTGCAGGCCTTCTCGAGTGTAATGATGTCGATCTCCTGAAGGGGGCCGTAGTGGACGTGGCTGTTGATAACGTACTTCGTCTGCTCACTCATTGCTGACTCTCCTCCGGTCTGCCCGGTTCAGTTGCATACTTCGACAAGAGTGCATAACGCATTTGCAATATATCAAGGTGTTGACCTGACGGCAGGATGCATGGACGGAAAGCCCGGCGGGAACCGGACCTTCCAAAATGCGGACAGGTATTGCTCCTAGGCCGGTGTCATCTCCTCTACGGGAATCATCGTGTCGAATGGAGCGTCTGCGCTGTTGAAGAGCTCTTTCAGATCTTCAATGCTTGGAGCAGTCCAGCAACAGCAGGCCAGTCCTTCGTCGTAGTTGAGGTATGCTCTGTCCATCGTCATTCCGCTTCCACCGGAAGCTTTGAGGACGCTGTCTCAAGCCCTCTTGATGGACTCCGGCGGGAGTTTGGGCATCATCACCAGAATTTTCATGACGCACCTCCCTGAGTGAACGGTCACGCTGCGTAACCGGTGATAAAATATCAATACACATTCCAGGCGCAACCCCCATCGGGAATGGGCTCTCAGATGCCCGGCAGTCACCGCCTGTTCCACTTGCACCATTTCTTGACCCCGACAGCGGTTGCGGATATGTCACAGGACCGGAAAGCGAAAGGAGCATGATGCCCAAGTACGGGAAGGTCTGTCCTCCCATGAGGGAATTCGATGTGTATACCGGATGCCCGTACGGGTGTACCTACTGTATCGGTCGAGACAGGCATGAACGGGAAACACGACTGAACAGAGGGTACGATTGCTTCATCGAAAGCCCGGTGTCCGACAAGCCCGTCTACCTGTCCCCATGGACTGATCCCTATCCCCCTGTCGAGGAGACTGAATGCAACACAAGGAGGCTCCTGGAACACCTGTCCGGTACCGCACAGCCCTTCTATGCTGTGACGAAGAGCCCGCTGGTCATGAGGGACACGGATCTCTTCCGGGGAAATGACAGGGCCTTCATCGCGGTATCGCTGAACACGCTGGACGATTCTATCACGAACCTCCTCGAACCGGATGCCCCCTCCGCTTCCACCCGTGGCGCACTCGTAGAGGAACTCGTTTCCATCTCCGACCTGAGGACGGTTGTCAGGATCGATCCCATCATTCCCAGCATCACGGACGGACCAGGGCTCGACAGGCTGCTCGACTGGCTCTGCAAGCTGAGACCTTTTGCGGTGGGAATCGAGACACTCAGAATCGACTGCAGCATCGCTGAGAGGCTCGAGGCTATTCTGCCCGGTTACCTTTTTAGCTCGCTAGTCTCGTCGTATGCCTCGATCGGTGAAGAGGCTCTCCACCCTCGTCTCCAGTGGAGGTCGATCATCTTCAAGAGGGCTGCTGCGAGGCTTGCGGATTCCGATGTCCGTGCCTGCTTCTGCAGGGCAACCCTGCCGGAGAGGATTACCCCCTGGGACTGCAGGGGCGGTTACTGAGGTGATTACGACTCTCTACCTGATGCCGACCGAGAGATGCAACTGTGTTTGCAGCTACTGCTATCTCGAGGAGAGGACGAGGATCGGAGATCCCGCCCTCTTCCGCAGAATTGCAGAATCCTTCACAGACAGTGTATCGCAAGATCCTGCAAGGATGGAATCGAGACCCCAGATCAGGTTCTCGGGCGGAGAGCCCTGGCTGGAACCGGGGCTCTTACGCGGTGTAGCAAAGTCCTTTCTCGACAGAGTTCCGGAAGGCTGGGTCGTTGTCAATACAAACGGCACGCTTCTCTCCGATGAATACCTTCAGCAGTTCAAGGGAGATCACAGGTTCAAGAGCGTCGTGTCGCTCGATGGTCCCCGAGCCATTCACGACGCACGCAGAATCCTCTGCGGAGGGGGCAGCGCATTCGAGGAGACGCTGAAGGGCATCAGACTGCTGCAGAAGCTTGATCTTCCCGTGTACGTGAACGCCGTGATCGATG
>CBDUZS010000028.1:0-31431 GCA_965371785.1 uncultured bacterium
GAGCTGCCCGACTCGGTGCACTATTCCCTCAATGGAGATCCTGTCATTTTGATACCACGGCTGAACACAGACTGGTACACGTACATGCAGAATGACCTGCGCCACGGTTACTCTGAGTCACCCGCACCAACTGACAACACTATCCTCTGGACTGCTCCAGTGACCGGGACAGGGCACGACTTCGTCTCACCAGTAGTTGTGGATGGAAGGGTTTATCATTCTTCCGAAGAGCAGGAGATCGCCTTCTGCCTGGATGCTGCAACGGGAGCTGAGATCTGGCGGTTCGAGAACATCGGTGATCCCATAGACGACGGGATGCACGTGCAGGACGGCAAGGCATACCTGGCTTCCGACTCCATCTGGTGTCTTGACGCCATTACCGGTGACAGGATCTGGGCCTTCGCGACTGGTGGAGTTGCCGGATTCAACGGTCCCCCCACGGTCTTCGAGGATCTCGTGATCGTCTTCGATTGGACGTACTTTATCGTCTACGCCCTCGATCTAGAAACCGGCAATGAGATCTGGAGCACGGATACGCTGACCTTCTGTGCAAGTACTCCAACAGCATGGAATGGACTGGTGTTTGTGCCCTCAGTTTCGGGGCATCTTCGCGCCTTCTCGACTGAGACCGGGGAGACTGCATGGGTGACCGATGGATTCGGTACTTTCTGGGATTCCTCCCCAACCATTGTCGCTGGTGAAATCTACATCGGCAGCTGGAACGGTTCCCTGTACCGAATCGATGCCCTGGACGGAACCGTTATCGACACCTTCAATTGGACTCCTTGGGAGATTATCGAATCAACACCTGCAGTACATGATGACCTCGTGTATTTCGGTCTGGACGACTACTTCCTCTGCGTAGACAGGTTCACAGGCGTATCGCAGTGGGAATTCGCGATCGGGAACGATTACCTTCACGCATCCCCTGGAGTTGCAGACGGTCTAGTCTTCTGGGGGGATCATGACGGCACCCCGAAGGATTCGATCGTCCTCATCCATGCAGTGGACATTGAGACAGGCACGGAGGTCTGGAACTACACAATAGAGGGGGCCTGGAAGGGCGTCCTGTCCAGTCCAGCCATTACAGACGGTGTAATGTACATAGGTGCAGGAGACGGTAACCTCTACGCTTTCGGGACCGGTCTGAAGTACACCTACCTGGACGATCTGTTTGCTCAGGTTGGAGCAAATGAGCTGATAGTGACATCCTTTGACGAAGGTGTTGCTGTCGCTGCTGACACTATCAACTTCACCGTTACAGGTACAGGGATCAACCTTGAACCGTCTTACCTGCCTGGGTTATCCGTCAGCCCCAATCCCTTCTCATCCAGCATGAGTATCAGCTACGACCTTCCTGAACCGAGCCAGGTTGGGCTGTCCGTCTACGATCTCTCCGGAAGACTGGTTGAGGACCTGGTGAGTGGTTCAGTTGTATCAGGAAATCACACCTCAGTCTGGAATCCGGATCCACGCATCGCAGACGGCTGCTACCTGATCGTTCTGGACGCTTGCGGAGATCGAACCGTTAGAAGGTGTGTACTACTCAGATAGCTGCTAACCTTAACTCCCTCAATGAATAGAGCCCCTTCAGCCATTCCACGAGGGGGTTCGTAGAACTAATACTGGGGGCTACCACATCTGACCATGAAGGCGCCCGGCACTTGTAACGTGCTGGGTGCTTTCTGTATAAGAGCATGCCCATTTATGACAATCTATACTGTGCAGCAGCATTCCCTGTTGGTTTACTCCTATGCTGTTCTACATTGCTTGTAAGGTTGACATAGCGACTAATGCATCAATATTAGTCACTGGCAAGTTATATGTGCTGCAGATACAGAAGAATTTGCTGCAAATACAGCAAAATTTGCTGCAAAGATGGAAGAGAATACTACAATCGCAGAAAAATTAGCTGCAGCATATGAAGAAGTATCAGCAGCAGAATCAGACAAGCATTACGAATGCATAGGAGTACAGCACAGAAAACATACTATGGGATCATGCAATGCTGGGTAGGAGATAAACGTGCTTGAGATTCTCTTTGGATCCAAAGCCCGAGCAAAACTACTGGAATGGCTGTTCTCGCATCCTGATGAGCAGTTCTACATCAGACAGTTGGAAAGCCTTTTGGGACTGGATTCAGCGCACATTGGTAAGGAATTGAATAAGCTTCAGAAGCTTGGGATCGTATCGTTAAAAGAATTCGGGAATCAGAAACATTACAGCGTCAATGAGGAAAGCTCAGTCTACTCGGATCTCAAAGGAATAGTAACAAAACTCAGTATACCTGTGGGTATCATTCGATCCGCGCTAGAACCTGTAAGAGACCGAATCGACATCGCCTTCATATTTGGCTCGTTTGCCAGAGACCAGTTCAACTCGACAAGTGACCTTGATCTAATGGTAATAGGGGAGGTAACGCTTAGAGATATCGCTTCACTGATCCGTCAGATCGGTCGGTGCATAGGAAGAGAAGTTAATGCGACGTGCTATTCACCTTGTGAATACCGTATCAGTCAGAGTAAGAACAATTTTCTTGTGAGGGTATCCAAGGGGGACAAGATTTTCGTGATTGGAAATGAGAGTGACTTTAGAACAATGGCACAGACAGAACCACTGGCTTGATACCCATTCAGCATCTGACACAGAGATTCTTGCATTGATTGAAAGTGCGGAGAGGAACATTGAGCAAGCAAATCAGCCAGGTGTATCACCCCCATGGCAATTCCGAATGGCGTATGAATCACTCCTCAACTGCGCACGAGCGGCTCTGTATAGGAGCGGGTATCGTGTTGAGAGAGACGGTGGTGGTCATTATAGAGTTCTTGCTAGTCTAGAATTCACTCTTGACATTGATTCGAGTACCCTTGACCTCTATGACCAATACCGGCAGAAGAGACATCAGGCGGTTTATGATGGCGTTGATCTTATTAGCGAATCAGAGGCACTAGAAATTATTGCAGAAGCGAACCAGTTGATTCGTACAACCCGGAGTATGATTGACTCTACTGAGTCCTGAAATTACCCACCGATGCACAGAACTGAGTAGTCATAATAAGTAAATACCCATCAGCTATTCCTGGAGGGGGTTCGTAGAACTTTTCCTGAGGGCATCCAAGACAAGGCGTTAAGTAATCACTGAGCGCCTTTTCTTCAGAATCAACCTTACCATGTTGTCGTTACTCGTAATGCGTCCACATTCTGATTATCTTGACGATCATCTCCTCTTCGAGAACCTGATACACAAGCCTGTGCTGAATATTGATGCGTCTGGAGTATGCACCACTCAGATCTCCTATGAGTCTCTCGAATGGTGGGGGAGATCCGAACGGATCTTGTTTAAGGACTGCTAGCAACTTTTCAGCCTTTGGTTTCAATTCGGCAGAGGAGAGTTTCCGGGCATCTTTCACAGCCTGCTTCGTAAAGATGATTCTCCAGATCACCAGTCTAGATCCTCGGTACACTCCTCTACGGGAGTTGCCAGCCCTTTACGGATGGATTCCCTCATTCCGGGAACCGAAAGCAGGAAGATGGTTTCCTGGATAGCCCGCCAGTCATCCTCAGACAGAAGGACAGCCTTGTTGCGCTTCCCTGTGATCACGATGGGTTCATGAGAGTTCGCTGCTTCATCGATCAGAGAATACAGGTGGTAGCGGGCTTTTGTGGCAGAAATGGTTGGCATGTCCACCTCCTTTCGTCTATAGCGTACGCAATAACGTACGCTATGTCAAGTCAATCATCTCTGTAGAGCCCCTAATCCATTACAGGAGGGCTTCATAGAGCTTTCCCTCGGAGCAAGTGGATACGGGCGCTCGGCTCTTTCCGGGGGCTTACTCTTTACATCAGAAATTAATTCTCCAATATCCTCTTCAGCTTGAACGGGGGAAGAGATGAAGTCTGTTGCATCGATTCTGATGGCAGTTATCCTGCCTGGTGCGGCACTTGCTGCGTGGGACGTGGAGACGGTTGACGATCAGGGGTTAGTAGGCAGTTACTCTTCCCTTGTGATCGACTCTTCGGGATACCCTCATATTTCGTACTACTATCAAACCGGAGGAGCACTGAAGTACGCTGTCTGGAGCGGTTCTTCCTGGCAGATCGAGACGGTGGACAACACCGGCAACGTCGGTGAGTACTCCTCGCTTGCGCTGGATACATCGGGTAACCCTCACATATCGTACTACTACCAGACCGGCGGTGATCTGAAGTATGCCTCGTGGAATGGTTCCTCCTGGGCTATCGAGACCGTAGACAACACCGGCAACGTCGGTGAGTACTCATCCCTGGCGCTGGATGCATCGGGCAACCTGCACATATCGTACTACTACCAGACCGGCGGTGATCTGAAGTATGCCTCGTGGAATGGTTCCTCCTGGGCTATCGAGACCGTAGACAACACCGGCAACGTCGGTGAGTACTCATCCCTGGCGCTGGATGCATCGGGCAACCTGCACATATCGTACTACTACCAGACCGGCGGTGATCTGAAGTATGCCTCGTGGAATGGTTCCTCCTGGGCTATCGAGACCGTAGACAACACCGGCAACGTCGGCGAGTACACATCCCTGGAGCTGGACTCTTCAGGCAACCCGCACATTTCTTACTACAACGTTACCGGCGGGGACCTGAAGTACGCCTTCCTTGACGGTTCCTCATGGCATGTGGAGACCGTGGACAGCCCCGGGTACGTTGGTAAGTACACTTCGCTTGCCCTTGGTCCATTCAACAGACCGTGTATCTCGTACTACTACGAAACCGGACATGACTTGAAATATGCCTGCTGGGACAACACAGGCGTCGAGGGAGCGGAAGGGCTTTCAGGCGCACTCTGGCTGGATATGCCGGTTCCCTCTCCCTTCACTTTCAGCGTGGACGTCGCCTTCTATCTCCCAGGACCTTCTCAGGCAAGGTTGTCGGTCTATTCCATTTCCGGCAGACTCATTACCGGACTCGTGAACGGAACCGTATCCTCTGGAGAGCAGACAGTGTCCTGGAATCCACATCCGTCCGTACCGTCTGGATGCTACCTGATAATTCTGGACGCCTGTGGAGATAAAGCTGTCAGAAGGTGTGTACTGCTCAGATAGCTGCTAACCATGATTCCCGCACTGTATAGAGCTCATTATATCATTCGATGAGGTGGTTCGAGGAACATATTCACTTGCTTACTTGTCCGGACTACTCGATGTGTTGTATCTTTGCACGTCCAGTGCGAAGTAGCTGCCACCAGCCCCTACGCGGGACGTACTGATTCCCGCCGGAAACCTTTACAATAAGTGCGATTACCTAAGGAAAGGCACTAATGGAATTACCTGGCCTTACAATCGGGGATCTTACAATCCGCATTCCAATCGTTCAAGGCGGTATGGGTGTATCAGTGTCAAAGGCGATACTGGCATCCGCCGTTTCTCAGGCGGGCGGCCTTGGTGTCATTGCCAGCGTGGGTCTGGGCGAGGAATTGACTTCGTCCGCCTCCTTTGAGGAGAGGGCTTGTAAGGCATTGGAAATCGAGATCCGGGAGGTCATGCAGAAGGATCTGCCCGTGGGCGTGAACGTGATGGTGGCGCTTACGAATTACAGTGATCTGGTGAAGGTATGCGCGGAGGAAGACGTTGATGTTCTGTTTTCCGGTGCCGGACTTCCAATGCGTTTGCCTGAATACGCAGGTGATTCACCAATGAAACTGGTACCTATCATTTCTTCCGGGCGCGCCGCGGACATAATATGCAGATCGTGGGCCAAAAAATATTCATGCTTTCCTGACGCTCTGGTCGTTGAAGGGCCTTTGGCCGGCGGTCACCTGGGTTTCGGTTTCGAAGAGCTTGTGGATGGCACGGCAGCCGATCTCGAGACACTTGTTCGAGACACACTTGTTGTCGCGGATCGGTACGAACAGCAGGCGGGACGAAAGATTCCCGTCATAGCAGCCGGAGGCATTTATACGGGAGCAGACGTTGCCAGGTTCCTTAACATGGGTGCAAGCGGCGTTCAAATGGGTACACGCTTCGTGGCTACACACGAGTGCGATGTCTCAGATGAATACAAACAGGCGTTCCTGGATGCGACCGAAGACGATATAGTCTTGATTCTATCACCTGTCGGGATGCCTGCACGGGTGATAAACACTCCATTCGTCCAGAAGAGCCTGGGTGAGAAACAGAAATTCGCATGTCCTTACAAATGCTTGCTGACATGTGACGCAGACAAGGCAAACTACTGCATCGCACTGGCTTTACTGAACTCGGCTCATGGACATCTCGACATTGGATTTCCAATGTGCGGCCAGAACGCGTACCGAATCGACAAGATAGTCAGCGTCAGCGAACTGATGCAGGAATTGACACGGGAAGCAGAGCCCCTCCTTTCATAGCGACCGGTCAAAACGCTTTACATTTTCGTGATGTTGTGAATTAACACGGTGATTGCGGTCTTTCCATTTACGGCAAGGCCGCCATGCATTGCTCCCAGGTATGAATAGTTGTCGTTTCCGAAGAAAGGATCGCGATGCAGGCATATACGTCATCGCAACAGAAAGCAGATGAGTGATGCGGACCAGGATTACACTGGTCTCGACTGGCGGGACCATAGAGATGGCGCGCGGCAGAGAAGGGCTCGACGTAACCGACGAACACAACCCGCTCCCGATAGACGGGGACGTGGTGCCAGAGCATATCCACATCGACCATTTGAAGTTCAGCCGACTACCGAGCCCGCAGATCACTCCAGCGAAGATGGGAGAGCTCTGCCGGCTGTTGGGGGAGCTGACATCCGCCGACGATTGCGATGGGGTAGTCGTTACGCACGGCACTGACACACTGGAGGAAACAGCTTTTCTGGCCGATGTATGGCTGGACACGGAAAAGCCAGTCGTATTCACTGCAGCTATGAGAAGCCTCTCTGAGATGGGGGTCGACGGTCCAAGGAACCTCAGAGGCGCCCTGCTGACGGCTGCTACACCGGAAGTTAATAAGCTGGGAGTTACCGTTGTTCTTAACGACGAGATACACTCGGCAGGAAGGGTTACCAAGAACTACACTAGCAACGTCAGCAGCTTCAGTTCTCCAGGATACGGCCCTCTGGGCTTCGTCGACCAGGACAGGGTCCTGCTGCACAGAGCTCCTCTTTGGAGAGTACACCTTCCTCCCGGTGAACTCAGGATGGACCATGAGGTGGGTCTGGTAAGAGTTGCTGCGGGTTTCGGACACAGAGAGGTGCTGCACTGCCTGCAGGAAGGATACGGGGGCCTTGTGATTGAGGCTCTCGGAAGAGGAAATGTCCCACCTCTGGTTGCAGATGCAGCGGAAGAAGTAGCCTCTAAAGGCGTAATAGTCTGCGTGACAAGCAGATGCTATGTCGGAAGGGTGCTGGGCGTATACGACTACATCGGTGGAGGCGTGGACCTGGAGAAGCGTGGTCTTATACTGGCCGGGGATATGCAGGGGCATAAGTTAAGGCTCTTCCTCATGGCCTCCCTGGGAATGGGACTCTCGAAAAGCCAGGTCAGTGAACTCCTCGATGACCTTTGAGGTGCGCCGGAGACTGCTATTCATACCTGCAGATGTATGCTGAATCCTCACCGACTTTGAGCTGGAATTTCTCCCCAGCGGGAACCTGAAACGTTTCGTTCACATCGAAAGACTGCCAATCGCTTCTGCCAGGAAGCCTGATCAGCCAGCTGCCGCTGATGAGGGTCATGTACTCAACCGATGATGTCGAGAATTCGTAGTCTCCCTTTGCCATCACTCCCACCGTTGCCGAGCCGCCTGATGTTTCGAATGCAATGGACTTCACCATTCCGTCGAAGTACTCGTTTGTCTTGAACACCGTGTCCTTCCCCTCATAGTGATAAATGTGTATGTCGTATATGGATAATGCTGTACAACAATGTCTCATGCAATGCATGCATCGCGGGGCTTGTTCTCTCTTCAGCCTGTATTATCATCTTTCTGGTCAGCAACGGGGAGGATTCTGGAATGGAAGAAAGGAATCTAGTCTGTCCGGGCTGCGGTTGTACTCAGCTCGAAGGAGTGACGGAAAACAGGTTCAGGTGTGAATCGTGCGGTGCGACGCATTCGTTAGACTCGTACGGTGTGCTTCAGATAGTTGAGGAGATTTGTCCCTCCTGCGGCTTCCTGAACGAGGAACAGGTCAAATTCTGTGGGAAGTGCGGAACCCCGTTCTTCCGGGAGTGTCCTGACTGCGGTGGAGCAGTTCGGTGGTTCAACAGCTTCTGTCCGGACTGCGGGGCTGATTACGCGAAGAGAATGGCTCACCACGAGAAGATCAGGCTCGAGAAGGTTGCCGCTGAGAAAGCAGAGACAATCGAGATGGAGGAAGCTCAGGAGCAGGTTGATGCTATCAATACAGGTGAGGAAGATATAAGGCAGAAGATGGAAAGATGGGCGCAGATCCGACGGAAATTCGCAAAGAGGATCATCGTGCTGATGGTTCCCGCCTTTCTACTGCTGATTTCAGCATTTGCCTTCTACTTGCAGGCTTACCTCCCGTTGTTCCTGCTGCCTTTCATCAAGTGGGCTCTGCTGGTGAGCCTTGCTCTATTCCTTCCGTGTACGGTTTACGCGATTGTGAAGACGAGACGCCTCCTGCTCGGAGACAGAATCCTGAAGAACCGGTACAGGTCGTTCAGATTGGCAAGAAAAGAGTAGCCTGGTTCTTACGGTCACACTCGCCCCGGTGCTTCCCTTCGTCGCTGGGCGAGAAGGATGAGATCTCTCAACTCCGCCGTGTCTCTGCATTTCATCCACATGGAGTCGAAGTCGGGTGCGCTTGTAATCTCGGCTATGGCCATGAGAGCCCTGAGGTGGAACGGCCTTTCATCCATTGTACCTGCAAGTATGAACACTAGATGTACCGGTGAGTTCTCACCACCGAAATCGATCCCCTCTCTGCTCCTGGCCAGACATATGCTGAACTTGTGCTCTCCCGGAACAACAACGTGAGGAATTGCCAGACCCTTTCTCAGTGCCGTGGTCGAGTCCCTTTCCCTCTGGAGAAGAAGCTCGAAAAGGTCTGAAGTGCCGACTCCCAGATCTGGAGACAGCTCTGACGCACCCCTTCTTAGAAATTCCTCCAGGCCCATCCTCTTGCCCAGGTCCAGTATCGGAGCGTCGAGAACAAGCCTGTCAAAACGATCTTCAATGATCGCATCCCGATCGAGCAGGACCTGTTTGAGTTCCCTGACTAGCCCATCTCTCCGGAGTTCTCTCGGGAAAATCCTTGCAGCCAGGTGAAGGAGCGCAGACTGCCGTCGGACCCGCTTTCTGGAGTAGATGAAGTACCATATAGAACCGCCGATTACGACGGAAATGCAGGCGATCAGAGCCGGTTCGCCGATCTTTGCCAGCAGAATCGACATTCCAAGAATTCCTGCGATCTGAACCCACGGATAGCCAGGGCTTCTGAAAGATGGGCTGTACGTGTGGATCCTGCTCTCGCGCATGACTATTACGGCAATGTTCACGAGCAGGAACAGGAATATCATCAGTGACGAGGCTATCTTCACAAGCAGCGCGAACTCGATGAGGAGCATGATTGTGATGAAGGCTCCGGTGAAGAGAATCGAGACCCAGGGAGTTCCCCTCCGCAGTGAGATCCTGCCGAAATTCCCCGGGAGAAGATTGTCTCTGCTCATGGCAAGGGGGAATCTGGCTGCGGACATTATCCCTGCATTTGCCGTGGATATGAATGCGATGACAGCAGCTACTCCTAGAACTACGAAGCCTGCCCGGCCTGCAAGCACTTCTGCTGCATCCGAGAGAGGAGTCATCGAGTTTCGCAGGATCTCCGGGGATAGAACTCCCACACAGACGAGAACGGAGCCGAAGTAGACAAGGGTCACCGTAATCAGCGATATGAACTGACTCAGAGGCAGATCTCTCTTTGGATTTTTTGCTTCCTCAGCCACGCTGGCCGCCTTTGTCAACCCTCCAAACGCCACGAATATCAGTGCAGTTGCCTCGAGAATCCCCGAAAATCCTCCCGGTGCAAGAGGTCTGAAGCGCGCTGATTCGAGATGGGTTACACCTATTCCGGCGAATACGGCCAGTATCAGCAGGAGGCCCATGACAAGGAGTATCTGTGCTACTCCTGCATGTCCTGTCCCGATGAGATTAATCGCCGTGAACAGGAAACAGGCTGCCAGGGCGAGCATCGTGCCGTCCAGCCCGGGAAAGACAAGGCCGGCGAAAACCTTCAGACCGACGAACGCAAACGCTGTCTTGACGCTGAGTGAGAACCATGCCGCAAACCCGGATATTGTTCCGGCTAACGGTCCAAGCGCTCTGTCAATGAAGTAGTAAGTGCCACCCGCCTTCGGCATGGCCGTAGCGAGTTCTGATTTGCTGAGCATCGTCGGAAAAGCGAGGAGCCCGGCAAGAAGGTATGAGAAGATCACCGCAGGTCCGGCAACCGAGTAAGCCAGCCCAGGCAATACGAACAGTCCCGAGCTTATCATGGCTCCGGTTGCAACGGAGAAGAGGGCTGGCAGTCCTAACCGGTGCCTGAGAGAGGGATCAACCTGACTCTTCAATATCTCTTCCCTTCAGCTTTGATTATTCGGCTAAATCCCGGCGCAGTCCAGAACCATGCATGCGCAGTGCCCGGTGAGAAACGTATATTGGCGTCTGAGCGGAGGAGATGTGAACAGGAAAGCGGAGAGAACGTTCATCGAAACGATCAGGCACGAATCCGTTCTGCCTGAGGGTGCAAGCGTATGGGCTGCCGTATCCGGAGGCGCGGATTCCGTCGCAATGCTTCTTCTTCTCCAGAGGTTTTCTGCCCACATGAAGTGGAACCTGTCGGTTCTGCATATCGATCACCAGATGCGGGATACGAGCCGGGATGACGCGGATTTCACAAGGGATCTCGCGAAAGGGCTGCAGATCCCGTTCAGGTGTGTTCTGCTCGAACCACCCGTCGGTAGTTCTGCGGAAGGAGTCTGGAGTGCAGCGAGACAACAAATCTACGAGTCCGTTTCCAGTGAACGGGAACCAGCCGCATTCGTTTCGGTTGGACACACGGCTTCCGACAGAGCGGAAACCCTTCTGATGAGGCTGATGGAGGGTGCCGGTCTGAGAGGACTCGGCGGGATGGACTACGTAGGCAGGGGACCTGTCAGGCGCCCGCTGCTCGATCTTACAAGGAGAGATATCAGGGAATACCTGAGTTCCGTTGGACAGAAGTGGATGGATGATCCCACCAATGCTGATGACTCCATCCTGAGAAACCGGGTCAGACATGATATCATTCCCACTCTGGAAGCGGTATTTCATAACAGTGAACAACGGCTTGCAAGAGCTGCAGCAGGGCTCTCCGACTGGAGAGACATCGTCTTTCAGGTCGTCGAATCCGCTTTGATGACCATCTCAGAGGTGTCCTCCTCTGGAACGATCGTGAACAGAGAGCGCTACAGGGCTCTCCCGAGAGGATTGAGACTCGGTGTCCTCTGGGAGCTCTCGGGACGACCGAGGAAGGGCAGGCTAGAGTTGGAGAAAACCGATCGCTGGCTTCTTTCAGGTGCCTGTGGGTGCCATTCTCTTCCGGGCGGACCGGTGATGACTGTTACGCAAGGGGAGTTCGAGATAAATTTTGCTGTGGAGGATGAACTTTGAGCGATGAGAAAAATGTTGTCGAAACAGACGTACTCATCACCGCCAAAGAGATAGCTGCAGCCGTTGCCGATCTCGGTCTTGAACTGAGTGAACTGTACAGAGGACAGACACTCGTTGTGATCCCCCTGCTCAAGGGCGGCTTCATGTTCGCATCCGATCTCGTCCGCTGCCTGGATCTCCAGCTGCAGATCGAGTTTCTTGGTGCTGCAAGCTATGGCGATGCGACTACCACATCGGGAGAGGTGCAACTCACCCTGGATACAACGCTTCCCCTTGCCGGAAGGCATGTCCTTCTGGTAGAGGATATTGTCGACAGCGGGCTTACTCTGGCGTATATTCAAAAGCTGATAACATCCAGAAAACCGGCGTCTCTCCGCACCGTGGTCCTTCTGGACAAAAGGGTGGCCAGAAGGCATGCTGTTGCCATGATTTATCGTGCACTGTTCGAGATTCCAGACAGATTTGTCTTCGGCTACGGACTCGACAGTCCCGGAGGTTTTCACCGGAATCTCCCCGATGTTGTAGCCGTCAGAGACACCTGCCCCGAAGGCGAAGAAGGAGACAAATGAGCAACAACCGCCCCCCCAACAGGAAGGAACCTCTTCCCCCGCTCAAGATGGGGTGCTCGATAAGGACCTTCACCCTCTGGCTCCTCCTCGGTCTTATTGCATACACACTCGTTACCGTCCTCAGCTCCGGACAGAACAGCGCAGATATTCCCTACTCGAGATTACTGTGGTTCGTCAGCCAGGGAAGTGTTGAATCGGTAGTGATCGAGACGGGTGGAACCGTTGAAGGAACTTTCTATTCGGTGCAGAACATCGATGGCTCCAACTACACAAGCTTCGTAAGTTTCGTTCCCTTCGAGGATACGGATATTGTTGATTCACTTCAGGCACATGGCGTTTCCATTACCGCTCGTGCTCCAAAAGTAGATTTCTTCCAGATTCTGCTCAGTGTCGGCCCGTTCCTTCTGCTGATCGGATTCTGGATCTACATCATGCGGAACGCGGGTGGCGGCAACAGAGCGTTTTCCTTCGGAAAGAGCAGAGCAAAGCTCTTCTCGAGTGACAAACCAAAAACTTCTTTCGCTGACGTAGCGGGGGTTGACGAAGCCAAGGAGGAACTCGAGGAGGTAATCGAATTCCTCAAACAGCCCAAGAAATTCCAGAGGCTTGGCGGAAAAGTACCCAAGGGTGTTCTCCTTCTCGGACCACCCGGAACGGGAAAAACTCTTCTGGCCAAGGCTGTTGCCGGCGAAGCAGGTGTTCCGTTCTTCTCCATGAGCGGATCCGATTTCGTTGAGATGTTCGTGGGTGTCGGCGCCAGCAGGGTTCGTGATCTCTTCGTGCAGGGAAAAGCAAAAGCCCCCTGCATCCTGTTCATCGATGAGATCGATGCAGTGGGCAGACACAGGGGTGCCGGTCTTGGCGGCGGACACGACGAGCGGGAACAGACACTCAACGCTCTCCTCGTGGAAATGGATGGTTTCGACGCCAATGAGGGTGTAATCGTCATGGCCGCTACGAACAGGCCGGACGTGCTCGATCCTGCTCTACTGAGACCCGGAAGATTCGACAGAAGGATCATCGTCAACATGCCCGATGTGAAGGGCAGGGAGGCGATACTGAAGGTCCACACCAGAAAGATGCCGCTTGCTCCGGATGTAGGCCTTCAGAAACTGGCGAGAGGCACTCCCGGTTTCAGCGGAGCGGACCTTGAAGCGCTGGCAAACGAGGCTGCTCTCAGAGCTGCCAGACGTAACGCCAAGAAAATCTTCAGCGAGGATTTCGAGTACGCCGTTGACAGGATCGTCATGGGTATTGAGCGCCGCAGCATGGTGATAACCCCCGAGGAGAAAAACCTCACCGCCATACACGAAAGCGGACATGCAATAGTAGGAATCATGATTCCGGACTCTGATCCTGTACACAAGGTTTCCATAGTTCCCAGAGGTCATGCCCTTGGAGTAACAAGTTTCCTTCCCATAGATGACAGGCATAATTACTCCTTCGAGTACTGCAGGGGTGTTCTCGCAAGGCTGCTTGGTGGAAGAGCTTCCGAAGTGCTTTTCCTGGATACGCTTAGCACGGGAGCCGGCAACGACCTCGAGAAAGCAACCGCTCTGGCACGCAAAATGGTCTGTGAGTGGGGAATGAGCAAGGATATCGGCCCCGTTTCACTCGGACACAACAGCGAACCCATTTTCCTCGGACGCGACATGGGCAGGATCAGGGATTTCAGCGAACACACGGCGAGATTGATCGACAGTGAAATCAAGCAGTTCGTGGAGGATGGCTATGGCAGAGCTCTCGAGATACTCACCGGATACAGAGACGTCGTAGAGAGATTGACGGAGTTGCTGCTGGAGAAGGAAACCGTCTCCAGCGACGAGATCTCCGAGCTGCTTGGTGAGATGAGACCGGGAGAGGAATTCCCGGGGCTGGCTAGAAAGACCGATACAGTGGAAGTCGATTCGGAAAACGAAACCTCGTCAGAAGAACCCACCAATACAACGGAAGGTCATGTCGATGATGGATCTCCAGAGAATAGAGCAGGGAGTCAGATTGATCCTGGAGGGGATCGGGGAGAATCCTGACAGGGAGAGTCTGAAGGAAACTCCATCGAGGGTTGCCAGATCCATGGCTGAACTCTGCAGAGGAATCGACAACTCCCGCGTGCCGCTCACCACCATGTCCGTCGAAAACCAGAACGAGATGATCATCGTGAAGGATATCAGCTTCGCTTCGCTCTGCGAGCATCATCTTCTTCCCTTCATCGGCAGGTGCGATGTCGTTTACATACCCGCCAATGATCGAATCGCCGGTCTCAGCTCCATCGTCTCAACCGTGGAGATCATGGCCGCAAGACTTACGCTCCAGGAAAGACTGACTACCAGGATAGCCGATGCGATTATGGATGAATTACAGGCAAAAGGAGTTATGGTCGTCATGGAGGCGGAGCACATGTGCCTGGCCATGCGCGGAGTGAAGAAGCGTGACTCGAGGATAGTCACATCAGCCATGAGAGGCTATCTCAAGAGGCTGGAAACGCGCAACGAAGCACTTGCTCTGATCGGCAGGAGCATCGGAGCCCATTAGAATGTTCAGCTTGAGATCAGCAGGGCTTATCTCGGACAGAGACTGGCAGGAAGAAATAGAGCGAATCGGAGCCGACCCCGGAACCTGGTCCCGCCTGAAGCTCAAGTGCCGTGTTCTTACGTTCTCCGCAGGTCCGTTTTCCCCTCCGGCTGCGAGTATCATCAAACAATGTATGCTCTCAGGGGGAGGCGACGCCATCGTTTCCCGCGGGACCCTATCCTGCGAATGCGATCAAACGGATGTTCTGCTCCTGGGTACCGAGAAGCAGATTCTCGCCGCATGTGCTTCCCTTAAGGCACAGCCCTTCGGTCTGGTCGATCTTGCCCGGGAACTCGAAACCGCTCTCGAACCGCCCCCTCTTCCCGATTCTCTCGAGCTGGGCGGGAAAAGAATCGGATATGGATACTCTCCCCTCGTGATGGGAGTTCTAAACGTAACACCGGATTCCTTTTCGGATGGGGGAGCATTCAACTCGGTCGGCGCCGCTGTGAACCATGTTCTACAGATGGTCGCTGATGGAGCAGCGATCATTGACTGTGGTGGTGAATCCACCAGACCGGGCTCCCGGTCCGTAACGGCAGAGGAACAGGTTCAGCGGGTCATTCCGGTCATCAAAGCACTTCGTTCCGAGAGTGACGTTCCCGTTTCAATAGATACGACCATTGCTTCCGTTGCCGAGGCGGCTCTGGATGCGGGAGCGGACATGATAAACGACACGAGTGCACTACTCGATCCCGACATGCCGGCCCTGGCTGCATCCTCCGGTTCACCTGTGGTGATCATGCACATGCAGGGAAGCCCTCAGACCATGCAGGATGCTCCCTCGTACGGGGACGTATTCGACGAGGTTTACGGCTTTCTGCTCGAAAGGGTGCTGTACGCCGAAACAGCTGGTGTTCAAAGGTCAAAGATCCTCATCGATCCAGGTATCGGGTTTGGCAAGAGACTGAAGGACAATATAGTACTCCTCAGGAGACTTGATGGTTTCAGGAGAATGGGATGCCGTGTTCTTCTGGGTCATTCCCGCAAGAGCTTTCTCGGAACCATTACCGGAGAAGAAGTTCCGGCTGGGAGGGACCTCTACACACACGTTGTGTCAGCACTGACCGGAGGTTCTGCGGATATCCTCAGAGTCCATGATGTGTCCGGTGCGGTTCGAAGCCGGAAGGTTGTCGAAGCACTGAGAATCGGGAGATAGCATGTTCCAGCCCCTTGGCGAATCGATCTTCAGCGGATTCTGGCTGGCACAGCTTGCCGATGTCCTGATAATCGCGATCATAATCAGGATCATCATTGGTTCGCTGTGGAAGACTCCTGCAATGACCGTTATCCTGGTCTTTGCGGCCGTTCTCCTGATGGGCGTCATTCTGAGGGAACTGAGGTTCTTTACGATAGGATTCCTGATCGAGAAACTGTCGGGAGTGATGTTCATAGCGGTTGTCGTAATCTTTGCATCTGAGATCAAGGACATTCTCCGCTCGATGGGCAGATACCTGTCCCGGAAATTCTATGGCAGGGCATCATGGACTGACTACGATACGATCGACTCCCTCGTCGAGACCTGCGGATTGCTTCGCGAGAGAAAGCTGGGAGGGTTATTCGTTCTCGAGAGATCGGAATCCCTTGACGGGCTCTACAGCGACGGCGTCGAACTCGAGAAACTCAGGGTCCAGCCCGACCTCGTTGCATCCATGCTCACTCCACCCGGACCACTGCACGACGGCGCGATAGTCATCCGGGACGACAGGATGGTCCGGGCTTCTGCGATCCTCCCGCTGACGGGAAGAACAGCGTTCACACCAAGGCTCGGAACCAGACACAGAGCAGCCCTTGGGATCGGTGAACACTCCGATGCTGTTGCAGTCGTTGTAAGCGAGGAAACGGGAACGATGAAGCTTGCTCACGACGGTCGTATCAGTGAGCCTCTTACCAGGGACAGGCTGCGGGAGAAACTCCTGGAACTCATGGCGCATGGGGAATAACTCCGATCTTCTCTCATTATGGCGCGAAAAGCTGATCACCGAAGCAGCACTTGCCATCACCGATTCCTGCAAGGGACATCCTGACAGGTTCAGAGATGCCATGCTCTGCATGTCGAACAATACGCGTCCAGTTGAGCTGAGCCTTCTTGCTTGTGGCGCAGCCAGGTGGTGCGGTGGGAGTTACGATAAAGGCTTGCCTGCAGCAGTTGCTGCACATCTGCTTAAAGCCGCAATCACTGCTCATGCGACTCTTCCCGGCTTCGAGTCGATATTCATGGCAAACGAATCAGCGCTATGGCAAGACTTCGACGAGGCTACGGCCATTCTCGTCGGTGATGCCCTTGTTCCCCTTGCCGTTACACACCTGGTCTCGAATGGCGGAAGACATGCTTCGGCCATTATCGAGGACGCCATGGAGGCCATCGGCGGAAGGGGTGTTCTGGCGGGAGTATCTCTCGAACAGCAGAAGAGATCGACTGCGCTGACTGGAGAAACCGAAACATGGGAGCTCTGGGCAGGAACCCTTTCCAGGTTTGCAGCCGTGTCCGGAGCAAGGCTGATGGGGGCCACTGAACGACAACTGGATCAGATTTCTCTGATGGGTCTGGAAGTGGGCCGGGCATGGTGCATGATAAGCGGTGCAGCCGGCGCACCGCTCGACAGCAGGCGGGGACAGGAACTCCACCAGGAGGCATTGTCGATTCTCGAAGAGGCCAGAGCCCTTGCCGGTTCCGGTGATGAGGGTGCTCTCCTCAGACAGATAACAGGCTATTTCAGGAACCGGGCTACGGGAGATCCTTCGGACCTCTTCTTCTGAGTCTGACCAGACCCTCTCGTTCGGTAGAACCCCGACAGGATGGAATGGCAGCGTTGCTCTCGGCAGCTCAGAGAAGGTTGTACGGATCCACGTCGATATCGAGTCTGATACCGGAGAATCCGCCGTTTTCGAATCGCAGACGAATCGCTGCAGACAGTGCCGCAAGGGGCGCTCTAGTCGAGGACTTGCCGATCGTGCTCCATCTCCAGCGGCGGTTGATTCTCGGGAATGCAGCTTCCTGTGGTGGGAAGAGTTCTGTGTGTTGAACGTCGAGATCCCTGCAGCAGATCAGTGCAGAGTTCATGACATCCTCTTGCTTCAGACCACTCCAGACGAACCTGACGAGATTGCCGGAAGGCGGGTATCTGAAAGTTCTGCGGACCGGAGCTTCGAGTTCCCAGAACCTCTCGAAATCGTGATTGCACGCGGCAAGGATCACCGGGTCATCCGGGTCGGTTGTCTGAACCACTACCTGTCCCGGTATATCGGCTCTTCCAGCCCGCCCTGCAACCTGGAGGATAAGCTGAAATACTCTCTCCGCTGAACGGAAATCCGGGAAGGACAAACCCATGTCGGCAGCGATTATTCCAACGAGAGTCACGTTCGGGAAATCGTGTCCTTTTGCTACCATCTGAGTTCCCAGGAGTACGTCACCATCACCTCTGCCAAAGCTCTCCAGTATCCTCCAGTGAGCACGCCTGCCTCTGGTCGTGTCCGAATCCATCCTGATGACCCTTGTGCTGGGAAGGTACTTCTTCAGCGCTTCTTCAACCTTCTGGATACCCGGCCCCATGTGTGCAAAGTCTTCGTTACCACATTCCGGACACGCATTCAATGCCGATCTCCAGAAACTGCAGTAATGACAACGGAGCGACTCCCCCTTGCGATGGTAGGTCAGCGTCACACCGCATCTCGGGCATTTTTCCCTGTGCCCGCAGTTGCGGCAGATCTGTGTCGGGGCGAATCCCCTCCTGTTTATCAGAACTATGGACTGTTCTCCTCGTGCAGTTCTCTTGCCGATACCTCCAAGGAGCTCGTCTGAAAGCAGAGGGTGGGACATCGATCCTGATGGAACTATCGTGGTCACTGGCATCGGGCGGGATAGAATCCTTTCCGGAAGCTCGAGCAGCCTGTATTTCCCGCTTGTTGCGTTCGCATAGCTTTCCATCGAAGGACTTGCCGATCCAAGAATTACGGGAATTCCCTCGAACACACCCCTCATTACGGCAAGATCCCTGCCGTTGTATCTGGGCAGTTCGTTCTGCTTGTAGCTCGGATCATGCTCCTCGTCTACAACGATGATGCCGGTCTTCTCGAGGGGTGCGAAAACTGCGCTCCTCGCGCCGATGACGATAGGCTTCTTTCCGCTTCTGACCATGTTCCAGCTGTCCAGTCTCTCACCTCTCGAAAGCGCGCTGTGGAGTACGGCTACCTTGCCGGGGAACCTGCGGTGAAACCGCGAGACCAGAAGCGGTGTGAGGGATATCTCCGGAACGAGGACAAGCGCTCCGGTGCCTCCGTCCAGCGCCTCCGATATCACACGCATATAGATTTCGGTTTTTCCGCTGCCCGTGGCTCCGTGGATCAGGAAGGTTCCACCGGATCCGAGGTTTCCGATGACCGCATCTACGGCATTCTTCTGCAGATCCGTGAGATCGGGAAGAAGATCATTCTCATGACGATCGAGATGCTGCAGGGGGTCCCTGGGAACCTCTCTGTAGAATTCCCTTATCAGACCTTTCATTCTCAGAGATGCCAGCGAAGAAGAGGTTGAAGAGGTACGGCGGAGAACCTCGCGCCGCGGAACGGGTTCGGAAGAAGTCGCAAGCTCGAAAAGGATCTCAGCCTGCTTCGGAGCCCTGCTGCGGATTCTCTCGGCGATTTTAACGGCATCGGCATCTTCTGCCAGGATCTCGACCATTCTTTCCCTGACCGGCTGCGGCTGGTCTACCGGCTCCCACCACGTTCGAATCCTGCCCTCTGATTCCAGCTCGGCGAGCCTTGCTTCCAGAGGATAACCTTTCGGAAGAGACGACTTCAGCCTGTCGATAGTAGTGTCTCCAGCCTTCCCGAGGACAGCTGATATCCTGCTTCTGCCGGCATTGCCCAGCGGTGAACAGAACCTGACGGTCCGGCCTGACATGCCGGGAGGATGTGCGGAAGCGTACATCATCCCGGGTGGAGCCTGGTAATACCCCGCTGCCCAGTTCACCAGTTCGATCACTTTAGCCGGGAGGAGTGGAGTGGAGTCCAGCCGTTCGAGGATGGGCTTCAATTCTTTCGGAAGAGCTGCCTTCCAGACTCCGAGCACGAAACCGACAAGCCTGCTGGCGCCGAATGGAACCGCGACCCTGCAGCCTTGAATCACGCCTCCATCCAGTTCTCGCGGCATAAGGTAGCAGAAGGTCTTCCAGACCGGTCTCGGTATCGCTACCTCGACCGCTCTTCCATCGTTTACACCGTTTCCGGCAGCCATTGTCAGAAAGGTTCTCCAGTGAGCTTGCCTGCGCGATTGACAAGGATCGCTCTCGCCTCTCCAGGAGGGAGCGGCAGGGGAGGAAGTGTGGGGAAGTCGCCGTCCCGGTATACGACTCTGCCATTGACCATTGTCAGGCGAGTCCTGGAAGGCCAGTCCATCTCCAGAAGATATCTGACAGGGTCCTCTGAGAGATCGAGTTCTTCCCATTCCAGCTCGTCCGGTTCCAGCAGCACCAGGTCTGCGCTGTATCCGGGGGCAAGGACTCCGCAGTTCTCCCATCCAAGAGCCTCTGCTGCGCTGGAGGTTGCACGGGCCAGCCAGAAACCGCCTGCAGAGCCTTCCGGTCCTCTCTTCATTGCGGCAAGAGCCATGGCCAGCCTCAGGTCTCCCGATAGATCAAGACGGTTATTACATGCGGCGCCGTCGCTTCCCACGAAGATGCGGATACCATTCGAAGCAAGCCTGGATGTATCTGCAATTCCGCTGCCCAGTCTCAGGTTCGTCCAGGGACAGTGCACAACTGACGTTGATGTGTCTCGCAGCAGTTCCATTTCGTTCTTCTGGAGATGGATGCAGTGCGTCAGAAAAGTGTTTCTTCCGAGAAAACCTCTTTTGCCGAGGTAATGGATGTTGCCTTTTCCTGATGCGACTTCAGGGTCGTCCAGTTCGTCCGGAGATTCGGCGGCATGTGTCGTTCTCACCCCTTTTTCCCCGGCAACCCAGGCCCATAGATCATCGGAACAGGAGAGCGCAAATCTCGGTGTGATTGCATGGCTTACAAGATCACCGCAGAGGTTTCGTGCGAGGGACGTTTCCTCTTTGAGCCAATCCAGGTCGCGGCAGATGTATTCCGGCCCCTTGTCCATGAGCGTGTTGCCTGCGAGTGCTCTGATACCGGAACGGCGGAGTATGTCAATTGTAACTGCGGAGTTCTCGACACTCCCCATGTCCATCAAGCCCGTGCATCCGGATCTGACGAGTTCACGAAGCGAGAGAATAACCGAAGTTGCCAGTGTGTCCGCAGAATGTGAAGCTTCCAGCGGCCAGATTCTGGAGGTCAGCCACCGTAGAAGTGTTCGCCCTTCCGCCAGACCTCTGAAAATTGTCTGGCAGAGATGGATATGCATCTGTATCAGCCCGGGAACCGCGATGCATCGGCTGAACGGTCCTTCGTGATGGGAATGTGTAACCGAGCTGATCCTGCCGCCGTCGAGCTCGAATACGAAGCCATCCTTCTCGAGACGGCCATCGATCACCGCCGCAGACGTGTTGATTTTTTTCATACCGATACTATACAGGGAATGGAATCACCGTTCTACCGGGTTGAATTGTCAGATGATCTCCTCGGTCGATTTTATGGCGGTGTTGATGATGAACACCCTGATGTTGTTCGATTCGGGGTCCGCAGGATAGAGAAAGAAACCGGTATTATCGGGGTGGTAGCCCTGTGTAGTGCCCATGAGCACCTCCCCGTCGCTGAATGTGACCATGAGTTTCTTCCCCGAGTAAGTCTCACAGTCCAGATTCCATTTACTCACGTAGTTCCTGTCTCCAGAGAAATCGTGAACGAAGAATACGGCTTTCAGATTCTTGAAAGACACCGGGATCTGCCTTGCTCCCGATGTGAGCGTCAGGTGAAATGTATCTCTGGAAGGAGCGAAATCCCAGGTTTGTCCTTTCAGCAGGATTCCGTTGATGAAATGGGCTACAACCTTGTTGCTCAAAACCGGTGCTCTCCTCTCGGCAGAAGAATAGAATCCTCCAGAGAATGAGAAGCATGATTCTTGCCGAATCGTAACATGGTATTATCATCAATAATAATCATTCATTATTCATTCTTTGTGCAGACGTTTTCACACCGGCTGCAAGCCTGTGCCGGGAAGCAGTCTCCCTTTAGTGTGCCTCTGTCTGAGAGAAGCCCTGGATACCCTGGAATCAACGCACAGAACATGATCAGTCAGTGCTACCTGATGGGCTGGGACTGGATAAACACCGGTGACTGGCACACGGCATACATGTATACTGATATTGCAGAAGGTTTGAATGCCAAAGCCGCAAGGACGGTACCGGATCGATGGATTGACTTCTCTGGCTGGGGGATCATCACCGATACTCGCTTGTCCGGGAAGGGGAACTCTGACCGTGGTCTGTCCGATGGAGAGTGATCTATGAAGAACCTGTGTGCTTTTTTCGCTGTGCTCGTTTTCTCTGGCTGCGGGACGACACTCGAGCGACAGAGTGATGATCTGGTCAGGGTCACGGGACTGATCGAAGTGCTTCTGGCCGGAACCAGATCTGAAACCGTCATTCTCGAAGATGCTGAAACCGGTGATGTGTACGCTCTCGTGGGTGAGATTGCCTACGAACTCACGGGGAGTTATGGCTGTGAGGCAGCAATTACCGCCAGACCGACCGAAGAGGGATGGTCGGTCAGGGACGAACTTCAGAGACTCTGGGTCGTTGAGTACACGGTTCTGAGTTCACCCGAAGATCCGGATCAGGACTGATTCCGTACTCGATCAACTTTAACTGAGCTGCTCCATCCTATCTCGTCGAACGGGTCAGTTTCCATATATTAGCAGACCGTTTTCCGGATCGAGATCAGGAGATCGTTTTGAGTAACAATGGAACCGAAGAGCAAACCGGACGTGTGAAGAAGCAGGACAGGGTCGAAAAGTCCAGCCTGAGGCTTCTCTACGGAAGGATCCTGCGGCACAGGAAAGCAATCGGTGTCGGTATCATCGCCCTCGTCGGCGTAGACGGTCTCCAGCTCCTCATTCCCCAGGTGTTTCAGCGTGTAATCGACAACCTTGCAAGTGGCGGTGCAACCACCGGAATGCTCTGGAAGATGGGGCTTGCGGTTGTCGGGATATCGGCCGCGATGGGGATATGCAGGTTCTTCTGGCGTTACCTCGTGATCGGTTCCAGTCACAGGATCGCGAGAAACATCAGGCAGGAATTCTACGATCATCTTCAGAAGCTTCCTCCGCAGTATTACGATAAAACCAAGGTGGGGGACGTGATGGCTCATGCCACGAATGACATCAATGCTGTCAGGATGGCAACCGGGATGGCTACGATAGCCTCATTCGATGCGGTTTTCCTCTCCTGTGCCAGTATAGTGATCATGCTTCTGATGAACTGGAAGCTGACTCTTCTCGTACTGATTCCGCTGCCGGTCATTGCCCTGATGATGCTCAAATTCGCAGCTCTGATCCATACCAGATTCGAAGCGGTGCAGAAGGCCTTTTCCATGCTCACCGAGAAGGCTCAGGAATCCCTGTCCGGAATACGGGTGGTCAAGGCGTACGGTGATGAGGGTTCGGAAGAGAGCTATTTCTCCGGACGAGCGGCAGATTGCGTGAGAGAGAACGTACAACTCGCAAAAGTCTGGGGAATGTTCCAGCCTATGATCGGCGCTCTTGCCATGACGGGAATGGCAATCCTCCTCGGAGTCGGTGGAAGCATGGTGATAAAGGGCGTCATCTCGCTGGGGGAATTCGTTGCGTTCTCCAGCTATCTCATGATGCTGATATGGCCGATGATCGCGATCGGGTGGGTGGTCAACCTCCTCCAGAGGGGGGCTGCCAGCATGGACAGACTCCAGAAGATAATGAGAACACTGCCTGATATAGTCGGCGGATCGATCGATACCGATCCCGCTCCCGTAATCGAGATCAGGGGACTCACCTTTTCGTATCCCTCCACGGAAATCGAAGTTCTCAGCGATCTGTCTTTCAGCCTGATGGAAGGAAGCACTCTCGGGATCGTCGGTCGAACCGGTTCAGGGAAGACTACTCTTGTCGAGCTTCTGATGAGACTCTACGATCCCCCGGCTGATTCGGTGTTCATCGGTGGAATCGATATCAGGCAAATGAAGCTCGAGAACATCAGAGGTTTATTCGGCTACGTTCCTCAGGAGACCTTTCTCTTCGCGATGTCCGTTGCCGACAACATCGCCTTCGGATGCGATGATCTCGAATCGAAAACCATCCGCGAACTTGCGGAACAAGTCGATATTGCAGACGAAATCGAAGCCTTCCCAGATGGTTTCGATACAACGGTTGGCGAGAGAGGCGTTACGCTCTCGGGCGGTCAGAAGCAGCGAATCGCCATTGCCAGGGCTCTTGCCCTGAAGCCGAAGATACTGATTCTCGATGATGCACTCTCCAGTGTCGATACCGAGACCGAAGCCCTTATTCTGAGCAAACTGCTCTCCAGCGCGGAGAACCTCACCGGTATCATCATCGCTCACAGGATCAGCACCGTTAAGAACGCGGATCTGATAATCGTCCTCGATAGCGGCTGCGTTGTCGAGCAGGGCGGTCATGACGATCTCATTGCATTGAACGGTTACTACGCAGAGCTCTACAGGATGCAACAGCTGGAGGAGGAAGCACGCAAGGAAGGGGGTGATGATGCACGGTAATCCGTTCGTTGAAGATACCGTAGCCGGCAAGGTGTACGACGGACGGCTCATAAAAAGGCTGCTGAAGTACGTGAAACCCCATCGCAAGCTGGTCTTCCTTGCCATGTTCTTCATGCTGATGGCGGCAGCGGTCGAGCTCCTGATTCCCTACATAACCATGCAGGGGATTGACAGATACCTTGCAAAGCTCTACCAGGTTTACACCTCCGGACAGCCAACGTGTGACCAGTTGCTTGCCGCCGATCCGGACCACCGTGACTTCATCCCTGTCGACTCGGTGACCATACTCGTGAGGAAAGCCGCCCTGGATGGTATGGACCCCGCTGAAGCGAGAGAGCTGACCGAATCCGGCACTCTGAGACCTGAGACCTATTACCTGTTTCCAGCAGATGATTTCACCGGGGAAACCGGTTCCATTCTCGGAGACAGCTGGCTCGTACCGGAAAAGGATCTTTCAATGGTTCCGCTCGAAGTTCTGGTACGAATCCGCGGAAAGGACCTTTCAGGGATTGCAGGGCTTGCATTCCTCCTGGGGGGACTCATCCTGGTGAGCCTGGTCGCTGGCTACGGGCACGTAATGACTCTGGTGGTTGCGGGTCAGAGAGCGATGTTCGACGTCAGGGTCAGCCTGTTTGCACACGTTCAGAAGCTGTCACTGAGCTTCTACAGCGAGAACCCGGTCGGACGGCTCGTCACCCGCGTTACAAATGACATAGAGGCTCTCAACGAGATGTTTGCGGCCGTCCTCGTCAATGCAGTGAAGGATGTACTGCTGGTCGTCGGGACGGGCATCATCCTGTTCCTTATGGATGCCAGGCTTGCACTCGTATCCATGGCGGTAATGCCTGTGTTCATAACTGTTTCAGTGATATTCAGATCAAAGGCAAGGGGAGCTTACAGACAGGTAAGGAAATATCTGGCCAAACTCAATGCGAACATGGCTGAGGACCTCAACGGTGTTAAGGTCGTTCAGATATTCCGCCGGGAGAAAATGCGGAGGAGCGAGTATTTCGACACGAATACAAACTACTTCAAAGCGAATATGAACCAGCTTGTGATATTCGGTATCTTCCGACCCTTCATCGAGATCATCGCCTCCTGTGGTGTCGCAATAGTGCTTATCTACGGCGGCTCAGGAGTTCTCCGGGGTACACTTACGCTTGGTGCTCTCGTCGCATTCATAAGTTACGTCAGGCAGATGTTCAGACCGCTGGCAGACCTGAGTGACAAGTACAACATCATGCAGGGAGCAATGGCATCGGCCGAGAGAATCTTCAAGATAATGGACACCAAACCGATAATCACCGATCCGGATATCGTGGTCGAACCCTCTGTTACGGATGGTCTCGTTGAATTCAGAGACGTTTCATTCTCCTACATCGAGGGCCAGAAAGTCCTTCGGAACGTATCGTTTACCGTAGAGCCGGGGAAGAGTGTTGCGCTGGTAGGCCCGACGGGAGCAGGAAAGACATCCATAATCAGCCTGCTCTGCCGTTTCTACGACCCCGATTCGGGAAGAATCCTGATCGATGGCTGCGACCTGCGCGACTACTGCATATCCACCCTAAGGGAAAACATCTCCATTGTCCTGCAGGATGCTTTCATCTTCAGCCGCAGCATCACTGACAACATCAGGCTCGGACAGAAACTGACGGAGGAACAGGTGAGACAGGCTTCCGATATGGTGCAGGCCTCGGACTTCATAAACAGACTCCCCGAAGATTTCAAAACCATGATGGCTGAAAGGGGCGCCACCCTCTCGACCGGGCAGAAGCAGCTGATCTGCTTTGCCAGAGCACTTGCCCACGAACCGAGAATTCTGATCCTGGACGAAGCGACCAGCAGCATCGATCCCTCGACAGAGCAGCTTATCCAGTCGGCGATAGATACACTGATGAAGGGCAGGACTAGCATAATCGTTGCCCACAGACTCAGCACCATTCAGAAGGCAGACGAAATCCTCGTAATAGATGGCGGCAGGATACTCGAGAGAGGAAACCATCAGGAACTTCTTGCAAAGAGAGGTATTTACTACAATCTCTACCTGCTCCAGTACAGGGAAGCATGACCCGGCAGCAGCAGGAGGGCCAAAGGACGAGTAAGATACGTCAGTTGGTGCTTGACCCGGCACTAACCTTGCGGAGTTCCCGAATTCTTGTCGGCGTACATCATCGTGTCTGCAATCCTGAGAGCATCATCGATCGAGAGTCCTGAACCGGGCTCCCAGAACGCGCTGCCAATCGAAATCGTTACGGGATGACCGACTATCGAGGTCAGCTCCTGGTTGGTCGAAGTCCCCGTCTTAAGTCTCGGTACTACCTTTAGAGACCCGTTCCCGGTTTCCGTGAGGATGATCAGGAACTCGTCGCCACCGTACCTGATGATGATGTCGGTCTTTCTGAGAATGTTCCTGATTATGGATGCGACACAGATGAGAACCTTGTCCCCTGCCTGGTGTCCCAGAGTGTCATTGACGTCTTTGAAATGATCTATGTCTATCATCAGAAAGCCGACCGGCCTTCCGTATCTCTCAGCACGCTGCGATTCGATCTCGATGATATGATCGAAGTAATTGCGATTGAAGACACCCGTAAGAGGATCGTGAGTGGCCTGGTCACGCAGGTCTGCCTGAAGCCGTAACCTTCGAATTGCGAGAGTGGTGTAGCCAAGCAGCAGTTCCAGCAATCTCAGATCACTATCGGGGAAAGCATGCTTCCTGGACGAAGTGGCCTGAAACACCCCGAATTCACCGATGGCAACACTTACTCCCGATTGCATCAGGTCCTGTTCGGCGGGAGCATCCAGCCGCTTTCGATCGGTCTCGAAGAGAATGGTGCCGCGGTTGCTGAACGTCATCTCTTCGATACCCTCATTGATGGAGCGTCCTTGAGTGTCTTCCATTCCGTCGGGCGTTATCCCCCCCTTCAGAACGGAGACGTCATTCTCTCTTATGGTCAGAGTGCATGCATCGAAGTCCAGGAGCCGCTTGGCTGCACCGATAGTCAGATCGAAGATTCTTTCCTCCGTCATGCATGACTGGAGTATACCGGCTATCTCGTGCAGTTTTGCTATTCTCTTCCGGGAGTTCCTGAGGGCTTCCTCAGAGCGTTTTGCAGAAGTGATATCCGTTATGAATCCCTCCAGGAAGAGAACGGAGCCGTCACTGGCTCGGACTCCCCTTCCATGGTCGAGCAGCCATTTCTCCTCTCCGTCAGCCGTGAGGATTCTGTAAACCACATGAAATGATCTGTTCTGGCCGACGGCATTCTTAACGGTCTCTTCAACCATATCCCTGTCATCTACGTGGATCAGATCGTGGAAAGAGAGGCTTCCTTCCCCAACAAGCTCCGAGGACGAATAGCCCGTAAACCTTCTGACTTCTTCCGACATGAACTCCATCGAATGGTGATCGTCATTCCTCGACCTGTAGACCATGCCTGGCAGGTTCTTCATGAGTGTCGACAGAAATCTTGTCTTCTCCTGAAGGGTTGCCAGTGTTTGCCGCTGTCTGGAGTTGTCTCGATAGATAAGGAAAGCTCCAGCTGATTTCCCCTCCGTGACGACTGGAATGGCAGTGAGTGAGACGCTGATACTCTCTCCATTCTTGCACTGCCTGATGGTTTCCAGCCTGACAGTTTTTCCGTACGCGAGATCTCTGTCTATCTCCTCTTCCTCATGTAATTTCTCGTGAGGAATGATTTTTGAGTGCAGAACGCTTCCCTCGAGATCTCCGAAAGTGTAGCCGAATATCCTGGTGAACTCGGTGTTCATCCTGACGAGATGGCCGTTTTTGTCTACGAGTGCGATTGCCTCTCCCGCGCCGTCAAAGAGCTGATCCAGGTATGATTTCTCTTTGTAGAGTTCTTTACGGGTGTACATCTGCATGGAGATGTCTCGGTAGATGACGTAATGCCCGACTACATCCTGTCCGGATCTTATCGGGGAAGCAAGCAGGGATACGTGGATGGGAGCGCCGTCCTTTCGGCATCTCACCGCTTCCATGGATATGCATTCTCCCTCTCCGGTGAGATCCGAGATGGTCTCCGCTTCGGAGACCAGTCCCGGAGGAACGATGAGTTCATCAGGGCTTCTGCCGATCACCTCTTCCTCTTCGAAACAGAACATCCTCAGGAATTCCCTGTTCACTCTGAGTATCAGATGATTCCTGTCGGTGAAGATGACTCCCTCACTGATCGAATCGAAGAGCTGCTCGTAGAAAGAAGCTTCCTGCTCACCATCATGAGAATGTTCTGTATTCTGTTCATTCATAAGTCTTCTCCGAAACTGCTGGAATCATGATTGGAAATGTCTATATGTTTCGTGGGGCTGCATCTGGCAAGCCCTGTTCGGGGGAATTCCTCGGCGGCGGAGTCTTCCATTCACCCCGTAACAGGAGTCTCAGGCTTCCCGAGAGATATGCCCACCTGAAGCGTTTCGGAGTTTCTAAAAGACCGGGGAACTCTTCCGGGTGCATCATTCTATCTGCCGGGATATCATCGTTTACCTTCTTCTTTCCGGGTATCTCCAGATCCCTCAAGCGGAAAAAACCTTCCGGTCTTCCCGCTCCGTCGTGTGCCGACAGCCTGATACAAATCTGGTATTCACATCTTGCCTGTGCGGCAACATCGAACTCGGCGGTCAGCTCTGGCCATACGGTTACCATTGCCCTCCGACCGTCAGTGAAGATCAGGCTGTACCTGCCGGTTGTTCCCGGGTGACCAGGGGATCGCCAGCAAGGGATTCCCATTGACATGATCCACCTTCTGGCTATTGCCTCAGCGATGAGCCGCCGAAAGGCAATCATGTCTTTGCCTGCTTCTCTGCCCAGCTTCCTGAGCAGATGGCCGCTGATAGAGATATTCATGGGCTATATCTTATTCATCATTGCATCTTGTCAGCAAGTTGGGTAAATTTGATGACTATTTTTCTGTCCCAAAAAGCAACATATTCCGTTCTTCTGTTTCAGGCACTTTTATTATAGGAGACCAACTCGATGGACAAGAAGACCTCTCTGTACGACAGGCATGTCGCCCTGAATGCTCAAATACGATCGTTCGCCGGCTACCTCATGCCGATCAGATACGACACGGTTGTTGAAGAACACATGGCGGTGCGAAAAGGCGTTGGTGTGTTCGATCTGTCCCATATGGGTGAATTCAGAGTAACGGGACCGGACGCAACGGGATTCCTCGATTTTATTCTCACTAACGATGCCGATGTTGAGGATGGCCAGGCATTCTATTCCACGATGTGCTACCCTGATGGCGGTATCGTCGACGATCTGATCGTCTACAGGATTGCTCGCGAAGAGTACCTCGTAGTAGTCAACGCATCCAACATCGAGAAGGACTGGTCATGGGTCACCAGCCACAGCAAAACGTTCAACGTCAACCTGGTAAACGAGAGTCACGATACAACTCTCGTTGCCATACAGGGTCCTCTTTCACAGAAGGTAGCACAGAAACTCACCGACGAGGATCTCGATTCCATCGGATACTACCACCATGTAACGGGTGAGTTTGCCGGCAGGAAGGCACTCATCGCCCGGACCGGATATACAGGTGAGGACGGTTTCGAGATTTACTGCCCTTCTGCCGATGGCCCGGCGATCTGGGACGCTGTCATGGAGGCCGGCAAGGAGTTCGGTATAGTGCCGATCGGTCTCGGAGCACGGGACACACTGAGACTGGAAGTCGGCTATCCTCTGTACGGGAATGATATCGATCACAGCATCACTCCGATCGAAGCCAGGCTGGGCTGGGTCGTGAAGTTGAAAACGGACAAGGACTTCATCGGCCGGGAAGTGATCAGCAGACAGAAGGAAGAGAAGCCAGCCAGGATTCTGGTGGGGCTGGAAGTAATGGAAAAGGGTTTTCCGAGACATGGTGCGGAACTCTTCTCAGGTGACCGCAAGGTTGGAATCGTTACGAGCGGCTCGATTGCGCCTGCTCTCGGAATCGGTGTCTGCCTCGGCATTGTCGAGAAGGGGTATCACAAACGTGGTACGGATCTCGAAGCAGAAGTACGGGGACGCAGGCTCCCTGTCAGAGTTGTGAAAATTCCATTCTACAAAGATGGCAGCCGCCGCTGACTGCCGCTGAAGCAAGGAGTCGACAATGAGCAACATTCCGGACAACGTGAGGTATACCGAAACACATGAGTGGGTGCGAAAAGAGGGAGATAAATTCTACATCGGGCTCACCGATCATGCACAGCATGAAATGGGTGAGATCGTCATGGTCGAACTGCCTGACATCGATTCCCCCGCGACGAAGGGGGAAGTGCTCGGCGCTCTGGAAGCCGTAAAGACGGCAGAGGATTTCCTCTCCGCGATCGATGGAACAGTTGCCGAGATCAACACCGAACTCGAGTCGTCACCAGATCTCATCAACGAGGATCCTTACGGAAAGGGCTGGCTCGTAATTCTGAAGAGTACGGACGGTTCCCACTTCGATTCCCTCATGACTGCAGATCAGTACGCATCTTTCATAGGTGAATAGACTGAGAAGGATATGAACGTATACATCCCCAACGGGGAAGACCAGAGAAGGAAGATGCTCGACACGATAGGTGTCGAGTCATTCGAATCTCTGTTGTCGTCCATACCAGACGAAGTAAGACTGGATCGCGATCTCCAGCTTCCCGAACCGGTATCTGAACTGGAGCTGATTCGTGAATTCAGCAGGCTCGCGGAGAAGAACACGGGCTCCAGGAAGGTCTGCTTCGCCGGAGCAGGCGCCTACGATCACTTCATTCCTGCAGCCATTGATCATGTTCTTCTCAGAAGTGAGTTCTTCACGGCGTACACGCCCTATCAGGCGGAGGTAAGCCAGGGAACGCTTCAGGCGATCTTCGAGTACCAGACGATGATTTCAAGGCTCTGCGGTAAGGAAATGGCGAATGCATCCATGTACGACGGCGCCACCTCTACGGCTGAAGCAGCTCTGATGGCCATTAGAGCTTCGCGCAAGGGCAAGGGCAAGGGCAAGGGCA
>CBDUZS010000029.1:0-31035 GCA_965371785.1 uncultured bacterium
TCGAACTCAATTCCCACCACTGAGAAAAGTTCTATAAGTATCCAGTAGGGGGTACCAGATCATCAAGGATCTGTTACCGGACTGCCGCTGGTCCGAGGATAATTAACTGACAGAAAATCAGTTGGGGTATTGACTCGTGAAAGCATACAGCTATTGTCTGATCAGGTATGCAGACCCGAGGATGCAATTATTCTGCGCAGGTTTGATCTGAGTAAAGAGGTGATGATGATGGGAAGAATCATTGTAGCCCTCCTCACAGTGCTACTCCTTGCTGTAATAACGGAAGCCCTGGCCCAGAGCGGGTGGAATCCTCAGGATTCCGGTACGTCAGTCACGCTTTACGATGTATTCGCTGCCGATTCCCTCAAGTGCTGGGCAGTTGGCTGGCAAAGTGCGATCCTCCATACGACAGACGGTGGTGAGACGTGGTTAGGGCAGTTCACGCCTGAGCCAGGTGCCAATACCGGCGTATTCTTCATTGATGCAGACACAGGCTGGGTTGTTGGCACTGGAGGTGACATTCTTCAAACCACAGACGGTGGCGATAACTGGAACGTGCAACCGTCAGGTATCTTCGTCGATCTCTGGGGTGTCCACTTCATCGACGGGAACAACGGCTGGGCTGTCGGTGGGCAGTGGTACCCATACTTCGGAAACCTACAGATCATAATGCGCACAACCGACAGCGGGGGTTCCTGGGACACTCAGCTTTACGAGTTATATGAGCCCACTCTCCGCGATGTTTTCTTCTGTGATGCGAGTACCGGGTATGCTGTCGGTGACGGGGCGACTATCCTCACCACCACCGACGGTGGCACAACCTGGTCTGAGCAGACTTCTGGCGTGACAGGAAATCTGGAGGATGTCTGCTTCACTTCTCCTGATACTGGTTTCGCAGTGGGTGAGTTGGGAACCATACTCCATACAATTGATGGTGGAGCAAACTGGGATCAGATCAGCACAGGCACGACTGATCATCTGAGAGGTGTCTGGTTTGTGGATGATAATACCGGCTGGTCGGTGGGCGGATCAGGAACATCAGCTACCATCATGCATACTTCCGATGCCGGTGAAACCTGGGAGTTCCAGGATGCAGGGATTAGCTCCCATCTTCGAGCGGTGCACTTCGTAGATGCAGCTCACGGCTGGGCTGTTGGAGCATATGGGATCATCCTCCACACTACATCAGGCGGCAGTACTTCGATTGGAGACGATCCGGCAGGCCCCGAAGGGCAGGGATTAGTAAATGGGTTGAGCAACTGCCCTGAACCGTTCTCAGCTCAGACAACAATCAGTTTCTGTCTTGGAAACGTTGCGCACGTCCGACTGCAGCTCTTCGATCTTTCGGGGAGACTGCGCCAGACGATCGTTGATGAAACACTTCCAGCAGGAGAACACTTGGTGCAACTGTACCGCGAAGACCTACAGCCGGGCGTGTACGTCTACCGGTTGAGTACGGACTTGGAATCTCTGACAGAGACATGTGTTCTGGTCCAGTGATTATTGAGTAACTGTCAGAGTTCTACAAGTATCCAGTCCAGGATGTGGATCATCAGTTCGAACTGAATTCCCACCATTGAGAAAAGTTCGAAAAGTGTCAACTACGGGGTGGTGGAGTTCGAGAAGTGTACGATACGGTCTCTTTGAATATGTTCTCCATCGAAAGAGGTCCGATTGATCGATTTTCACCATTACTACCTTGAATTTCTAGGAGCATCAGATCAGAAGCTCGAAGCCGGGCAAAGAGTGTTTCCATCTGAGCTTCGCTCCAAGCCCGATTCCGAACTCTCGTTCAATGTCCATGACCTGATAGTTGCAGAATACCAAGACACACTCATCCACTCGATCAATCCCAGCCGAGCTGACAGCTACCGTCATGTAGCTCCAGCTGAAGCATCCGACAATCTACTTGCACATGTCGACGATGCCTTCTTCAGCATAAGCCCCTGCGGGCATTACTGGATCTCGGAGTGGTACAGGTACTCCATCAGCAATGGGTTCGACGATGATCCGGATGTTGTGGTACTTAACCACTCGCATCGTGAACTGATCGAAGAATCCAGAAAAGCCAGAAGAGGGAGACTCTACAGGAACTGGATCTGGGAAAAAGCCTACTCGTCATTGCTCTCGGAGGGAAGAGTTTTCGCAATGGTGAAGAATGGGAAGATCGTTTCGCGGAGTTCAGCAAGTGACATTCCATCTGGGGCTGCAAACATCGATATCTGGACCCATGAAGACTACAGGAGACAGGGGTATGGGTCTAAGTGCGTCCGTCAGGTGGTGAATTGGTGTATTAAGAACGATCGATTACCAATATATCTTGCCTCTACATCGAATACTGCTTCGATAAGACTTGCAGAGGAGCTGGGATTCACCAGGTTCTCCCGAGAGATCAGAACATCTGCAATCGTATCCTGACAGAATGCTCCTAGAAACAGCAGCAACAGTTCGAAAAGCATCAACAACGGGGTGGGCAATTGGCAGTGACAGCTGATTCCATAAGCCACATATAAACTCATTGGTATCAGCATGATTCACAGGAGAGTCGATGAGCAACCGTACGAAATTATCGATTGTTCTTATTACACTGATCTCTACCTGCATAGCCAAAGCCAATCCCACCCCGAGTCCAGGTGGTGGCTTCTATGGCGAGAGCAAGTTCAGCATCATGCAGACACTGGAGTTCACCTATCACATCGAGGGCTTTTCTACAGCTGATTCAATGGGTACATGGATACTCTATGGAGGACCCTCCTTTGTCTACGTATGGATCCCGGAAGACGATGAGGGAGTCGGACTTGGCCTTGAACTCGGAGCAGAGACTCGAAGGTACTACATGCGCTCTCTGTCAGGTCTCTTTGCGGGACTTTATTCGGGAGCAGGTATTCTCTGGCAATCCGGTGCCGAATACACTGCCGCAATATCAGCGGGTGGAAAGCTTGGATGGAGAGTAGATCTGCGCCAGCAAAGACTGCCATTCGACCTGGAGCCGTATATCTGTGTGGGAATCATGCTGGTCAGGTTCGACGGATCCAATGTCTTTGCTGATCTGGCTCCAACTCTGTACCTGGGAACGAAGCTGGATCTATACTGATGGATCGTCCCGAACTAATTTTCATTTCGAAAGAACACTAGTTCTAAACGCATCCACAACGGGGTACTAGATATCAAGTTTATCGACCTTGTTGACATCTGCATAAATATCTGAGATTCTTTGAAATGCTGGAGGTGTCCTATGTACATTAGAATCCTGCCTTTGCTTATATTTGGTTTCCTCACCATCACATTTGCCGATTCCGCAGTGCAGACCGACTGGTCCGGAGGACCGGGAGTATTGGGTCCGGTTATCGACTGGGACAATGAGTTTTACATGGATACAGATATGTCTTACAGCAATCCTTCCGATCTCGTTCTTCTTATGACTTCTGAACACACCGTAGACGGGGAGTTCTGGGACGCCATTTCAGTAGTTTCCGCGGATATCAACGGAGACGGCTTCATGGATGTCCTGGGAGCAGGTGCTTTTGTCAACAACATCACCTGGTGGGAGAACGTGGGGGGCTCGGGCACAAGCTGGACGGAACATAACGTTGACGGGGATTTCTCTCGCGTCGCTTCAGTATTTTCCGCCGATGTCAACGGAGACGGCTACATGGATGTCCTTGGGGCTTCTTTTTACGACGACGAAATCACCTGGTGGGAGAACGTGGGGGGCTCGGGCACAAGCTGGACGGAACATAACGTTGACGGGGATTTCGATGGCGCCTACTCAGTATTTTCCGCCGATGTCAACGGAGACGGCTACATGGATGTCCTCGGAGCTGCCAGGTATCTACCCGCCATCACCTGGTGGGAGAATGTGGGCGGCTCGGGCACAAGCTGGATTGAACATACCGTTGACGAGGATTTCATTGGCGCCCATGCAGTATATTCCGCCGATGTCAACGGAGACGGCTACATGGATGTCCTCGGAGCTGCCTTTTACGGCGACGAAATCACCTGGTGGGAGAACGTAGGAGGCTCGGGCACAAGCTGGACGGAACATACCGTTGACGGGGATTTCAATGGCGCCAAGTCAGTATTTTCCGCCGATGTCAACGGAGACGGCTACATGGATGTCCTCGGAGCTGCCAGGTATGCACACGACATCACCTGGTGGGAGAACGTGGGCGGCTCGGGCACAAGCTGGATTGAACATACCGTTGACGGGGTTTTCTATGGCGCCAGGTCAGTGCATTCCGCGGATGTCAACGGAGACGGCTACATGGATGTCCTCGGAGCTGCCTGGATCGACGAATTCACCTGGTGGGAGAACGTGGGCGGCTCGGGCACAAGCTGGACGGAACATATCGTTGACAAGGATTTCTGGGGCGCCAATTCAGTATTTTCCGCGGATATCAACGGAGACGGCTACATGGATATCCTCGGAGCAAATGCTTCTGCCAGCAACATCACCTGGTGGGATCTGAGTGCGTATCCCCCTGACGGTTCGCTGGAATCCAGTATTCTGGACACCGGGTGCTCACCGCTGTGGGCTAGCATGGATTGGAGTGGTTCTGAACCTTCTGGAACCAACCTGTATTTCCAGTACAGAACCTCCGACGATCCCGGAAGCATGGGTGCCTGGTCGAACCCAATCTTTGAACCCTGTTTCCTTAGTGGTTTAGTGGACAGATACTTTCAGTATCGAGCAGTACTAGAGACATCAGACCCGAGTACTACTCCAGCACTTAATGATATTACCTTTTCCTGGGATCCTATGGGAATCGAGGGTGGTGAGAATCCAACTGTCCTGGCACTTCTGCCCTTCTCACCGAATCCTTCTTCATCTCCTGCCGTGAGGTTCGGTCTGCCCGAGCATGCTTCGGTCGAGCTTTCTGTCTTCGATTTGTCAGGGCGACTCGTTAGTGAGAATCATGGAGAAGAGTATTCCCCGGGATATCACGATGTTCTGCTCGGGGAGCTCTCACCGGGGGTTTACTTCTGCAGGATGATCTCCGGTGACTTCACCGCAACACAGCGCTTCGTTGTTATAGAGTAGCTGCGAGAGTTCTAAAAGTATCGACTACGGTGCATCAGAATATGCGTAACGAAACAGGCCCGGCATTCACCGGGCCTGACTTCTTGAAAACTGTATCACAGAGAGAAAAAAACTACTTCGAGTAGAACTCGACGACCATTCTCTCTTCGACCTCTATGGGAACATCTTCCCTCGCGGGTAGTGTTTTCATCGTAATCTTGCGAGCCTTGGGATCGGATTCGAGGTAAGAAGGAATTCCTATTCCTGACCCCTGCGTTATGTGATCAACGATCGACTTGTTTTCGCGGCTCTTCTCCTTGAGAGAGACCACATCGCCGACCTTTACCTTGAAGGATGCAATGTCTACTTTTCTTTCGTTGACGGTGACATGCCCATGGTTTACGAGCTGACGCGCAGCGGGAATGGTAGGTGCGAATCCGCCGCGTGCCACGACGTTGTCGAGCCTTCTCTCGATTAGCTGCAGGAGATTCTTGCCAGTCTCACCTGTCATTCGGCATGCCTGCTTGTAGTATGCCCTGAGCTTCTTCTCGCTTAGACCGTAGTTGTAGCGAATCTTCTGTTTCTCCTGGAGCTGCATACGGAATGTGGATATCCTTCTCCTGCGCCGCATTACTCCCTGTTCGCCTGGCGAAGAAGTTCTCCTCTTGGGCTCCTTGCGTGTTAAGCCGGGCAGTGAAACGCCAAGTGATCTGATCTTGCGAAGACGGGAACCTCTGTATCTCGACATGAACCTTACCTCCAGCACCATTGTGAGCCGCATTCTGAGGAACGCGACGAATAATGCGGCAGCTCGAGCTATCAAAATGGCTGCCGCAGCTGTGAATATCCTTATAGCACGCAGGAATCTAGCGTTCGGGAGTCTCGAACGTCAATAGAAAAGCCGGGGAGGCTCTGGAACCTCCCCGGCAGGCAATGCTGTTTTGCCTTATTCTATCTCATTACCACACAGGAACGCACCTTGCTGCCTTCGGGTGTAGTCAGTCTGTAGAAGTACACACCGTCAGGTACGAGCTGTCCATTATGGTCATCCGTGTTCCAGATGAGAGTATGGAGCCCTGGCACCTGATCACCTTCTGCAAGGGTGTTCACTACCCTTCCAGTCAGGTCGAATATCTGGAGTCTGGCCTCTCCCGCAGAGGGAAGAGTGTAGGAGATCTGTCCAGTCGAAACAACGGGGTTGGGCAGAATGCGACCGAGGCTCAGAACAGGTACAGTTTCTGCGGAATCTCCGGTTCCGGTACCAGATACCGGCACCAGTGCGGTGTAAGGCGCACAGTTGTGATACGTGACCGTGACGTTGACATCGTCTCCAGTGGGTATCGTACCTATGGTGAGCGATGCGATACCGGAGGAGTTCGAGTACTCGCTGTCGAGGAGAACATCGTTCTGCGCTACACCTACGAGCGCACCCTCTATTGGAGCATCCGTCGTGTTCACAGTCACAACGAAACCACCGGGTGCAATCGTCGAGGGATGGCTGACGGTCATGATGGGAAGTGGTGAAGTCTCTGTGAAGATATCGAATTCGGGGCAGCCGAAGATCATGTGCATGTTGTTGTTAGCGGTGGCTCCGCCTCCGTAGAACTCCTCGACTTTCATCTTGCCGTAGTCTACTGCAGCTCCCATGTGCCAGATTTCTTCCTCGAAGTAACCCCTGAAGGTGTACTCCGCAAGCGAGTCGGTCTGGCCCACTGGACTCGAGAGGGTCGCTCCCATGAAGCCGACGGCACCCTTGGGTGTGGCTATTGTCCCCTCGCCCATCCAGGCTTCACCGTAGCAGTAACCGCTGTTGAATTCAGCGTTGTTGCATGCTATGGAGTTGATCCAGGGAAGCAGCCTGCCGTTGGTCATGGACTGGACGGCGCTGATGTTGCCGCATGAAGGCGAAGACCAGCTGGTCATGCTTCCGTGACCGATGAAGCTTATGAGCGACTTGCCCTCTTCGATGGAGGCAAAGACGTTGGCCGTCGATGGGGTCATGCCGCCCTCGTTGCAGAAGTAGTCGACCGTCATTCCGGCACCCATGAATATCAGAGCGTATTCCCATGAATGCTCGGGATCGGAGAAATCGGTGGATCCAATGCTTATCGCATCCTGGAACCAGCTCGTTGTGGGCATGTAGGGATCGGTCTCGTAGTTCAGGATCTTCGATGCAATGTACGGAAGGTCATCGGTGTCGGCACCTGAGAGCCTCCCGACATGGATCGATGGAACACATCCCGAACCAACTACACCGTACTGGTTATCGGATGCTCCGCCACCGGCAATAGGTGTGGGCACGATGTTGTGATCACCGATGATGAGTATCCACTCGGGTGGGTTCGGCCAGGTGTTGTAGGCATTCTCTATCCATGTATCGATGGCACCGGCATTGCTGCCGATGTCCGGAACGACACCGTATTCGACCTCGTAGCCCTTCTGCAGCTTCCAGTCGATCAGATCCTGGCAGAAGGCGATGCCCTCATTCGTTCCAATGACCAGGTAGCTGCCGTCGACGATATCCTGGCCGCCTGATTCAAAACCAAGTACTTCCTCATAGAAGGGAAGGTAACTGCGGGTAAGCCCGCTGTACGCGCGGACCAGCTCGTTCTCTCCGGAACCCTCGCTGACCAGTCTGACCGTAACACTGGTGGTGATGATGACCTCTCCCGTTACAGGACTGATCCTTACCGGATTGAATCTGAGCCAGGCTATCCTGATGTCCCGGAGAATCTCAGTCGTCTCGAGATCAACGGACTGAGCAGGATAAAGCTCGGGAGTGGAATAGAGTTCAGTATCTATCTTGTACGGAAGCGAACCACAGCTTCGGAAAGGTGATGGCTGGTGGGGCGCTATGCTGTAGATACCGAGCGGAGCGGTTTCCTCGGATACGATTTCCAGTCTTATTCCCCCGATTGCGGGAATCTGAACCATCCGGCGCACTGCAGGCACGTCGGGAGCGCCAATTACCGATGTAAGACCACCGGAGGGAACTCTCAAAACGGTTCCTGTTCCGAAACCGTCTACGAATTCTTCACTTTCTTCGAGAGCAATGAGATTGAACTCGATCAGAATGCCTTCATTGTCGGTACCAAGGTATACGGCAGTATCGACAGGCTCAGGTGCTCTGTAGACCGTGCCGGCTCCCGCAAGCGATACCAGGAGCAGGGAAATACAAAACAAACGCAGCATTGCTTCAGCCTCCTATTCTTTTCCATCCCCCCGGATACGGGGTGTAACAGACTGCTTGTAATAACATTCTTGCCACTACTGTTGCAGTAACGCCGAATGGTGAGGCCGAGTTTCCAGAAGCTCATCCAAAGCAACATTAGTACCTGATAGTAATATTAATAACGCAGTTGCAAATGTTTCCAGAAACCCAGTGTCAAGTTTACGCAGTGCGGTTCGGTACGTCAATGATGGTGAAAGGAGAACGGAGCCGACACACATCCGGTATGCCGGCTCTCCAGACTACGTGATCAGAAGCCCTTTCTGAAGCATGACCATCGGGTTGAACGTAGCGAAATCGGCCTGGTGGATCAGTACGGTCTCGATCCTCTGGGGTCTGCCGTCACCTTCTTTTGCATGGCATGCTATCATGTTTACAATCTCCAGGGGCATTCCGAACTCGGAAGCCAGAATGGCACCTGAGATCGGGTGTCTGGCACATCTTCCCCAGTGCCCTTTACGATGCCCGTCTTCCATTTTCTCTATCTCGAGTAGTTTCCCTACATCGTGAAGCAGGCCTGCCGCAACAAGCCAGTCCCTGTTCACCTCATACGGGGGGCTGCAGGCATCGAGAATGCTGTCAGCAAGAGCCAGAGCACCCTCGGTTACGGCAATCGTGTGCTGAATCAGATTGATGCCGTGGGTTTCTGTGAGAAGGGTGAAGGGAATCGATTCAAGCTCGTCCGGCTTCCACCCTCCCCGCTCTGCGGCAGCCAGCCAGATACTGACGACTTTCTGTCTGAGCACATCATCGGAAATCTTGTCAAGCTGTTTTTCGAACAGTATTTCTATCCTGTTTTTCATACTCAAACGGCTTTCATCGCTTCGATGATAGCATCAGCCATCTGCCTCGTGCTTGCAGCGCCCTTATCGAGAACCTCGGGACAGCCTCTGAGCTTGAGCATGTCATAAGTTCTCACATTGCCTTCCAGGATGACGCTCTCGATTGCCTTCCTTATCCTGAGGGCTTTTTCCGTTTCACCGATATGATCGAGCATCATGCATGCGGAGAGGATCATCGCAATGGGATTGACGATGGAGACTTCGAAGCTCGCGTATTTGGGTGCAGAGCCGTGAGTAGGCTCGAAGACAGCAACCCTGTCTCCTATGTTCGCACTGCAGGCGAAACCGAGGCCGCCTACCAGACCTGCGAAGCCGTCGGATACGATATCACCGAACATGTTACCGGACACCAGTATCCCGTAATCCTCAGGGTTCTTTGTCAGCCACATCATCTGGGCATCTATGTTGGTTTCCCACAGCTCTATTGACGGGTAGTCAGCTGCCATCTTCCTTCCGACATCCCGCATCATCCCACTGGTCTCCCGAATGACATTGGGTTTCTCGCAGATCGTGACGTTTCCGTATCCGAATTTCATTGCGTATTCAAAGGCTGCTCTCATAATCCTGTTGCAGGCATGCCTGGAGAATATCCTGGTGGAGACGGCAAGCTCGTCTCTGGGTACTCCACCGAAATTCCTGTTGAATTTTGGATGTGTCATGAGGGCATCGTATACCTGATCCGGAGGTCCGGTCCACTCGACGCCGCCGTAAAGACCCTCGGTGTTCTGGCGAAAAATCACTGCATTGACCGCTGGCTCTTCGATAACACCGCCGGGTCCCCTCCTGATGAAATTGAGGGGATTACCGTTGAAGGCTTTGCAGGGCCTGATGCAGATGTCCAGATTGAAATGCTGCCTCATTGCCACTATCGGGCTGTAGTAGATAAGCCCCTTTCCCCTCAGTGACGGATCAAGCTCCGCGTCTGCTCCATCTTTGGGCTTCGAGGTTATGGCTCCGAAGAGTGCCAGGCAGTGCTGGTCGAGAAGATCGATCGTTCTCTGCGGAAGAGGGTTGCCCTCTGAGCGCCAGAATTCCCAACCTATATCGGCATGGACGTATTCAGCTTCGAATCCAGAGGCATCGAGCACCCTGATGGCCTCATCGAGAACAGGTTTACCGATACCATCACCGGGCATCACCACAACGGTTCGCTTCATACTGCCAGATCCTTCCAAAGGTTCGCACAGTCATCGACAACAGCTCCCGCGCTGCCGTCATCTGCCGATAATACGGATGTCTACGAAAATGGAGTACCCCTCTACTCTCCGATCTCGGAAAGGATTATCTCGAGTGCCTTCTCGAGCTGACGATCGATTCCAAGGGCTTGATCTGCCGGCAGCTCAACAACGTAGATGTCAGGTGTAACGCCGTTGTTCTCGAGATTACCACCGACCAGAGTATACCATCCCGTTGATGGAATCCTGAAGCCGGTGCCATCCATGAGATCGACGTCGACGGTTCCAATCACTGCTCCGTACGTGGGTACCCCGACAACTGGACCCAGCTCGAGAGCCTTCCATCCCGAGGGAAAAATCTCCGCATCGGAGTAGCAGGTCTCGTTGATCAGGAGTACGAGTGGTTTCTGCCAGACACCGAGCGGCTGGAAGGAAGGCGATCCCCATCTGTCATGTGAGTACGCGTAAACGTCCCTGTCCAGCATTCGAAGAATCTGATCGTGGGTGCTTCCACCCCCATTTCCCCGAACGTCTATAATGAGACCGTCCCTGTCCAGCCCCTCTGCAAAAAGATCCCGGTTGAACGTATCCACCGCCCTGGAGTTCATCGAGCGGATATGAAGGTACCCTATCCTGTCATCTGAAATCTCGTCCACTGTCCGGCGATTACGCGCAATCCACTCATCGTAGAGAAGCTGCCAGATTGCCCAGGAGGAGACTGGCTCTATCATGACTTCAACGAGTTCTCCACCCCTCCTGACTTCGAGAAGAACCTCATGCCCCGAGGTCTGTGCAAAGGGACGGTAGAAGTTGTACTCCGGTCCAACTCGAATTCCGTTGACGGTCAGTATCCTGTCATCATTGAAGAGGCGTGAATCGCTGAGTCCTGCAGGCGAGCGGGGAATAACGCTGTCTACCCTGATTCCGGTGCCGTGCCAGTCGTGATCGGGTACGATACCGATATCGCCCGTCCAGGCGGTCGGAATGTAGTTACCGGGGCCGTACACACCCAGATGGGAGGCAGAGAGCTCACCGAGCATCCTTCTGATCACGTCGTTGAAATCGGTGTTTACAATTGCTGCTCCCGCACGGTCACGATAGGTGGCTCTCACTTCATCCCAGTCGACCCCGTGCATACCTGCATCGTAGAATCCGTCACGAAGCAGCCTCCAGGCCTGATCGAATTTACAGTACTGCATCTCGGATATGTTGTAGCTGTAAGAAGATGACCATCCATAGAGCATCGAGCCTCCGCCACTGGTCGATACGGAGCGGAGGGTAATCCCGTATGCAAGATAGAATACGGTGTCCCCGTGCGGGATCGAGAGCCGGGAAGGTGAATCATCAGACCATGTCAGTCTGCTCAGAGATTCACCCTTCCAGTCAACCGACCATACGTCCATATCTCCATCGGAATCGTATGCCGGGAATGCGAACGTCTTTCCGGCCGAATCAGATGCGAAGAAATCGTAGTAACCCTCGACTGTGCAGAGTGTCTCCGTTCGCCGCTGCAGGCCATTCCAGTCGATAACAACCCCGGCAGGTTCGTCGACGAGATCCTCTCTGTGCTCTTCATCGGAATCGAAGTCAGTCTGGGAAAACCAGATCTGCTTGATGAAGTACTCTCCCTCATCCGTGCGGCTTGCGTAGACGAGCCTTCGACCGTCAGGAGTCCAGAGAGGCTGGAAGTCGTCGTTGGGATGCCTGCTCACGTTGACCGGTTCTCCCCCGCGGGAACCGACAATGTATATCTCCTCCCTGTGAGCGAGAACGGGCACGCTGTACGCCAGCCATTGAGCATCAGGCGACCAGGAGTGATGGAGGATATCCGCCGTTTCACAGAGAAGGACATCCTGTCCTCCCGTAAGACTCAGGGCATGCAGCCTTCGGTCTCCATCCAGGTACGAAATTCTGTCTCCCAGGGGAGACCAGACCGGATGAGCCGCAACCTCGGCTTCTGCCGGAAGCACCCACTCGGAGAAACTGTGGGATTCCCAGAAACCTTCTTCTACCGTACGAACAGGCTGGGCTACAATGAGATCGATATTCCCTCCCGACTCACGGCTGTAGACGAGCATTGAGCCGTCGGGGGACCATCTTGGAGTATCCTCGGCAGCGGTTGTCGAGGTTACCCGTTTCACGTCTTCTATTCTGTTTTCATCGATATGGCCCACGTATATCTCACCCGTTGAGACCAGCGCGATCTGGGTGCCATCACTGCTGACGTCGAATTCACTCGTGATGCTTCCTGCAATGCCCTGGACATCCAGCGGAAAGGGCAGATCAACGGTGATATCCACTTCTAGTCGGTTCACCTGCCAGTCGTCTGTGGACGTGACGCAGATATCCCCTCCGTGTTCGAAAGCAACTGTGCTTCCATCCTGACTGGTCCTGGGCCATGTGATGTCTCCCCTCAGAAATGTCCTCTGACAGGGTTCGCTCCCACTCTCCAGAGTCCAGAGGGCTGCGTTGCCCTCACCATCTTCCATGACGAAGAGAAGTACATCTCCGGGCTCGAGGCACATCGGCCATCCCTCATCGATTTCAGAACCGAGAACGAGTTCCCAGCTCTGACCGGACCCTCTCCACAGATCGCGGGACGCAGAACCCCTGTAGTGTCTTCTCCACCAGGGTGTGCGTCCCCGCTCGAGAAGGAACCCTTCCCGGCTTCTGCAGAGGTTGTCCGTCGTGACGGGTATGATCATTCGCGGTGTTCCACCGGTAAGGGCAACCGAGAAAACCCAGTTGTCAGCTATACTGCGGGAGGAGATGAAGTAGACGCTGTCACTGCCTGAAGACCATTCAGTGACTCCGTCGTACGAACTGTTGTACGTCAGTCTATCGGCAGGTCCTCCCGAGGATGGCATTACGTAGACGTCACCATCTCCAGTCCTGTCACTGGTAAAGGCTATCCATTCACCATTCGGGGACCAGACGGGATGTGACTCGTAACCGGTGCCCGGAGTAAGACACCTCATTTCTCCAACGGCTCCTACGTCCATCTGCCAGAGGTCTCCCCTCCAGGAAAACACGAGCAAGGTTCCGTCGGGAGATGGCGCCGGGTATCTGGCATCGATAACCTGACCGATGCTCAGCGAAGCAAGAAGAAGCATGAGTCCAGTCATTGAACGTCTCCTTTCCCGGCAAGAACGAGCAGCCGCGGGGAATCTCTGCCCGTGAAGACCGAGCGGTCGTAGTCACCCCATACCTGAAGTGAACTGAATCCCGTATCCATGATATCTCTCAGCCGATCATCCTTATCGATGAGGGCAAGAACGAGAACGACTCTCTCCGGCTCCTCATCGAAACCTGTATAGACCATATCATAAGTAATGGTACCGTGGTCTACATCCCTCCTGACCGCCTCGACGAGGTTGAGAGTACTGCCATTCTCGAAAGTGTGCGAGTACCGTTCGACTGCCGACTCCTCTTCTCTGCAGCCGCTGGGGACTTCTATCAGAAAAGCACCTCCCGGGCGAAGTACACGAAATGCTTCCCCGAGAATCTGACGTCTCTGTTCTGCATCGACGATGCACTGAAGACCGTTGTACGGAAAGGCGGCAAATTCGAATGAGCCAGATCTGAACGGAATCACCTGGCCCTCTGCCATTACCCTTACTGCCAAGGCTTTATCTCCATCCTTCCATCCCGAGAGCATTTCTCGGGACGGTTCGAGCGCAACCGTGAGAGAATCCCTGTGCAGGCTCCTGCTCAGTCTTCCATGGCCCGCACCTATTTCAAGGCATGTTCCCTGATAGTCGAGTCTGAGTTGTCTGTAGAAATTAATTTCTCTGAAGTCCGGCGGGTAGATCGTGGTCTCTTCTGAAATGAAGTAACGGGCGTACTTCTCCCAGATATCTACGCCACTCATTTCTCTCTTTCCGGTGCCGGTCAGAAAGCGGCTTCCGACGGTCCTGCTCGAATGATGTAGTCCTCGGGATCGACCTGCACTCCATCGATTAGAACCTCGTAATGCAGATGAGGTGCTATCGATCTTCCCGTGCTTCCTATCCTCGCGATCAGATCACCCCTCCGTACCTGCTGTCCAACGGAGATATCAATGGATGAGCAGTGGGCAAACCTTGTGGAGACATGCTCGGAATGACGAACTCTGAGGTTGAGCCCCCAGCCTCCCGTCCATCCTGCAAAGATCACGACACCGTCTGCAGGTGCGTAGATCGGCGTTCCGGAGAGGGCAGCGATATCGATTCCCTTGTGGTATCTGACTGCGCCGGTGAAAGGATCTATACGTGGGCCGAAATCACTGACAAAGATGCCGTCGGAAGGCCAGATCGATGGCGTAGTCCTTAGTTCTTCGTTCATTTCGACAAAGAGTAAGGCCAGAGAATCGTACACCGCAAGCTCTGCTGATGCAAGCCTTTCCGCAAGCAGGAGACGCAATTCTATATCGTCCACATAACTGAATATTCCGGATTGATCGATGTCGATAAACGATCTGTCATCAAGCAGAAATGATGAGAAATCAAGGTTGAGATCAGATGCCGCCATGACGATCCGTTCCTCGCGTTCGGCAACTTCCTCGAGTGTTCTGGAAATGTCACCTACCCTGAGTTCCAGCTGGATAAGTTCACCCATGAGAATCTCTGATTCGATGGTGTGGGTATCCCTCATCTGCTTTCTTCCGACGGCTCTGCCGATAAGAAAGGTTCCTCCTGTTACGATCGAGAGGAAAAGAGCAAGTGCGAGCAGGCTCAGGCCGAGACCTGCACGGGTGAATCTGACAGGACGTCTATGTTTTCCAGGATCGAGCGGTACCCAGTGAAGAGTTCCCGGTGCCATTCAGTGAGCTTTGCTATCCGAGGTAGAGCAGAAGAGTGTTGCTGTCACCATTTTCGTACAGCTTCGCAATTGCCCGGTTCTTCAGCTGGCGGACCCTCTCCCGGCTGATTCCCATTGTCCTGCCTATTTCCGCGAGTGTATGTCTTCTGTCAGTGTTTATACCGAAGAAGAGCTGGATGATGGTTCTTTCCCTGTGATCGAGAATATCAAGCATGGTCTCCACGCTGGATCTCATCGCTTCGGCTACAACGACTTCATTTGGAGCAATGCCGTTCTCGCTTGCTATCATCTCCTGGAAAGTTTTGTCACTTCCTTCGTAAACCGGGCTGTCGAGCGAGAGATGCGTTGAGTGGATGGACATCATACCCTCGACCTCTTCCCTCGAAACATCCAGCTCACCCGCAATCTCATCGGTCGATGGGTCTCTTCCGAGGTTGTGACCGAGTTCACGAGTAGCCCGGCCCATCTTGTAGAGTTCTCCCACCCTGTTCAGAGGGAGCCTGACGATTCTGGACTGCTCGGCAAGTGCCTGGAGTATAGCCTGTCTGATCCACCACACGGCGTATGTAATGAATCTACAACCTTTTGTCTCGTCAAACCCTTTGGCTGCTCTGATGAGACCAACGTTTCCTTCGTTTATCAGGTCCTCGAGTGCAACGCCCTGGTTTGCATACTGTTTTGCGATGCTTACTACGAATCTGAGGTTGGCTTCCGTGAGTTCGTTGAGGGCTTCCTGATCACCCGAGCGAATCCGCATTGCCAGGTTGGCCTCTTCTGAAGAGGTGAGCGTTTCCTTCGAACCTATCTCCCTGAGGTAGAGTTCGAGCGACCTTCCCTCTGTTCTCCTTGTTGCCAATCTCTTCCGCCTTTCCAATTGAGCCAGTCAGCCCTCGTGAGTTGTTGCACCACTGAATAGGACAGCGAACCGGCACTGGCATATATTTATTCATGTCAGGGTTGTTCCGAACAGGAAACCCCCCTGATGAAGGTGGCAACAATCTGTCAAGCCCTGTGGGATTGTCAAGGGGTGACATCATATTTCATTGTACGTTCATACATTATGCTCCTATACCAGAGCATTCCCTGCAAGTATTTTCCGCCGGTTCCTCCGTTTTGTCAAGGGGGCTTGACAGTTTTCCCTACGAGGGGAATTACCCCTGATGGACTGGACAGAGCTTCCAAGGGAAAGAGTGGACTGTCTGCTCTGCGGTTCAGGCGAATACACACACCTCAGTACGCGGAATACATGGCCCGTTGTCCGGTGCAGAACGTGCGGTCTGATCTATCTTGCCGAGCGTCCGGCAGAGAGCGCGCTTTCACAGGTCTACGGCAGCGCCTACTACGATGGAGATGAGGTCGGGTACGGTGGGTACGTCGAGAACTTCCACAGGCACGAAGCTGTCTTCAGACGGATCTTCGACAGTAGACTCCGGGATCTCGAGCCCTTTGCCGGAAAGAGAAGACTGCTCGATGTAGGATGCGCTCACGGTTTTCTCATGGAACATTTCAGAAGTTCCGGCTGGCATGTCAGAGGAGTCGAAGCAAGCCCTCTCTCCTCGAGATATGCCAGGGACGAGCTCGAGTTGGACGTGCACACGGGTTCTCTTGAATCGGCCGGATTCTCCGGCGGGTCATTCGACGTGGTACTTCTCCTGGATGTTCTCGAGCATCTTCACAGGCCATTCGAGGTGCTGTCGGAGATCGGCAGGATACTCGCACCCGACGGAATTCTCCTGGTCCAGTGTCCGTGGGAGCTGTACCATTGGGAAGAGGTTATCGAGGCAGTTCTTCGAGGAACTAAACCTGGAACGATAGAGCCTGATGCTGTTCCGGCGCACCTTTACTTCTTTCAGCCCAGAACCCTGGATGCATTCATAGAGAAGGGTGATTTTAGCATTATTCGCAGGCAATCCGGCAATTACGGGGAGATAAGACGCAGGGTGTTTCCTCCCGAGACCGCGCAGGGCCCACCTGTCGAACGGATATTCAGGCATCTCTACTTCAGGATGGGAATCCAGCGGATTCTCTACGGGCTGGCAAGAAGGATAAATCTCGGGAATGGCCTTATACGCTATGCCCGTTTCCGTGGAAGAGCAAACTGACGGATGAATGCCATTGTCCTCTGCGCAGGCCCGGGTACAAGACTCAGACCTCTTACCGATACGCTTCCGAAAGCTCTGATAGAAATTGTGGAAATGGCGCTTCTCAAAGACATTCTGATCCATCTGCGTTCAACCGGCATCGAGGATATCATCGTCAACGGCTCAGCTCGTACGAAGCAGCTGCAGGATTACCTTCAGAACCATTGCAGCGACCTCGCGTCTATAACACTTCAACACGAACAGACTCCTCTCGGGACCGCGGGTGCAGTCAGGAAAGCACTGCCACGCCTTGGGAACGAGTTCGCAGTGGTGTACGGCAGCTATCTGAGCAGACAACCTCTTGCTCCGCTGTTGGCTGCACATGAGAGACTGGATGCGGAGATCACTCTCGCTCTCGCTCCATCCGGGCAGTCTGGTGAGAAGGAGCTTGTTCTAACCACTCCCGAAGGACTTGTCAGCGAATTTCTCGGTAAGTCCTCTGCAGACGGTATCCTGACGAATCTGGCCAACTCTGGAATCCACATTTGCAGGAAGTCCGCTGTAGAGAACATCACCGAGGGAGAGTACTGCGATTTCTCAGAGGATATCTTCCCCCGCCTTCTTGACAGGGGTGCAAGAATTGCTGCTGACACACCTTCCGGATACACCAGAAATGTAGCCACGCTAAAGGATTACCTGCTGGCATGCTACGACGCTCTTTCCGGCGCAGTTCAACCATGGTTCGGTCCTCCTCTGCCGAATGACGGCATTCTCGTCAGGGGAAATGTTCACCCTGATTGCGCCTCCCGGGGTATCCTCTGGGTCGGGCAGGACTCCCGGATCGAATCCGGCTGTTCTCTCGAGAACTGTGTTGTTATGAATAACGCTGTAATAGGAAAGGGATCACATCTCAGGAACACTCTTGTTCTTCCCGGCTCCGTTGTCGAACCGGGCACATGTTGCGACGATAAGTATCTAAGCATCATAGAAAACGGATGATTGGACGGCTAATGCTCGAAAATATCAGATCTTACCTTGCAGAGGTCAGCGACCTCGTCATGAAGGTTCCTGCGGATGAAGTTGACCGGGTAACAAAGATCATCATCGATGCCTACCACAACCGGAATATGATATTCGTCTTCGGAAACGGTGGCGGTTCGACAACCGCGTCCCACTTCGTGTGCGACCTCTCAAAGGGAACCGTCACTCCCGGCGCTCCTCGGTTGAAGGCGCTATCACTCACCAACAACATCGCCCTGATTACGGCATGGGCAAACGATACCGATTACACCAACACCTTCGGAGAACAGCTCGAAAACCTCGTCACTAAGGGGGATGTCGTCATCGGGCTGTCAGGAAGTGGGATGAGCCCTAACGTGATAAATGCCTTTCATGTCGCCAACAGAGCAAAGGCAACAAGTATTCTCTTCTCAGGATTCGACGGAGGCAAAGCAAAGCTGGTCGCAGCCGAATCCATCATCGTTCCATCCGATGACATGCAGCAGATCGAAGATGTTCACATGATTCTCACACATGTGATATTCCGATGTGTAAGGGATCAGATCAGAAGGTAGTCAGTTCTTCGGAGCTTTCCAGTCGGAGAACGAGTCGTCTCCCGATGCAAGAATATCGGTAAGTGCTTCTGTGAAGAGATCGGGTCTGGATTCGCACTCGTCGGGGAAACGACTCTTCCAGAGTTGCCAGGAGCGATGGATCTCCGTCTCCATGATGTGTGCCAGATTGCCTTCCTGCCGGGCTTTCTCAACCACTTCGCGATTGTATATGAGCATGTCGCTGGCAAGCACTCTTGCAAGTCTGGCTGCGCGATCGTAGCCGTTCTGCTTGCTGGATTTCTTCTTGGAGGCTCCCGTTTTCCTGTTCTTGCCCGGGTGGACAATGAAAACTTCTGAACAGCCACGGCATCTCAGTCTTTTAGGTGAGTTTCCGATTTTCTCATCGGATATCTGGTATTTCTTGCCACAGCCAGGACATGTGACGATCATCGAAAACTCTCCCCGCTCATAAAGCTTCTGAGTCTTTTTACACCTTCGCGTATATCATCCTCTGAAGCAGCAAAAGACAACCTGATATGGCCCTCGGCTCCAAATGCGCTTCCCGGGATGGTTGCAAGACCTTCCTGTTCAAGAAGTATTTTACAGAAAACCGTGGTGTCAACCTCTGTGTCGGATAACAGTGCCGGGAATACGTAGAATGCGCCCTGTGGTACAACAACTTGCAGTCTTTCCTCAGCTAAAAGCAGATCGCAGATCAGGTCTCTTCTCATTCTGAATGCACCGAGCATACTTATTCGTTCCAGTTCTCCTTCCCCCCGGACCATGGCCAGAGCCGCATACTGTGAAATCGTGCATGGGTTGGATGTGCTGTGAGCCTGGATCATTCCAGCTCGTCTGATCCATTCCTCGTTGGCAAGAGAAAAACCGATTCTCCAGCCTGTCATGGAGTACGTTTTCGATACTCCCGAAACCACCGCCACTCTATCAGCCAGGTCAGGTCTGACATCAAGCACGTGAGGTGCGCCGGAGTCGAGGTAAACAAGATCTTCGTAGATGTCGTCGGATATCACCCACATGTCGTTTTCGGCAAGTACTTCGGATACCTCTCCTATCTCTTCGCGGCCGTACACCATTCCGGAGGGATTCGAAGGTGAGTTGAGAATCATTCCAATCGCACCCTCTGCTGCCGCTCTCTCGATATCGGACGCGCTCAGCAGCATGCCCTCACCCTCGGGAAGAACGGGAATTCCACCACAGAGTTTTACCATTTCAGGATAGCTGACCCAGTACGGTCTGGGGATCAGAATGCGGTCACCGGTGTTCACGGCGGCAAGAAGCAGATTTGTAATCGAGTGCTTTGCTCCGCAGCTGATCATGGTCTTTGCGATTGAGTAGTCTACTCCTCTTCGCTCTGAGTACTCTTGTGCGACTGCACTCTTCAGCTCGGGCATCCCCGTGCTGGCGGTATAACCCGTGTTGCCATCTCTCATAGCTTTCTCTGCGGCCAGAATCGCGGCAGCGGGAGTGGGGAAATCCGGCTGACCTGCAGACATGGAAATGATATCCCTGCCTTCGGCTTTCAGCGCTTTTGCCATTGCAGTGATCTGAAGCGTCGCTGAAGGCTGGAGAGCCTGGCTTCTGCTGGAACACTTCATAGCATTCTCCATTCCTGTGCGTTTCTGCCGATCACGAGGTGGAGCATTTCAGTCTAACTGCCTCTTCGACACATGGTGTAACAAATGTTGATATGTCTCCGCCGTATCCGGCGATTTCCTTCACCAGAGTCGATGAGAGGTAGATGTTGCTCTCAGAGGGCATTAGGTAGATTCCCGTAATTTCGGGGGCGAGCTTTCTGTTCGCAAGCTGCATCTGGAACTCGTACTCGAAATCGGAATTAGCCCTCAGTCCCCTTAAGAATATCTTCACTCCCTGATCCCTCATGTAATCGACTAGAAGACTGTCAAACGATATGACGTCCACACCATGTGCAATACCTGATTCAAGAAGAGATTTTCTGGCAAGGTCGACCCTTTCATCTGCGGTGAACATGAGATCCTTGGCGCCGCGCTTCACGACCGCGACAACCAGCATTTCGAAAATTCCCGATGCCCTCCGGATAATGTCGAGATGCCCACGAGTAATAGGATCGAATGCACCAGGATAGATAACGGTCAAGAGCCACTCCCCGTCAGCCAGTGGATGGTCGTATCTCCATATCTCCTTGAATCCCAGCCGGACAATTCCCTGGAACTGCTCGATTCAATGAATACCATCCCATCGGGTGCGAGTATCGATGTCCAGCCCGCACGCTCAGCCCATGAATATATCTCATCGCAATCGTAGGGGGGATCCAGAAATACGATATGGGGTTCATCCTCCCTGCCTGCGACTACCTTCAAAACATCAGCGGTTACAATCTCAGCACCCGCAAGCGCAGAATGGTCTTTCAAAAACCTTTTCGTAACGGATGTAGCTCTTTTGTCAATATCGACGAACAGGCAGACAGAGGCTCCACAGCTCAATGCTTCAATCCCGAATGCCCCGGTTCCGCTGCAGAGATCCCAGACTCTGGCTCCATTCAGAGCACTTCCTCCCAGTATGTCGAAAATCGCTCCCCTTACGAGCGAAGAAGTTGGACGAAATTCTGTTTTTCTGTAAGAGGAGCGGAGAATGTGGCCTTTCCACATTCCCCGCCCTATTCTGATCACGAGCCGCAGTTGCTAGTAGGGTCTTATGATGTGCGGCGTTACGAATATCACCAGTTCCGTCTGCTCGACGGTTTCGGAAGTGTACGAGAAGAGCAGGTCACCTATCAGCGGGATATGCCCGAGAATAGGTACCCTCTTCGTCACCTCTGTTACCTTGCTCCTCATGATTCCGCCGATCACTGCGGTAGCGCCGTCGTCGATCATGAGTGTGGTGTTTGCCTCCTGTGTGAGGATGATCGGCTGCTGTGTCGCAGTTGCCTCACCTGAGAGGTCGCTCACAGTTGGATTCAGTTCGAGTGTGATGTTGTTGTCGGCGTTTATGTGAGGTGTAACGGTGAGCATCACACCAACGTTGTACATCTGGACGTACACGTTGCCTGATGGGTCCAACAGCGTAATGGGTACGATCTTGCCTGAATGGACGTATCCAGTCATGTTGTCGATGATCGCAATCCTGGGTTCCGACAGGATGTGTGCCCTGTTCGTCTCCTCCAGATAGCTGATCGTCGCGTTTATATCGACCGTATTGAGAACCTGACCGAACGTGATATTTCCACTCGGGCTACCGACAGCCAGGTTAGTCGAAAGTCCTCCGTGGGTCAGAGCATCGGTCCTGCCCAGGTTACCGAGGGTCCAGTCGATACCGAACTCGTTCCTGACGGATGAATCGATCTCAACAAGTTTTGCTTCGATCATCACCTGAGCAGTCGGGCTATCGAGTATGGGTAGCAGCCGTTCGATCTCGTTCAGTTTCCTCTGGATATCGGTTATTATCAGTGAGTTCGTCCTCGAGTCCAGGGATATCTGACCTCTATCTGTAAGGACGGACTGTATGGCTCCATTGATATCCTGAGCGGTAGCGTACCTTATGACGAAGACCTCCGTGTTGAGGTCCTGGAGGTTCTCACGCTCTCGCTGATTGGCAGCCATCTGATTGATTTCGGAGTAGAAGTCAGAACGCTTGACAACACGAAGAGTGTTGTACCCCTGCTGTGTGGCAACGAGATCCTGAGTGCTCAGTATTGCGGAGAGAGCATCCTTCCAACCTATGTTACGAAGTCTTGCCGTAACAGTGGTTTCGTAGTCCTCGGGAAGGATGATATTCATACCGCTGACGTCTGATATGGATCTCATAACGGTTCTGATGTCAGCCTCGACTACATCGATCGTTATCCTTCTGCCACCTGAACCGGACCACTCGATAGGAAAACCATCGTCGATGGCTCTCCATGGCTCAGAGACCTGAATGCCTTGCGTTGTGGTATAGCTGGTCGCGCCGGTGAGCCCGGTGAGCCCGGTCGGGCTCGATAGAGGTGGAACACTCCCGCCGCTGGTGACCGGCTGCACTTGCTGAGAAGAGGCAGACCAGGGAGTGAAAGGTGTACCCGGAGGATCGGTGAGCAAAGTGAGTACGAGCCGATTGCCATCGATCTGCGTACTGTAGTTCATCAATTCTCCGTTGATATCGACGATCACTCTGACAATACCATCGGGTGGAGCCTTGTACTGACTGGTTCGGATGGATGTCACACCCCCCCGTGAAACCGCGAAATCGGTTGCAGGAAGGGAGTGCACCGCATCTCCAAGGTCCAGTACAACTCTCATTGGATCGGTAAGTAGGAACTTCTCGTAGCTTATGGCGCCGTCAGCTGATATGGTGACCTGCGTTTGGTCACCGCTCGGCACCACCGAGATGTCAGTGACCCTGTACGCAACCGCAGGCAGGGCCATAAGCAGTAACAGACAAGCAGTTACATGACGCATCACAGACCACCTTCTTCGTGAAGCCGCATTGAATAGATCGTCGGAATCGAGGTTGGTTCGACCCCGTCTTCACCAATTCCTACGGCAACTTCCTGTACGACGATTACTTCGTTGCTTGTTATCTCCGCTATATGAGTGTTGTTTGCCAGTATCGTATTCTCATAGAGAATGTATGGCACTCCATTTGCATCTTCCACCATCGCCTGATCTCCACCGAATGGATCTATCGTGATCCCGACCAGGTGGAGTTCCTCGATTGCCAGATCTTCAAGAGAGCGTCTCAGGTCTCTCCTGGTTGGAGGAAACTCGGTGAATGGATCAGGTCTGCTGGATACCGACTCGTAAATCCTGAACACTCCGCTAACGGCGATGTTCACCGGTGAGATATCCTCCCCCGAACCGTACCCCGTTCCTCCATTCTGTCCAGCGAGATTACACTCTATTCTTTCCATCTCGTACATCGGCAGTCTGGTTTCTACCGTGCCGAGTTCTGACCATGCCAGCACACCGCTTTCGTCCATTGCCCAGATGGGTTCCCCCATTCCGAGCGGCTGGAGCACGAGCGGATTTATTGCAGGCCGTCCCGCAATCATGTTTTCGAGAGATGATGCGAACGCTATGCCCTCATCACGAAGAACCAGTCCTGAGGAGTAGAGTTTTCCGGAGCAGATCTCCTCCCACTGCTCTGGAGCAGTGCGTCTGTAGACCGAGCCTTCCGTTCCGATGAAGAGAGATGAACCGTCGGCTGCAAGTAGTATCTCCTCACCGAAGGGTACTTCCTCCGATCTCCATAGACCGATTTCCGTATCGACAAGGTTCAGTATTCCACCGGAGGACAGATATGCCCAGTCCTCGCCCGTACGGAACAGGTTGCTGGATACTTCCAGCGGTTCCGTTGGAGCCGTGATTTCGAACTCCATTTCCCGTGACAGAACAGCTATCGTGCCATTCTCTGCGAGCAGGGCAACGGATTCGTTTACGCCGAGATATCTGGGAACGATCCCTTCAGGGAGTGAAATCCTGGCAAGATCCTCCCCGTCGAATATCAGCAGTGAAGGATCGGACAGGAGGTAAACCTTCCCGTCGCAAGTAACCATATCTCTCACGGTTCCAGCATCATCCAGATCGAAACAGCGCCAGGTTCCTGCCGCCGCACGGAACTGCATGAGTACGCTTCCTTCGAGAAGAAGCCAGGCGCTCTCATCGTCAGTACACAGCAGACCAGGCGCACCGTCCGGCAGGACGAGTTCCATCCATCCGTGGACCGCCGGCTGTTCAGCGATCAGGATATTTTCAGGTGCAACCTGGTGCGATGCATCGTCTCCCTGACTGCCACAAGCAATGAGCAGGAAGATGGGAAGGAGCACGGCTGCAAACCTCATGGTTCTGTCCATGTCTGCATCAACCTCCCTTCCTAAGGCTGCACGAAAGCAGAAAAGGTAAACGTTGCTTCGATGTTATCGAATTTACCCTCTGCTGCTTTCAGCTGATGGATTTCCACGTTGCTGATGGCGGTCATCATCATTTCCTGGGTGAGCTGATCGAGGAAAACCCCAAGCCTGTGGAATCTGCCAGTTAAGTGAACCTGCCAAGTGTACACGTTGTATGCTCCCTCGACTACCGGAGGCATCGGACTCATGCTGACCACCTGCAGTCCGCTGTTACCGGTTTTCTGAGCGAGCATCTCCAATACGTTTTCCTGACTGTAGGATCTGGGAAGGAATCGGTCCAGTCGTTCCAGTTCCTGGCTGTGCATCTCCATCTGCTGTTGAAGAAGAGCCATGTCTTCACTGGTCCGGGATCTCAGCTGGTTGTACGTAGACTGTCTCATGAGAAATGTATCTTCCGCATCGGCGATCTGCTCCTTGAGACCACTCGCTACGAAAGAGAAGTAGACGTAGATGAGACCAGCCAGCAACACCAGACCAACGATGAACCGGAGGACTCTGGCATCTCGGAAGTCGATTGCAGCCAAAGCCTACCTCCTCTCCGATTCGAAAATTTCTGTGTTCTTCATGGTGCTGCTCCGCCTATCGGCCATACGTTCAGCGTATCTCCGATTTCGATCTGGAACGGGTTACTTTCAGCATCTCTGTACACGTAAGACCAGGCGCTATAGTGGGCGGAAAGCCCGAATATACCAACACTGGGCATTGCGTAACCTGTTACATCACCCACAGGAGGAGTCGGATATACCTGGACTTCCATGAAGAAGACTCCTGCTGCATTCGTCATCACATCGTTGGAATAGACATTTGTCGATTCAGCATCGAGTTCCAGCATCACCATAACGCCCTCGGCCGGCGTGCCGTTCAGAGAATCCGCGTAGATGATACCGGTGACGTAGACTTTGGTGTCTGCGGTTCCGAATGGATCACAACCGAAGATCACCAGAATCCCCGCTATTCCGATACACAGAACTATCTTTTTCATGATCCCCCCATCAAATTCCGGCGTAATCGCCAACGAGCGGCGCGAGAGAAGCAGGGTCTACGCCGATTTCGAGGTCAAACTGATATCTCGACTCGCCACCGGTGAGACTTCCGCTTTCGGTAGTGAGTGTGTACGTCTGTCCAAACTCGGGGAGCGAGAACAGTGGCGTTATTCCGTCAGGTCTCAGCTCCACCAGCCTTCTCTGGAACGAGACTATGTCACCCCAGGTTCTGGCGACTCCCGTCAGATGAAGACTCTGCCCGTATAGAGTCAGATTAGAAAGGTAGATTCCTTTCTCGGTTTCCTCTGCAAATGCGGTTTGCTCAGGGTAGAGTGCCCTGCAGAGATACTCCATGACGTACACCGTATACTTCTGATTGAGAGCCAGCTGGATGATCGCGGTTCTCTTTGCGTTTAGTTCCGCTTCGAGCTGATCCGCTGCCTCCTGCTGGGCTACCTGTGACTCCATCTGAGCGATCTGAGTGTCAATTTCTGTTATGTTTGCCTGCAGATCGCGTTCTTCTTTTTTCAGTTGCCCGTAGTTGAGGACCATCAAGAGGATTCCACCGGCCACGAGGATCAGCGGTACGAAGCTGACCAGTGTGATCAGAGGATTGGATTCTCCAGCCGGTCTCTTTTTCTTTTTCTTCTGCTCGGCGGTACCCAGGATGTTGATGTCAACCAGACCGGGTACGTACCCGCGAAGGGCGAGGCCCGTGCAGACAGCGAGGATTGCATCGATCCCGGCTCTCTGGTCATCGGGAATCACCGTTGGATCGACCTGGATATTCCTGAAGGGCTGGAACGGTTCGACGGGCAGACCATGCTGCTCGCTGAGTATCGTTGCCAGTCCTCCGGTCATGAGTGAACATCCGCCACTGATGTACATCTTGTCGATCCTGGAACTCTCTCCAGAAGCCTGGAAGGAGATAAAGGACCTTCTTACCGAGGTGGAGAGTTCCTCGATGACATGACTGATCGCAGAGCGGACATCCTCGGCAGAAGTACCCTCGGGAAGATCGCCCTTGAGTACATTTTCTGCAGCTTCGTAATCGAGTCCGAGAGATCGCTGCAGGGCTTCGATGAACCTGTTTCCGCCGATCGCCAGATCCCGGTTGAAGCTGGGCAGACCGCCCTTGATCACGATCATGTTCGTGACCTCGGCCCCGACGTTGAGGATTGTTACACATTCCTCTTCACTGGGCTGATAAGCGTGCTCGAATGCGCGTTGGAGCGCGAACTGCTCGAGCTCGATCACTTCGGGATGAAGACCCGCGCTCTGGAGAAGACCTCTGTGCAGGTCTACGACCTCCTTCTTCGCGGCAACAAGGAGAACTTCCATCTGTCCGGGAGCAATTTCCTCGTTGATGATCTTGAAGTCCAGGCTGACTTCATCGATCCTGAAGGGAATGTGCTGCTCGGCTTCCCAGTGGATAGCCTGGCGAGCCTGAGCTTCGGACATCTTCTCCATTGGAATGCGTCTTACTATCACGCTTCTTCCGGAGACAGCCGTGTACACATTCTTCGACTTGATCCCGGCATTCCTGAGAACATCGGTAATCGTTGAGATCAGATGCTCCCTGTTCACAACTTCGCCGTCGACAACCGTTCCCGGAGCAAGCTCCTGGATCGCGTATCTGGTCATCTTCAGGTTCTTGCCTGCCCTGGCCAGCTCCACTACTTTTATGGAGTGGCTACCAATGTCCAGACCGACAGCTGCTTTTCCTGACTTGCCAAAGACCAGCATCTTCTCCCTCCCCGCGAGACGGGTTGGTCTGTCCTGTTCAGGACAGCTTCTTCGACCCAGTCAACTGTCTTTCAGGCCGGGTCACCTTACTATTGTAATCGAGTTTATTACGACTTGGCCCCGGCGTCAATACCCCAATTTCATAATTACTGAATTTCATATATCCCTTGACGCGAATATTGAGACGGATATGTTCCCCTTCACGGGAGGAGGCAAACGATGTCACCCAGAAGGAAAGATAAACTCATTTCCAGCATATCCGACATCGAAGTTAATGACACTGCTACAGTTAGACTTACCGTTCCCGTGCGCCCCGATCAGGAAGAGACACTTACAAGGATTGTAAGAACAATCTCGCAGAGCAGGGACAGGAAGCACAGAAAGCAGAGAATCACGAAAGCAACAGTCATCAGGGCTTACATAGATGCACTCTCTTCAATCCCTATTGACCTGTCGAATATCCCCGACGAAAAGGAAATGCTGGAGCGCCTGCTCAGTATCCTGAACACCTGACCCGAAGAATCAATTCAGTTCGAACAGCACGTATGGATTTCTGGTAATGACCGGTTTCATGTGCATCGCCACGAACTCGCGCCATTCCATCATCTCATCGGAAGAAAGCTCGAAAGGAATGTTGATGGAAGTGTACCCCATATGGACCGCCAGATGGGACACTCCATCGGAGCGCAATTCATCTGCAATCTCACCGGCATTCATTCCTGCCCAGAGCTTTTCGAGAAGAATGATGGGGAACCTGTGTTCATCGTAAACGACTTCTGATGGAAAGTAGAAAGCTCTGTTCCCCATGTTAACGAAGAGAGTTAGGTGCTCCATATCAAGCACTGTCTCAGCTTCTTCGTAGAACGATAAGTATTCCAGTCGATTAGCCAGGTAGTTACCTTCTCCGAACAGGAGCCAGGGCTTCAGGTCGGAATAGAGCTCAGCGATTCTGCTCCCCGTCCAGAGAACACATACTCCCGTAAGAATAACTGCTAGATAGGGTTTCATGCGTCTGAACACCGTAAAAATACCGAGCGCGGCTGGAACCGAGAGCATTGCCAGTCCGGGCAGGAAGTAGCGAATTCGAATCGCACTCCCCCGGAACAGGAGCGCAGACGAAAGAAAGAGTAAAGGCAGCAGCAGGTACCTGGTTCTCCCACGGCGCACGACAAGGAACAGTATCAGACCGGCAAGCAGGAGTGGACCGCTCGAACCGTCGAACAGTCTCGGGTTGTCCCACTGACCGGTGATGGACAGCCGAATGGGCAGCAGCAGGAAATCGAGAATACCCCCGGGCGGAGATGTGTAAGCTCGTGCGGCTGAAACCAGAGCCACTCCCCTCTCACTGAGCTGGTCGACCGGACCAAAGATGCCTCTCATGAGAGGATAGGCCGGGTTACCCCACTGAATGAGATTCGGCAGCGCCCACCATCCACACATCAACAGTGCAACGCCGAGAAACAGGGGTGCTCTTTTCCAGCTGCCTCTGAACCGAACGGGCAGGATGAGCAGCGTACCTGCGAGAACGAGTACACCGTTGTATTTGCACAGCGCAGCCGCTCCCGCCCATACGACTGCAGCAAGGGCATCACCATCGTCCCTAATGAGTTCAAGGAATGCCATCACGGAAAAGAAGACGAGGAAGGTATCCGAGTAAGCCCAGGTAGCGTTCCTCAAAAGCTCCGGCATACTCAGGAGCACGATAACGGAAAGAACGGCCAGCACTCTGTTCTTTCCGTGCAGCTCCAGGAGGGCGATACCGGTGGCCGCAAGCCCCAGAAGGCTGATCATCCTCGCTCCTGAAAAACCGAATGTACCACCCGCAAGTGTGTAGAAGGTTTCAACCATGTATGGATAGCTCAGAAAAGCACCCCAGTCCGGGCGGACGATCCCTCCCGAAGAAAGCCAGAGGCCGGGAAGGTACAGGTGGTGATTCATTGCATCTCTGGAGAACGGCGGAAGGATGGCAAGCGGCAGCAGGACAAGTAATCCTCCGGCAAGCCACCATATTCCCGAAGGCAGCTTCAGAGATTTCAGATGGTACATGAAAGCCAGAATGCCGCACGCGAGAATGCCCCATAGAACGTAGTTTCTGAACAACCCCAGCCATCCTGCGATACTCAGGACAACGAAGAGCCCGATTGCTCCCGCTGCGAACTTCCGTGACAGCAATCCCCGGGGAAGAATGGTCGAGCCAATCCCCATGATTGCTGCGCCGATCGTCGTAAACACGGCCAGAGATACAGCCAGATTCATCATTGCAGTAAGAGAACGAAAAACCGTTTGGGACGCAACCGCTGGCCCTTTGAAGCTGCAAATCATATCATACGGTTATGAAACGTATGCTGGTGGCAATTCCTGCCCTTAACGAGGAAGCAACAATTGGCGGAGTGATAACCGGAATTCCCGCCACCGTTCCCGGTGTAGACGCAATAGAGGTTCTCGTTGTCGACGATGGCTCGACCGACCGCACGGCTGAGCTTGCACTCGGAGCAGGCGCATCCGTGATCAGCCACGGCAGAAATCTGGGGCTGGGAGAATCCTTCAGAACAGCGCTCGAGCAGGCTCGGCGCAGGGGCTTTCACTTCCTGATCACGATGGATGCGGACGGGCAGTTCAACCCCGCCGACATTCCGGAGCTTGCAGCGCCGGTTATCGAGAACAGAGCGGACTTCAGCACTGCCAGCAGATTCCTCGACCCCGAACTCGTACCCGACATGCCGGGTCTGAAAAAATCCGGCAACCGGGTTGTAGCATCGATAGTGAGCAGACTCTCGGGTGTGAAAATAAAGGATGCAACGTGCGGATTCAGAGCCTATGGACCGGTTGCTCTGGAAAAGCTCTCCTCCTTCAGCAGGTTCACCTACACGCAGGAAGTGATAATCGATCTCGCAGGCAAGGGTCTCAGGATTACCGAGGTTCCCCTGCGAATTCTTGGAGAGCGTCCATCAGGCAGGTCACGCATTGCAAGCAACCTCTTCCGATACGCCGTTCTGTCGATTGCAGCGATGTACTCCTCGGCTCAGGGTCATAGCCCGTGGCGATTCTACGGCAGACCGGCATTCTACCTGATAGGAGCGGGCTTCCTCTCCGACCTGTTCGTGGCAATAAGGTGGCTCATCACGGGCCGGGTCTCTCCTTTCGCTGGCTTGGCAATAGGAGGTCTGTTCCTGATAACCTTTGGAATCCTGATGCTTCTGTTCGCTTCGGTTGCCGACATCTCGTCCAACAGCAGGAAACTTATCGAAAGAACGATAGCTGAAGACGTCCGGAGAACCCGGAAGGAACTGAACACGCCTCAGGTGCAGTCCGACCTCAGGTAATCATCCCAACAGAATGCTCTGCTGCAAGTAATCCTGTTTCACAGGAGAAAGTTCGAATCCACTACGGGGTGGCAATAATTCTCTGAATCCTGTCCAATTGACATTTCTCCAAATAGCTATGATTCTTGAGTATACGGGAGGTGTTCTGTGTACAGAATTTCCCTACCTCTGCTGATCATTCTATGCATCACAATCACATTTGCCGATTCCGCAGTGCAGACCGACTGGTCCGGGGGACCAGGAGTATTGGGTCCGGTTATCGACTGGGGCAATGAGTTCTACATGGATACAGATATGTCTTACAGCAATCCTTCCGATCTCGTTCTTCTTCGTGGTGTTCTGGCACATACCGTTGACGTGACTTTCGATGGCGCTTACTCAGTATATTCCGCCGATGTC
>CBDUZS010000030.1:0-30203 GCA_965371785.1 uncultured bacterium
ATTCACCAGGGAACGAAATCAACAGGGACTCGAGTATAGAGTTTTCCAGTGCTGCCCGTTCGGTCGTGACCGTTCCCTGGATGATGGCTACCAGGCCAGGTTCATCCCGAACCGGATCTGCCGGTGAGGACAGTACGCGGATGGGTCACCGAGTTGCCCCATAGGGTCCTGGCAGGGATCAGGGCCTGCATACGACTGGTACCAGATCACATCCTTGATGTCGACGGTGTTGTGCCTGTTGAAGAGGTTTCTGACCTCACAGAACAGATCGATGGCAAGCGGTCCGGTCCAGAAAGTCTTGTTCACCTTCAGATCGGTATTCATCGTACTTGGATAACGTTCGGTGTTCACTGCCGGCTGCAGAAGAGAATTCTGTGAGGTCGTAAACGGATAACCGCTGCCGAACTGCCACTGCAGGTTCAACCCGAAGCCCTCGAGCACTGGAATGCCGACTACCTTTGGTCCCCCTTCCCGGGGAATCCTGAAGTCGAGCCCCGCATTGATCGTGTGGTGCTGGTCCCAGTCCAGCCAGGATTCGCTGGTGGGAATGAACCACCCGGACGATTCGTAGGAGCTGTTCTGTACATCGGAGGAGGATGTTCCCCTTGCTTCCGCAAATGTGTAGTTGAAATCGAATGACCAGTTATTCCCCTGATGTTTTGAAACGTATACTGCCAGTCCTCTGGCATGCCCGAAGTCGGTGTTGATGAAGACGTCGCGGTAGACACCCAGCGTGTCCCATATCCTCCTGGTATCGATGAGCCCCGAGAAATCCCGGTAGTAGCCGGTGACGCCGATGCTGGCGAAGTTCCGGAAGTAGTGCCTGATTCCCAGCTCGTAGGATATGGTTTCCATGGGATCAAGGTCGGGGTTGCCCTGGGGACCGAATGAGCGGGGCAGGCTCAGATCGTTTCCACCGTAAAGTTGCAGGAACGAGGGCATCTGGTAGTAGCGTCCGTAGTTCATGCTGAGGATGTCCGATTCCGTCAGCTGATAGGATAACCCTATCCGGGGGCTCAGCATGTGCTTCACGGAGACCGTCGAGTCCAGCAGTACAGCGTTGGGGTCGAACGTGTCGTATCTGAGCCCAAAGGAACCTGTCATATCATCCAGTTCGATCCTGTCGGTGATGTAGAGAGCGGCGGCCCTGGGCATTGCGTGAAAAGAGGCGATGCCGAGACTGTCTAACGATACGGCGTCGACATCGAACCAGGAAGCATCCCAGTACTTACCTTCGAAACCTCCCTGCAGGGTCTGGACAGCGCCAATCCTGCCGGTCAGATCGACGCCGAAGGTGAAGACCGAGCTCTCCGCCTCCCGCCATACGTTCCTGTGGGGACCCTGCCTGTAGAAGCCGTTGGGATCTTGAATCCGCTCGGGCACGAATACGCTCCAGTCATCGATACTCCAGCCCTCGCCCAGCCAGGCTGTAACTGAATCGGCGGGGTTCCTTATCCTGTGGGTGTAGTCCGTGCCGTAGTGGCTGAGCCGTAAGCCCAGGACCGTATTTTCACCCAGGTCCTGGTGCAGGTCGAATCCGATTGAGTAGTTCTGCCGGTCGACAACGGGCAGTGACTGGCTGGGGGGATTGCCCGGCACCAGGGTGTCGCCGTAAGAGGGAGAGAAGGGGTCATAATCGATGAGAGGTTCGGTTATCCTGTTCCATATCCAGTTGTCCTCCAGCCAGCTGTTCGTCCTGTTCAGCAGGCTGCCCGTCAGGTTGATCTTCGTTCCAGTGGATGGTACGTAGGTCAGCTTAATGGCTCCCGACCACGATTCGATCCAGTCGTTGAACCAGTAGCCGTACCCTCCCGCTTCACCTCCGCCGGTTCTGAGCCATTCACCCGATACGAACATCACTGCTTCACCGGGGATCTCCACACCAATTGCGGGGAGGAGGCAGCCTGTAAGAGGCTCCGGTCCACCCACCGCGGCCTCAGCATTGAGCAGCGCTTCCCTGAACGGACCGGGATGGCTCCAGGTACGGTTGTTTGCCAGCCCGAGTGCCTGCCAGTCGTTTCCCGTCAGTGAGACCTCACCGGAGTACATCGGTCCGCCTTCCCTGGTTTTCGTGCTGATGACACCTGACTGGGCACCGCCGAGGGGTGCACCGAAGCTGCCCACCGATATGGCCGTCTCAGATACCGCCGACAGGGGAACATCGTCGCGGAATGTGCTGGTGAAAGGATCCATCCGGAGGACACCGTCGACCATGTAGAGAACCTCACCGGAGCGCCCGCCGCGAAAGTGGAACCCACCGCGGTTGATCACGCCAGCCTGCTTGCCGGCCAGGTCTGCAATGCTGTCAATTGACATTTCTGCTATCCCGCTGCTGTCAGCAAGAATCTTTGTTGTTCCCGGATCGGAGAAGGTCTGCTCCCGAACGTGAACGGTCGAGATGAAAGGAATGAGAGTAAGGCAGGAGAAAGCAATCAATCCCATTTCATGCTCGCTTTCAATAACGAAAGTGGTAACATTAAGTTCAAGAGTATAGTAACCGATAAATAAAATAAAAGAAAGGTCTCCGGGCTTTACTGCCGGAGACCTGTCATTCCTGAAAAAACTATCTACTCCCGGGGGAGCCGTTCAGTTCTGAACGAACCCTATGAACCACCTGTTCTTTGTCCTGGCAGGATGAAGCCTGAGCCAGAGGTCGTCCGGGAGGTATACGCTGGTGTTGCAGTAGCTGCATGGAATCAGCCTTTCGCTGCCGTCTATCATCAGTGATCCTCCGCACTGCGGGCAGAAGAAGGCAATGGGACCTGAAACCGCCGGCTCCTCTTCACCGCCGTCCGACGACTCGGGAACGGCGTTGACGATGAGTCTTGCCGAAGGGATCATCTCCCTGAGCCATTCGGGTGCGGGTGCAACCGGTGAAGTGGTACCACATTCCGGGCAGGTGTAGGTGCATGCGGAGTCGTACTCCTCCTGCAGCTCGAAATCCTTCTTACATTTCTTGCAGTACGGCTTGAGCCTGCCGTACATCAGGGAGGTGTTGAACGTGCCGAAGATGGTGCTGTTCGAACCTTCTCCCTCCTCGAATTCGTTTCTGACCTCGCTGCAGACATCCTCGAGGATGCCTTTCCAGAAATCTTCCGGAATCTCGATGTCTGACTGGCAACTGCCGTCAGGGAAGCTGGCTGTAGACGGGGTCTAGAAGGCTGCCTTTATTGCTCCGAACGTTGACTGGTCGAGTGCCCCCGATGCGGAGTAGTCTATCTTGAGATAGGGCATGCTGCTCGAAAGGGTTCCCGTTGGACTCGTCGGGTCAGGTTCCCAGATCATCCTTACCTCACCGGAATTCCAGATGTAAGTGTAGACGCTTCCGCTAGCAATGGGATTCCAGATGATCTCTACAATGAGATTGTAATCGGAGTTGTATTCGAACGCTGTTTCCAGGTCGATTGGAATCCAGTTGTCGGGAGTGCCGGTGTAAGTGAAGCTGGTGCTGTCGAACACCAGTGTTCTGGAACCGCCGACGTAGTTGTTCTGGAAATTCGTACCCAGCAAGTCGGAGGAACAGTGACCCATGTAGATCTCGAAATCGGGGAATATGCCCGTAGGCGCACTGGAGGGGTGCATCATCCAGGAAAGACTCTCGATGCTGCAGCTCCCGCCGATTTCTTCGTCGCGCACTACCACCTGATAGCGCAAGCCGGTGTATCCGTATCAACTGCCGCAGAATGGCTTACTGTCTGTTCCCTCCGGTGTGCCTATGACTACGGAATCTGCGATTGCCGCTGTAGCGAACAACAGACCGGCAAGAATCAGGTACTTCACTGTCTTCTCCTTCCTTGTTTCAGGCTGATGCTATCAATGGTTCGAAGTTCGACTGGAGTATATGTTTTGATATTGTTTCTGTCATGTCCCGACTGTTTCCGGACACCTATCTGGAAACGGACCTGAACAGACTTCTCCCGGAGGAAGTTATGAGAATTGCCGTTTACATGTTCCTGATGCTCGTTACGATCCCGTGCATGGCAACCTGTTTTCCCACGTTTGCAGTCAAACTGACTTATCCAGCCAAAGCCAGCCTGGAAGCAGGTGTCTCGAGCCATGACCTCGGCTCTCTGTTCAGTATCGCGGATGGATTCGTGATCAGAGCTGAGCCCGGGTTGTCGGGAGGCAAACTGCATGCAGGGATTCGCAGCCAGTTCACGTTTCTTTTCATCCCGCTGGTGACCTGGGATTACACTATCTCAGCCTTGCGGACGTGGAACGATCCCTGGGGAGGTTATGCAAACGATCAGACCTACATCGGCATCGAAGCCCAGGGGAAGGTCAATCTGGTTCTGATGTCTGCAGGTGTGTACTGGCATGTGGCAGGAGACGATGAGGAGCACGATGTCCTCTTCTCAGGGGCAGTAGGTTTCGGTTTCTGACGGCACCCTCGAGAAGACTTCCCTTATTCCGGTGAGTAGCCCATGAGTGTTCCCAGTCTGGTCATTCCCTCCTCGAACCTGTTCTTGTCGATGAAGAAGACCCAGCCTCCACACGAGGCGTCCATCCACTGCGGAATTTCCAGGTCACCCGGATCCGAGAAGGGAACAGATTTCCATTCGATTCCCATCTCGGTCATAGCCTTCCCGGACAGACTTACCAGATCTTCCTCCGTGAACTGAAGTACTGGAATCAGCTCGGGCATGACAGGCTCCTTCCGATTTGTTCGCAATCCGCTTTATGCCAGTGAGATCACAGTCTAATATGTAAAGAATTACGATTAGAGAGTATATTACACTGCGGATCGGTACAGCTCATCAGATCTAGCTTCCTTCCCCGCGTGCGAGAATGGAAAGAAGGGGTTTTGTGATGTTCTGTCTGACGGTATCACTGTTTCTGGCGTTTTCTCTTCCCGTTCATGGATCCTTCCGGAAGTCTTCTGGCTGCCCCGTTAAACTGCCGGGATGTGCTATCTGGGCCGAAAGACTGGATTCCCAGACGGAAAGGGACAGTTTTTACGAAGGTCTTCCCGATTCGGGCGATTCGGTTGAAACCGCTGTTCCCGAGTCACTGGACACGTCTGTCCTTCCATTCGGGTATCCCGATTCGGTTGCAGGCGTGATAGAGGGCATACCGGAGCCCGGCAGTGTCTGCATCGAACCATCCGGTCTGTACCTGTACGTTTGCTCCTTCTCTACGGGAGCAGTACACGTCCTGCGAGTATCATCCCTGGAACAGGTCCGTATTCTTTCAACTGGATTCGAGCCCGATACCATCCATCACACTGGAACGCTCGAAATGCATCCAAGAGGCGGCTACATCTACATCACGAACCCGGCTGAAGGCACGGTGATTGTTGTCAGGTCACTCGACTGGGGATTCGTTACATCCATCGATATCGGACAGAGCCCTGCGGACATCTGCTTCAGTCCCGCTGGAGACCGTGCATACGTAGCCTGTCGAGGCAGCGACCAGGTGTTCATCCTGGAGTAGAAACACAATCCATCGGAATTGACTATGGGGGAATCCGAGTGATGAAACTGACGGTTAGCGAACAGTTGAAGGATTATTCGGGGATCTTTGCCGGAGCGATTCTCTTCGGTATCGCATATTCCTGGTTCCTCTTTCCCTTCAGAGTGTCACCGGGCGGCATCGGGGGTCTTGCACAGATCCTCTATCACTTCACAGGTGTTACGGAAAGCCTGTGGATGTTCGCCTTCAACATTCCACTGTTCATTCTAGGCTACATCGTCGTTGGGAAGCAGTTCGGCGTCAGAAGCTTTGTGGGCATGTCCATGTCTAATGCGATGTGCTGGGTGTTCGACCCATCACATCTGCGGATGATTCCCGAATGGGGTTCGATCGTTCATAACGTTGCTCCCGATGGAGAGCTGCCGAGGCTGGCGGTTTTCCTGACCGGGGAATCACCTACCGATATACTGCTGGCCTCCATCGCCGGCTCGGCAGTCCTCGGTCTCGGCCTGGGCATAATCTTCAAATTCCGAGGTTCCACAGGCGGCACCGACATTCCTGTTGCGATACTCAGGAAGTACTTCGGGGTATCAATCAGTACAGGTTACTGGATGATCGAGTCGGCCATCATCCTCCTCGTCGGAGTAGTCTTTGCCAGCCCGCATATAGTGATCTGGGCATATCTCAACCTCTTCCTTTGCAGCAAAATGACCGATTTCGCCGCTGAGGGAATGCCCTATGTCAAAGCCATAATGATCATATCCGAGCATCCCGATGAGGTTCGAGATGCCATTTTTTCGAAGCTCCATAGGGGTGTGACGTTCCTGAAGGCCGAGGGAGGTTACGGAAGAGAACGGAAAGATGTGATCTACGTCTGCGTTCACAGGAGGCAGGTGAGGGTTCTTTCCAGAATAGTCAAGAAAATAGATCCCGGCGCATTCATGGTTCTTACAGACGCTTACGATGTAATGGGATACGGCTTCAAGCAGAGAACACTGACCTACTGATATTCGCCCGGACATCTCTCACGGTGGTGCGTTTGAGCGGGTGGCGGGAACGTGTGGGAATCGAACCCACCCAGGATGGTTTTAGCACCCGACGCCGGATTTGAAGTCCGGGAGAGACACCAGTCCCCTTCCGCTCCCGCAGAACCGAAAACTCGGAAAGCCGACCCTGGATGTCAAGTCCGGGAGGCTTTGCTTTGCCTTTATGAGAGCCTATATACCGTCTGATACTCCTGTATTCGAAGCGGAGGAGTTCGTTGGCGAGAAAGAAGAACGCAAAGATCGCGCATGATTCCCTGGTGAAATTACTGATCGGGGCAAGCGGGGCATCCGAGAGACTCGAAGCACTTGGCAATGAACTTTCCACGATGAAGGCATCGGAGGCAGCCGATCTGCTCCGGGCTATCGACAGCGAGTTTCTCAGTTCACCCGAAACATGCGTCGCGTTTCTTTCCGTTCTCAATGCACCGGGATTCGCGAAGTATCTCAAGGGGTTGTCCTGGGAAGATCTCAGATCTGCGGTCGAAGACAAAGACAGCTCCCTCGTCAAAGCGTGGGATCTCGTTTGGAGCTTCTCGATAGGTGAACGGGCTTTCATCCTGGCAAAAATGTCTCTGGTGTTCGAGATACACTGGCTCGTCAGCTCCGAAATGAAAGATTCTGCAGACATAGCTCTCGCTTTCGGATCCCTGGTAGCCATGCAGTACCTGGTGGATTGTGATCCGGAAGATCCCGAACTCACGATCAGCTCTTCCAGCTTCGACTCCGCTGCTCAGGACAAACTCCGAGAAGTGCTGGAGGAAATGGATTTCGCCCGCGTCAAGAAAGACCAGTGGTCGTACAGAATTGATATCGACACCCGGACAAGACTTGTCAGCGGGAGGAACCTGCTCGCTTACCGAACCTTGTCGAGGGATAACATCTCGCCTCTGGCGATGGCAAGAATGGCTCAGAATATCGTTCAGCGTTTCAGTCTGCTCTCCAGAACGATCAGCATGTACCCATCCGATCATCCATCGATAGCTCCATCGATAGACTCGTTCATCGGTTCGGTGTCCGAGTTCTACGGACCAGACTGCAACATGGTCACTCTGACCATCCTCGGCGGTGAGCTGATGGTCAACAATCTCAAGATCGGCAAGAAGACGAGGGCGGTCGAAGATTTCCTCAGACACCTCTCCGATCGAAGGATCAACAGCCTGACCTTCGAAGATGGACTGAAACGGGATTCTCTGCTGAAGTTCATAACGATCTTCAACCGTCCACCCACCTGGATCAAGGACAAGGGTGGTATGCCTAAACTTCTTGCCAGTAGAGATATACAGCACCTTTCAGTTGGAGAGTTCCGTTACGCACTCATCACAAAGGACGGCTCACTGGTCGAGGATTCCACGAGTTCATCGGTCGATGCCGCCCTGGAGGACATGGTCTTCAGGGAGCTCATTGAACGGCTCGAACGGGGTGATTCGATAAGGGGAATCCCGGATGCCGAACTCGGTCTGGCCTTCAAGAAAATACTAGAGGAATCTTCTGGAGGTGCCGAGAGACAGAGGGGTCTTCTTGCCGAGTTCGTTGCCACCCTTGACCCCACGATTCTCGAAAAAGGAATCCTCTCGATACAGGATGTGCGTAAGAATATGGCCTGGAGTGCTCTGAGGAAGATCATCGAGAAGAGTCTGGAAGATCTGCAAAGCAATGATCCAGATACCGTCCTCCATTCAATCGAGAAACTCCATGATCTCTCACTTACCGGAATATCAAGGAACAAGAGCCACACGATCTATCAGATAATCGAGGACATCGGCGATGTTCTGGAAAGCGAATACATTTATCCTGATGCTCTTTTCGCCGGTATCATTCTTCTCGGATCCATATGCGAACGGTTGATATCCTCTGGTAGCATTGCTGCATCCCTGAGCACGGTTCAGACGATCGAGACGATACGGAAACTAGAAATGGACAGTCCGGAGCTTTTGTCCGCCAGACGAAGAGGTCTGGCCGAGGCAATGAGGAGGATCGACACACCGGAGGTAGGTGATCGGCTGATAGAAGCACTTCTGTCCCGTAACGATGTAACCACCCGGAATGCAGAGGAACTTGCCGGAACGCTTGTTCTGCGGAACCTGACCACGAAGCTGCTGGACATGTTCCTCGAACCGGACAGGAGTCAGAGGGCGAGAGCCTTCAATCTTCTGAAAGCCACCGGACTGAACGTGCTCCCAGTTCTGCATGCACGTATCCTGAGGCTCGAAATCCAGACGGAGACACCCAGAGATCCCGAAACCGGCAGGCTGATGGATGAGGACTGGTACGTAATAAGGAACATCATTGCGATACTTGGTGAACTCAAACATGCCAGCAGCTCGGATGTGCTGATCATCTCCTCATCCGACGTCGACGACAGGATAAGAGCTACTTCGATCAGGGCTCTGTACTCCATTTCCAGAGAGAAGGCATTCCCCCTTGCCGCGAAGATGATCTCCGATCCTTCCGAGCACGTCCTGCGTGTCTGCATGGAAGTGCTGGCAACGTGCGATCACCCGAGCGAGTCCATTCTCTCACGTCTGTTCAGGCTCTTCGATAGTGATGAAAAGAGCCGCAGAACGATAATGCGTATCCTTCAGCGACTTGCTTCGACTCCGAATGTGCAGAGGTTTATCAGAACGGAATTCAAAGCGGTCAAGGGAATCCCGTTTGGAGATGTCAGCCTGGCGACCGATGCTCTCATCTGTTTCCTGAAATCGGGAGAGACTGCGGATATCGCTGTGCTCAGGGCATTCCACGAGACCAGATCCGGGAAGGGCATCTTCAGAAAGAGCGGTCAGCCAAAGGACTTCATGGCGACCGTTCTCGCCACCATCGAGTCCATCAAGAAGGTTCCATTCATAACCAGGTAACCCATAACCCCATTATACAGCCAGGCGAACTGAAGTTCATTCCCACCAGTGAACGAGACCAGGTTCAACGATCCTGCCGCACAGCCTGTGTTTTGGAAGAATGCGTACGGTGAATCCCCGGTTGCCGGACGTAAGGCACTCGATGCTGCCTTTGAAAACGAACGACTGTTCGTTCCGTTCGCTGTGCTCCAGCATGATTGAGAGTCTGTCCGTTATCCACTCATCCGAACCGGCAGTGCCGAAGTGTATTTCAACGGCAAGATCTTCTGGTTCGAAACCCTGAGCATCGATTTTTACTGTAATCGGGATGATCTGCCCAACTGAACAGAAACCACCGGGAGGAATGTCGGCACTGACTTCTGTAATCTCTATGGCGTCCCAGTGCTCTCTGATTCCGGACTTCCACGATGCCAGCTCCCTTGCGCCGAGAAAATCGTTGGCTGAGAGTGATTGGACGTACTCGTAGGATGGCATGTAGAATCTGTCCAAGTATTCAGCAAGCATTCTGTCAGAACTGTAGGTAGCACCTGTCTCGGAAATTGACCTCTTCATGACCTCTATCCATCTTGCGGGTACTCCATCCTGTCCCCTGTGGTAGAATAACGGAGCAATCTGGTTCTCAATGATATCGAACAGCGCCTTTGTCTCGACCTGATCCTGGAATGAAGGGTCGCTGTAGCTCTCCCCGCATCCGATAGACCAGCCTGACTCGACGCGATAGGCTTCAGCCCACCAGCCGTCGAGTACACTGCAGTGTACTGCTCCGTTGATGCAGGCTTTCATTCCACTGGTTCCACTGGCTTCCATGGGTATCCTGGGAGTGTTGAGCCATACATCGACACCCTGGACCATCTGTCTTGCCATCTCGATGCTGTAATCTTCCAGGTAGATCACCTTCCCGTAGAACTCGTCTTTCATGCAGATGTGAAAGATCTTGCGGATCAGTTCTTTACCACCATGATCACGGGGGTGGGCTTTGCCTGCGAATATTATCTGCACCGGCTGCTCAGGATGGTCGAGAATCTGCAGCAGCCGCTTCTCGTCGCTGAGCAGGAGAGCGGCACGCTTGTAAGCGGCAAACCTCCTGGCAAAACCTATCGTGAGAACTTCCGGGTTGAGGACGGGAATCTCTTCGATTCCAGGTTTGCGGAGCCCCATCCTGTGAAGCTGGTTTTCCCATCTCTTCCGCGCATACGTAACGAGTCTTTCCCTGAGTCTCTCATGTCCTCGCCAGAGTTCGGAACTGGGTATACTCTCCACCTTTTTCCATGGATCACCCCGGAACGGTGTTCCAGGCCATTCGGGACCGAGATGCCGTTCGAAGAGCGCAGCCATCTCATCGGACAGCCATGAACCAAAGTGAACTCCGTTCGTGACGTGTTCGATGGGTACATCCTCCTGGGGAAGGCCCGGCCAGATATCGCTCCAGATCTTCCTCGATACCTCTCCATGCAGTCTGCTCACACCGTTCCTGTACCGGGAGAAGTTCATCGCAAAGACGGTCATCGAGAAGTTGTCATTGCTGTTGTGGCGCCCGTACGACAGGAACTCACAAGGTTCTATGTTCATCTCTTTCAGCATGGGAGAAAGGTATCTCAGTACGAGATCGGGGTGAAACTCCTCGTTCCCTGCGGGAACGGGTGTGTGTGTTGTGAAGACGTTACCTGCTATGACGAGTTCCCGCGCTTCTTCGAAGGTGAGTTCCTGTTCGGACATGAACTGCCTGATAAGCTCGAGCACGAGGAAGCCTGAGTGTCCTTCGTTGATGTGCCGCACAGCAGGAGTTCTACCCATCGTCCTGAGAGCACGAATTCCGCCGATACCGAGAAGAATCTCCTGTCTGATCCTCATATCCTTGTCGCCGCCGTACAATTGTCCGGTGATCTCCCGGTCTGCCATGGAGTTCTCGGGAAGACACGTGTCCAGAAGATAGAGCTCTGTTCTTCCCACCCGGATTCGCCAGATAGCAGCCGTAACCGATCGCTCCGCAAGGGGAACCTCTATCTTCACCGGTTCGCCGCCTGCATCTATTACCGGGGTGACGGGCATGTTCGAGTAGTCGTTGACGAAGTATCTCTCCTGTTGCCATCCATCGCTGTTCAGGTACTGGCTGAAATAGCCCTCGCGGTAGAGAAGAGAGACTCCGACCATTGGAAGCCCGAGGTCGCTGACACTCTTCATCGTGTCACCGGCAAGCACTCCGAGCCCGCCGGAATAGATTGGAAGGCTCTCGTGGAGCCCGAATTCTGCAGAGAAAGTCGCTACCGAGAAATCGTCACGATCGGTGTTTCCTTTACGGTATTCACGGTCGAACCAGCTCTCTCCGCTCAGATAGCCGTCGAGCTTTCTTGATACCTCGCCAAGCCGGGAAATGAAAGCCTTATCATCGGCGAGTTCGTAAAGCCTTTTCTGGCTGACGCATCCAAGCAATCTTACGGGATTGTGAGTAGTCTGTTCCCAGAGATCGCTGTCCATCCATTTGAACAACTCCGTTGCGGGGGACGTCCATGTCCACCAGGTGTTGTAAGCCAGTGTCTCAAGAGCTTTCAGCTTTTCTGGAATTTTCGGTACGACTCTGAAGGTTCTTGTCTTCAAACGGCATCCTCCCTCTGGAACCAAACCGCCCTGAAACTCTTTTAGAGATACGCGGTATTATACTAGGGTCAGCAGATGGAGGTTGAAGTTTGTACCGGTTCTCTGCTCTTCCTGTCCTGATCATTGCATGTGTATCACAGGCAGGCTACATGTCACACAGAGTGTGTTTTGATTCCGCGGATCTCTCCATTGACGGAGAGCCTTACCTGTCTTCAGTGACCCTTTCTGACGGTCACCTTCGCGGGCTCCCGGGTTCACCCCTCCTTCCTGCGGTATCCTTCGCGTTCGTTATCCCTGCCGGTGCACAGGATGTGAACGTTACTGCCGTCCCTTCAAGCATGTATTCCGTTCATATGACCGGCACCATCCGGCCTGCTCCGGTTCTTCTGCCACTGAACGGCAGCGTGCCACGGATGGAATGCGCCGTGGACGAGTCGATATACCGCTCGACGGATTCATGGCCTGAGGATGTGCTGATATGGAGCCATACCGGCAATCTGTGCGGATTCACCGTCGTTTCATGCCTGATCCAGCCTTTTGCCTACATCCCGCCCTCGGGAGAACTCCGCCTGTACGAATCCGTCGATCTGCAGATATCATGGGATCAGGGCTCCGTCGGAACCATTACCGATGCACAGCACTCCAGGGCGGTATGGAGACTTGCGCAGCTGGTCGATAACACGTCCGATATAGCGTCCTGTTCGCCTGTTGTGAGAGGTGAATCTCAGGGGGACGTCGAATACCTTGTGATCTGTGACAGCTCCTTCTCAGCCGAGTTCGAGCCACTGATCTCTTTGCAGGAGGAGCTTGGCAGAACCGCCCTTATCCTTGAAACCCATGAAGTTCTTGCCGGTTATCCCGGGAGTGACGAACCCGAGCAGTTGAGGAACTGCCTTATCGATTACTGGCAGAACATGGGTACGGTTTTCGTGCTGCTTGCCGGTGACGAGGTCACCCTTCCGACCCGTTTCATCAACACGGAGTGTGAAGGCGAGGTCGACTACGTCCCCGTCGATCACTACTTTTCCGATCTCGACGGGACATGGGACGGTAACGGTGACGGTGACTACGGTCAGCCCGATGACGATCTCGACCTCTACATGGATGTGCTTCTTGGAAGGGTACCGTGCAGTACATCGGAAGACGCGGCAACCTTCGTGGAGAAGACCCTTGTCATCTCCACATCACCGCCCCCCGGAGACTGGTACAGGGAGGCGGTTCTGTGCGGAGCCGTTCTCTTCGAGGATATCGGGTACGTGGGTGCCAAGGGATGTGATTCCATTGCAGCAGCCTTACCGGCAAGCTGGGATATCGTTAAAGCCTACGAGGTCCTGGGGGGGGACTGGATAGACACTCACATTGCCTACATCAGCGACGGTTCCGGCTGGACGCACTACGCGTCCCACGGCAACGAGAGAGGTGTCTACTGGGATGCCGAGTTCAAGGCGATGATGACCACATGGCTGGCCGATACGACACTCTGGAACGGAGACAGGCTTGGTGTTCACACCGCCATAGGATGTCATCCCGGAGCGTATCACATTGACGAATGTCTCGCCGAAGTCCTGTTGAATCTCGAGGATCGTGGAGCCGTCTCAGTAATGTTCAACACGGGTTACGGGTGGGAGGGCTTCTGGCCCGAACTCGGTGCGAGTGAATGGCTGTGCATCGATCTGGCACGCCAGGTGTTCAGGGAGAAAGCACCGTCCATCGGTCTGGCCTTTGCGTCCGCAAAGGATCTGAGAGTACCATGGATGCACGGAGGGTACGACAGGACCTTCCAGTCACTGCTCGCCTGGACAGCATTTCAGGATCCATCGCTCGAAATACGGGGCGTTCCCCAGGGCAGCCCTGTGCCTCCTGTACCTCTGTACTTGTCAGCACCCTACCCCAATCCTGTAACGAGAGGTGCTCCGCTTGCCTTCCAGGTCTCCTTCTCCGAGAGTCCGATCGATGTCTTCGTTCACGATCTGGCCGGCAGACTGCTCTGGGAGAGCTCAGCCGCCACGGGCTCGAGAGTTGTATGGGAATGCATGGGTATTAACGGTCAGCGCGTTCCCGCAGGCGTCTACATCGTAAGCGCGAGATGGGGGCAGTCGGGTTCGGCCAGAAAGATTACCGTTCTCGATTAGCAATCTTCAACAAAAGCAGTTCTCCCGTATCGACAACATTGACTTCGTACTGATCCCGGGCGAGAAACTCCTCACAGCCCGTTGTATGCTCAATCCAGTAATCATTCAGAACGATGTATCCGATGCGCCTTTCATCGGCGTAGTCCAGCAGATATCCGATGGACATCTCGCGGTTCTCGCATAGAACCCTTGCCAGGTAGAGTCCGGAGATCTGAAGTCTGTCGATCTGTCCGAATATGAAGTTCATTGGTGCAAGGCAGGTTTCTCCTTCCGGGATCAGATCGCCTGCAAGCGCGTTTTCTCTTTCGATATTGCAGGTTCCCCCCGATATCGAATGGACACTGAAGTAGAGGCCGTAAAGGAGCAGGATGAGGGCTGCAAATGCGAATCCACTCCGCTTTGCTCTACGGTATCTCTGCTCGGAACGGAGTCTGGAGAATTCACTCAGAGCAACTGCGAAGATGGCAGCACCGAAGGGCAGCAACGGGACCGTGTAGGTCACTGTCTTGCAGCTGGTGAGCAGCCCCAGGGATACGAGTAATGCAGCCGAGTACCTGTAGAGTGGAGAGAAACGCAAAAAAGCCTGTCGTGGTGTGACCAGAAGGCTTGTGAGTATGAGTATCGAAGTGAAGATGGTCTCCGGTTTCCTGAAGAGACTCTTGTGCTCGTTAAGAAGGTTTGAAAGCGGTGTAAGGATCGTGAAAGTGGTTTTTCCTGCGCTCAGCTCACCACCGAGCTGCTCCCTGAGGAGGGGGATGTCCCCGGACAGCTCGATGACGAAGGGAAGAATGACAACGGCGGCTCCTGCAAGGAATACGGCGCTGCATATGAAGCGGCGCTCCCATAAGAGAAGAGCGATTCCTGCGGTTACGAAGATCGCACCGTTCGGGTGAGTGACAAGAGAAAGCCCCGCGAGAAAGCCTGCAAGAGCCCTGCGCAGCCTGTGTGAATCCTCTCCTGCAAGGCAGAGAAAACTTCCGAATCCGAAAGCTGTGTAGAGCATCTCCGGCCTGAAGATGGCTGCGTAGCGGAAGAAGAGCGGCATCAGCAGCAGAACACCGGATGCCGCCAGAACGGTGCGGGAACCAAGTTCGAGATGCCGCGAGCAGTAGTTCCTGAAGAGGAGCATGAGCACCATAGCTGAAGCGAGGGCGATGAGTCTGAGACCGATCAGGTGGAAACCTGCAATCCTTATCACACCTGCGGCCGTGAGGATGAACAGCCTGTGCTGGAGCATTATCCGGTTCTCGTTGTGGCAGTAACCCCTGAAGAGCTCCGAATGTACGTAGCCATCGCGTGACTGGAAATATGCCTGCTCTGCGAGCCAGGCTTCGTCCACTCCTGCCCTGTTTCCCACAACCCGGATCACGAGAAAGACAGCCTGTACGGCAAGGATGGTCACACCGGCAAAGAGAAGCAGTCGTTTCATGCAGGTATTATGGCTACGGAATAACCGGTGGCGTTAGACTGTATCAGCAGCAGAAGAAAACCAGATAGGAGGATATTGAGATGAAAGCAGGATTCATTATCAGCGCTCTTCTGATTGCGCTAACGGTATCGGCAGAGGAGGACCTCTGGGGAGGTCGTCTGCAGGCTGTTGGAGAAGACGGAGTAATTGGTGATCTGCCTCTCGAGCACACCAGCGTAGAGATCATCGTCAGTGGAATGCTTCAGAGAGCGACCGTCAGGCAGGTGTATGGAAACCCCTACGACTATCCCATTGAAGCCGTTTACACCTTTCCGCTGCCTCAAAGCGGAGCCGTCGACAGAATGGACATGTACATAGGCGATCAACTCGTTCACGGCCGGATCTTCGAACGGGAGCTTGCCCGGCAGATCTACGACGATGCCATCAGTGCCGGCCATACCGCAAGCCTTCTGGAGCAGGAGAGACCGAATATCTTCACCCAGACGGTTGGCAACATTCTTCCCGGAGACAGTATCACGATAGAGATAAGTTACGTGGCACCCGTTGAGTACGATGACGGTGAATACGAGCTGATCTTTCCGATGGTTGTCGGCCCGAGATACATTCCCGGTAATTCGGTTGCAGATACCATCAGAGGCTGGGCCGATCCAACCAACCAGGTTCCCGATGCCGACCGCATCACCCCGCACGTTGTTCCGGAGGGAACCAGGGCGGGATATGACATCGATCTCTCGGTGACTATCAATGCAGGTGTAGTCGTGCAGCGGCTCGAATCGATCAACCACGAGGTCAGGGACGTGATCAATCGTGATGGTACCGCATCCGTGACTCTCGTTCCGGAAGACTGCATACCCAACAAGGATTTCGTTCTGAGGTACACCACGGCCTCCGACAGAATCGAGGCCGGCGTTCTTGCTACGAACACCGACCTGGGCGGACACTTCATGTTGATAATCCAGCCCGACGCCGATGTTGACAGAAATGACATTGCTCCCAAGGAGCTGGTTTTCGTTGTTGACAACTCGGGTTCGATGAGCGGTCAGCCCATGGATGTCGCAAAGGAAACCGTCATACAGTTCGTTGCGGGCATGAATCCGAACGATACCTTTCAGATCATGAAGTTCAGCGAGACCGCCAGTTCAATGTCCCGTACGCCTCTTCCGAACACCCCTGCGAATATCCAGGCCGGGATAGACTACATAAACGCGATGTACGGTATGGGCGGCACCCAGATGATCGAGGGTGTCAGGGCGGCGATCGGCTTCCCAGAAGATCCCGAGCGGATGAGGTTCGTCATATTCCTCACCGACGGTTACATCGGTAACGAGTCCGAAATACTGGGTGAGCTGCAGAGCACGCTTGGTGAGAATACCAGGCTGTTCAGTGTTGGCGTTGGTTCCAGCCCCAACAGGTACCTCATCGAAGGTCTGTCCGAAGAGGGCAGAGGGCACGCTTACTACGTAGGCCTCAACGAGGATCCTTCAGAGGCTGTCGAGAATTTCTACCGCAAGATCAACGACCCCTACCTGGTAGGAATCAGCATCGACTGGGGAGACCTCGAGGTACACGACGTCTACCCGGAAAGAATCCCGGACCTGTATGCCGGTGAGCCGCTCATCATCGTTGGACGGTACGATGGTGGCGGAAGCGAAAGGGTGAGGATCAACGGTACCGTCGGTGGAAGCCGATGGAACACGGATTTCAGGGTCTCGCTCCCCGAGCGCCAGTCACGTAACGATGTGATAGCCACGCTGTGGGCCAGAAAGAAGATCCATGAGCTCAACAGGGAGATGTACGACGTCTACGGCTACGAGCAGTACGACCAGGCCATTGTGGACGAGATCACCGATGTTGCGCTCGACTACCAGATCATGAGCAAGTACACAGCCTTCGTAGCAGTCAGCGAAGAGGTCAGAACTGACCCTGACGGCAACCCGATTACGGTGGAAGTGCCTGTGAACATGCCCGATGGTGTTTCCTACGAGGGGGTTTTCGGCACTTCTGGTGAAGCCGTCGGCGCGATTTACGGTTCCGCTGTCATGAACCGATCCGTATCCCATGCAGCGCTGTCCTCCGGTATGTACTCGTATGGCGGAGGCAGAGGTTCCATGGTTCAGTCGATATCAATGGATTGCTGTGAGGAACTGGAAGCAGGCTCCTACGCATGGGACGGCCGCACCGAAGACGATTCGCCGTACTACGGCACACCGTCTGTGCGTCTTGTTTCCGCAAACCCGCATCTCGGTCTGCTCGCCTCTGAGGTGAGATCCGCGATACGCCTCGTGCTGGAGGGAATTCAGAGCGAGTTCGAAACAGCTCTCGCGTCGCTGGAGGCTGGAGACGATGTGCCTGCGGGTACGATTGTCTACGTTCTGACGTTCCGCAGTAACGGGACCGTCAGCGGTGTCGAGGTTGCTTCCAACGGCACGGGCAATAGTGAACTCGCAGATGATATCGGCAGGATTCTCGAAGGAGTGGTAATACCTGCTCCACCAGATGGCGGCGGTGCCATCAGCGTGAGTATCAGCCTGGAAGGAATCTACTAGCGCGGCAGAATGCTGAGGAAAATCGGGGCGGGTCAGACCCGCCCCGTTCTATGTCAGGGTTATCTGTACTTCTTGAAACGGGCAGGATTTCCGGAGACAACCGCACCCGGCGGCACATCCCTGGTGACTACAGCGCCTGCACCGATGATTGCACCCTTGCCTATCCTGACCGGGAGAATGGTCGCATTCGAACCGATGCTGACTTCGTTTTCGATAACGGTTTTCTTCCAGTCAGCAGGGTCCGGCTGGGGCGGGTAGACATCGTTGATGAACATCACACCGTGTCCGATGAAGCAGTCATGTCCGATCGTTACGAGCTCGCAGATGAATGCGTGACTCTGGATTCTTGTCCGGTTGCCGATCGTCACACCCTTCTGGATCTCGGTGAAACAGCCAACCATACAGTTATCACCGACGGTGCAACCGTACATGTTGACGAAATTCCAGATCCTGGTGCCTTCACCAATCTCGCAATCGTTGATGATCTGCATGGCGGTCTGTTCCTTTTCCGCCTTCTTTTTCTTCTTTGCCAATTGCGATTCCTTTCTGGATGTGTGGAAAACGTGACGGATTCGGTCGGTTCCGTTTCAATCGTTATCAGGATTTAACATATTACATGTTCGCCCTGGAGGAAAACGTGCCGAAAGCAATACGCAACTTCTGTATCATCGCCCACATAGACCATGGCAAGTCCACTCTCGCGGACCGAATGCTCCAGCACACGCATACGGTTTCCGATCGTGAGTTCCAGAACCAGATGCTGGATACGATGGACATCGAGCGGGAGAGAGGGATTACGATCAAGAGCACTGCCGTATCGATGGATTTCAGCTCCCCTGACGGAGAGCAGTTCGTCCTGAACCTCATCGATACACCCGGACACGTGGATTTCTCTTACGAGGTATCGAGAGCACTTGCTTCCTGCGAGGGTGCGCTTCTCGTAATCGATGCCGCTCAGGGTGTCGAAGCCCAGACGGTTGCCAACCTGTACAAAGCCATGGAACTGGACCTCTTCATCATCCCCGTGATCAACAAGGTTGATCTGCCTTCAGCAAGCATCGATGAGGTGCTCGAAGAGATAGAGAGTGAACTCGGGCTCGAACCCGACGATGCCGTTCTCGTCTCCGCAAAAACCGGGGAGGGTGTGGAAGATCTCATGCTGGCTCTCGTAGAGAGAATACCACCTCCGCAGGGTGATCCCGACGCTCCCCTCCGAGCAAGAATATTCGACTCGATTTTCGATCCCTACAGAGGAGTCATCGTCTACTTCCGGATTATCGACGGAACGATGAGACGGGAAGATGAGGTCGTTCTGATGGCTGCCGGCACCGTTCACCGCACGGAAGAAATCGGTCATCTCAAAATTTCCCGTGAGCCCTGTGACAGTCTCTCGGCCGGGGAAATCGGTTACATCATAGCCGGTATCAGATCGGTCAGCGACGTCAGGACGGGCGACACCATTACTACTTCCCTGCAACCCGCATCGGAGGCTCTCGAGGGATTCGCCGAAGCAAAACCGGTTGTGTTCTCATCGATTTACCCCATGTCTTCAGAGGACTACAACGACCTGGCTGCATCGATGAACAGGCTGAAGCTGAACGACGCATCACTCACGTTCGAGAAGGTCTCATCCGTCGGTCTGGGTTTCGGGTTCAGATGCGGTTTTCTGGGGCTTCTTCACCTGGAGGTCGTCCAGGAAAGACTGGAAAGGGAATTCGACCTGTCGCTGGTTCTGACTGCACCGACAGTGCTCTTCAGAGTGCATCTGTCAAACGGCGAGATTCTGGAGATAGACAACCCGCTCCTGTATCCCGACCCTGCCTCGATAGAATTCACCGAGGAGCCATATATCAAGGCTTCCATCATTATGCCTGATCGCTATATAGGACCTGTCACCACGTTGCTCCTGGACAGAAGGGCCGAAAACTACTCGAACATGTACGTTGGAACAAAACGTGTTGAGATTTGTGCAGAGCTTCCCCTTTCCGAGGTCGTATACGACTTCTACGACAGGCTGAAATCGGTTACTCAGGGATACGGCTCCTTCGATTACGAACCTGCCGATTACCGCAGGAGTGATCTGGTGAAAGTCGACATACTGGTGCATCATGAGAAGGTTGATGCCCTCTCGATGCTGGTCCACAGGAGCAGAGCCAGATCCTGGACCAAGAGCGCCTGCGACAACCTCAGGAAAGAGATTCCCAGGCATCAGTTCAAGATACCGATCCAGGGAGCGATTGGCGGTCAGATAATCGCCCGATCCACGATCTCGGCGCTTCGAAAGGACGTTACCGCTAAATGCTATGGAGGCGATATCACGAGGAAGAGAAAACTGCTGGAGAAACAGAAGGCCGGTAAGAAACGTATGAAGATGGTCGGCAGCGTAATGATCCCCCAGAAGGCATTCCTGGCCGTACTGAAAAGAGAGGGTTGATATGAAACTGATCTGTTGTCTGTTGACAGGTATGGTCCTCGTTCTCAGCTCATGCGGGGACTCGACGTCTCCGACACCGGTTATCAACGAGGGTAACTGGGTCGGAACGACGTTCGATGGTGATGCACTCACGTTCGTGGTAGGGGATGGCTCTGTCGACAGTCTTCAGGCCATCATCATCTGCACGTTCGGAACGTTCACGGACACTGTCACCTGGCACGCCTACGATTTGAACATCAGTAACAATTACTTCTTCACATCGGAATCTGTGGGCACCAGCCCAAGTTACTTCTTCTCGGTGGGAGGGACCTTTGATCCTCCGAACAACGTGTCAGGTATGTTCGTCAAGATCGGAGCATACGCGAACCCTGATTCGACATGGTTTTCGGATTCTTCCTCCTGGGAAGGCTCTCACCAGTAACCAGGTTATCGGTCGCAGATGATGACGTGAGGTCTGGTCACACCGGCACGTATCTGGGTCCTTCCCGACAGGCTGGCAATCCGTCCCTGGCACTTCTCGAGGAAAGTCCATGTGCCTTCGTCCATCTCGAACGATCCGAAACCCCTGGTTAGAAGTACCGTGAAGGGAATGCTTTCGTCACCAGTCAGAGCCACTCCCAGTTCACGGCCGTAGAACCTTACCCAGTCCGTATTGGAAATGGAGGGTGCTATGATCCCCTTTACTCCTGACTCCACAGCTCTTTCGAGGAAATCCCTGTCAATCGGTTCTCTTGTTGCCACAACTGAACCGGAACTCAGGGCATCCCGCCCTAAGTTGCACAGTACTGTAAGTAATCCGAAGTTCTGCCCACCGAATCCGATTTTCCCTTCGATTCTGCTTCCGCTTCCGCCGATCAGTACCGATCTGTTCTCACGAACCTGTTTCACGGTGCCTGCGACGTAGGATTTCAGCGGCACCGGTCTTACGTCGTACTGAACCGTGACGGTTCCTTTTTTGGTGTCGATATTCTTCAGAATGCCGCTGGTGGGGGATTTTACGAAGATTCCCTTTGCTACGTCACGCGCAATCGCCTGTTCTGCGCCAACGAAGTCTCCCGGTCTGAAGTTCAGGTACCCTCTGATCCGGGCGGGTCTGATACCCAGTTGTCCCGCGACATCGATCTCGTGCGGAAGCCCATCGTAATCCTGTACCTCACGCAGAATCAGCAGCCCCGACTGCTCGATTCTCGTGATTCTGCCCCTCACCGGGGAGGAATACTTGAAATCGAAACCGGCCACTCCCTGCCTGTGAACTTTGAAGAGTGGCTGGCCTATCGAAACAACGTCTCCCGTCCAGACGAGCAAGCCTTTGCTCAGCTCTTCAGGAGTAAGATGCCTGTCATATCCCGTGATCCTGTTCAGATCCAGGATGTATATCCTCGGTGGCGCGTAGCGGTTCTCTCCCAGTAGATCTCCCGGTTCGATCGAATCACCCCTGCTGACCAGGATTGTCCCCTCGTAAGGAAGGCGGCTCTCGACTTCGAATTCACCTTTCTCGATTACGGTTTCACCGGGCCGGATACCCGAAATGAATGCAGTCCCGCTTCGTGAGAACTGAGGGATCAGAGATTTTGTCAGCGGGATATCAACTGCCTTGTCACCTCTGCCGCAAGTATCGATAAGCACCGGCAGTTCTGTCTCGAGCCTGTAGACTTCCCCCTGTTTCCCGAGAGAGATATCCTCGCACGGTATGAATTCGAAGTTCCCGCCCGATTCGAAGAACAGGTACTCTCCGCCATTCAGCATTCGGGTCTTGCCTGATGTGATATCTCTGATCTCGAGAGCGGGTTTGTTCCCCCTGACGTTTCCGAAAGGCGCAACAACGTAACCGATCGCCTCGAGGCATTCCTCCGTAAAGAGCCCTAGAGCGCTTTCAGGGTCGACAGTGGCGAGAACACCCATGTGGGGGCTGAGGAAGTCACGGTCGACCATCAGTCTGGTTATTCCGTAAGGCCTGAATCCTTCGAGGAGAATGCGAATAGCATCCAGACTCTTCGCATGCGCAATGATGCCCCCGGCGCCGATTATCGTACCGATATCGGAGAGTGTGAATGGTTCTTCGTCTACGGTAAGGAACTGCTGCTCGAATTTACAGATATTTCCCGCGCGTGCCTTCAACCTGTCGAGGAATCCAAGTCTTGCTATCTTGAAGTTTATTTCGAGATGGTGATTCCAGGCTATTTCCGTACCCTCGATCGCCAGTGCATGCTCGATCCAGGTTTCTTCTTCCGATTCGGGTACGTAGGTCGGATACAGCGTCTTGTTGGCAATGTAATCCCTTACTTCCGATTCATCGAAGCTCTCCGGAAGATGGCTCATGACACTCTCGATACCGCATTGCTCCAGGATGTTCGACATGGAGTAGCTCATTCCGATATTCGCAGCGACCGTTCGGTGATACTTTTCAAGGATGTTCGAGAAGATGTCCGTTGTAGCGCCGCCCATGTCCATCATGATAACGTTTTCTGAGAGAGTGCCGCCGTAGAGCCTGAGAATGTTCTCCACGGCTGCCGGTGTGGGGATTATGTCTGCCGAGGTCATTTTCTTGAGACCGGTATAGCCGGGTGCCCGTTCCATGACGTTGTCCATGAACAATCTGAGTACTCTTTCCTTTGCAGGACCCAGATTCACTTCCATTCCCGAAGGTCTCACGTTGTCTACAACGTACACATCGAAAGTATCCTCGAGAATGTTCCTTACGAATTCTCTCGCTTCGACGTTTCCGCAGAAGACCAGCGGTATTTTCATGTTCTGCCGGAATTTCGGCTGCGGGTCAGCAAGAGTGAGAAGTTCTGCGAGGTTGATTACGTTTGCGATTGCTCCGCCATCGAACCCGCCCGCCATCAGGATGAGATCGGGGTGCAGATCTCTCATCAGCCTCATCTTGTCGACTGCTGCGATTTCATCGTCGATCGTCATGGTCCTGAGTATCACTCCTCCGGCGCCGTAGGCCGCTACCTCTGCGACTCTTCCGGTTTCCACGGATGTGAGGCCGAAGACGAGGATCTGCAATCCCCCGCCTGCTGAACTCGTAGTCAGATATGGTATGGTGAATTCACCGGAATCATTCGTCAGCCTGACACCGGTATGCTTCTCCAGTTCGGCAACGGCGGCGAGTATTCCGATTCGTACATCTTCCGAGGGTTTTTCCACCGTCGTCGGAACGCAGACGGATCTCTCGAGCACTGTTCCCCTGGATGTCGTGTTGATAAGCAGAGCCTTTGTTGTCGTGCTGCCGATGTCCGTGATAAGAACGTACTCATGTTCGGCCAGTCCGCGCGGTGGCCCGAAAGAGAAGGTTCTGTTCATGACCGTGACCCTTCTGAACGTGAGGAGACGGAAAGGAGTAAACACGTAATAACGGAGTAATGACTCGTGCGCGGGAAAGGGTTTCAGTGTGTATTATAGTTGAGTCAACGTGAAGGGCAATACTAATCTGTTCTGACGAGGGGAAATTCTATTACGAACAGAGAGCGGACTGAAGGGTAGACAGCAGCTCCTCTAGTCGAAATGGCTTGGATATGCAGGCCTTGAAACCGTATTCGGTGAAGTTGGCGAGGACGGGGTCGTTGGAATAACCGCTGGATACGATCGCCCTGACATCGGGATCCAGCTCGATAATCCTGGAGATGGACTCGACTCCTCCCATGCCGCCCGGAATCGTCAGATCCATTATCACCGCATCGAACTTTTGCCCGGCATCCATCGCACTCTTGTAAAGCTTCACCGCGCTGAGCCCGTCCAGAGCCTGCACCGTCTTGTATCCATACTGTGCAAGCATTTCCTGAATCACGGACTGAACAGATTCTTCGTCGTCCATTACCAGTATTGTTCCAGAGCCCCTGGCTATCTCGATCGTATTTGCGATCGTTTGCTTGGGGCGTTGATCGGATGCAGGCAGGTACACCGTGAAGGTCGACCCTTTTCCCTCTGCCGAATTGACTGTTATCTGTCCGCTATGCCTGCCTACTATGGAATAGACGGTTGCCAGCCCCAGACCGCTGCCTTCCGATTTCGTTGTGTAGTACGGATCGAAGATCCTGTCGATATTCTCCTTCGCGATTCCCCTGCCTTGATCGATTACTGAGATTGTGACGTAGTTCCCTGCATCGAGTGACATGCTGTTCATAGCGGAGAGCTGCTGATTCTCGACCACCAGATTGACTATCCCACCTTCTGGCATGGCTTGCATCGAGTTGATCACAAGGTTGCTTATCACCTGACCGATCTGGCCCTCGTCCGCCTTGACAGACCATGTCGATTCGGGAACGGTGACATTGCATTTAACGTTGGAGCCTCGAGTAGCGAAATCCGATGCTTCCCTCAGAATCCTTTCCATATGAAGAAGCCTTTTCACCGGTTCTCCACCCCGCGAGAACGTCAGCAGCTGTTGTGTGAGTTCGCTGGCTCTCACAGAAGCTTTCTCCGCGGCATCGAGCTTCGAATAGACCGGATGCGTCGTGTTCGTATAGGTTTTTGCCAGGGAGATATTCCCTAGGACCGCAGCAAGAATGTTGTTGAAATCGTGTGCGATTCCTCCCGCAAGAATTCCGATGGACTCGAGTCTCTGTCTCTTGAGTAGCTCTTCTTCCAGCTCCCGTATTTCCGAGATATCCCTGATTATGCCGTCTATTGCCTCGATCTTGCCCGAGCCATCCTTGACTCCGTAAGCGGAGATCGATGCCCAGAATGATGATCCATCGAGTCGTCTGAGCTGTACTTCGTAGTTGTCGAGCTGTCCGGACTGGCTCAGACTCTCCTTGAAAGTCATGCGGTCCGTGGAGTCCAGATAGAGATCCTCCACGCGAGTGTTGAGAAGCTTCTTTTCGGAATCTGCACTGAACATGCTGAGCATGGTGCTGTTGACGGAAAACAGGTGTCCGTCCATCCCGGATCTGAAAACTGCGACCGGAAGATTGTTGACGAGTGTTTCGTACTTCTCGTCACTCCTCTTGAGCGCTTCCTCTGCTGACAGGGCTCGCTTCTCCTCAGTGATGTCCTCTGTCAGCACTACGACTTTGCCGATGTCACCACTGGGGTTGAGTATCCCGTAGAATCGTTGTGTAAGCCATTTGTCCAGCGACTTGATGTACAGATCAGGGACGGTCAGATCACCCCCCTCGGTGTAGATCTTTACAACATCCTCCTTGTAAGCACCAAGGTACGAATCGTGGTTATCAAGAGCGAGTTCATCCTGCTTACGATCGAGAAGAACCTGGACATCCTCCTCGGGCTTGTTCCAGATTTCAGCCCATTTCTCGTTACACAGCAGAAGGTTTCCATTCCTGTCACGTACCGAAATGCCGACTGGTGACTGGTCGATGATCGCGCTCTCGATCTGTGACTGCTCGAGTTTCCGCTTATCCTCAGCAAGCCTCTCGGAGATGTCCCGAATCGTCAGAAGAAGTGCGTCCTGTCCATCGCTTGTGATCGAGGAGTAGAGTACTTCTGCCTGCCTTGTTTCGCCATCGGGTCTGAGCAGACGGAGCTGAATGGATTCAGTAGCTTTCTCATCAGCCAGTTTATTTCTGTAGGCATCGAGGACCCTGGCTTTATCATCGTGTGCAATGAGATCGCGAAAACGGGCTCCGAGAAGATCATTCTCTGAATAGCCGGTAATCCTGGCGCACATGTTGTTCACGAAAGTGATTCGGGCATTCTGAATAATGGCAATGCCATCCATGCTCTTCTCGATGACCGCGGTGTGGAGTTCCTCGCGTTCACGAAGAGTCTGTTCGGTGTTCTTCAGCTCGGTTATGTCTATGAGGGAAGCAACTCTTTCATCCGAATCGGGGATCATGCCGACCGAACAGATGACTTTGCGTATCGATCCGTCGCCCCGGCGAACTTCGGTTCTGTAAACCGATGGAGCGGATTTGTCCCCTGCAATTCTGGCCTGTGCATAACCGTTTACTCGATCGACTTCCTTTGGAATCACGAAAGTCATCCAGGGGAGCAAGCCTTCTATCTCATTCTTCGCATACCCGAAGAATTCGCTGAACTGCTTGTTGCATGCGACAATGATGCCGTCTTCTTTCAGTACGCATACTGGCGTGCCGGTGTTCTCGAAAAGCGTTTTGTACCTGTTCTCCGCACTGGAATCGTTGCTTGATCGAAGCCTGTCTTCCAGTTCAGTGATTCTGGATCGTGCCTCTTCGAGAGCCTTTTCCAGATCGCGTTTTGACATGTGATTCTCTCAGTTTTACAGCAGCAGCATCCTCTCAGATGCCACAGCTGGCGTTCCTCTGCCCGGTATACGGTCACTACAAGGATTCCGTACTCCGGCGCTGTCAAGTGGATAAGTCATATAAAACTGCATGTCCACCTGTAAATAGCGAAAGAAGTCGAGTGGTGCTGACCTGTCATCGGGTATGCTCCTCTGTTTATCTTACCTTTGTGCCGCGGCATCCAGATGGGGGGATACAATGAACCTGACAAGAAAACAGAAAATTATTCTTGGTGTGCTCACGCTATGGCCGCCGTTCTACATCCTGATCTTCATAGCCAATGTCGTGGGTATGATCGTTGCCAGCAGTTCGAACACGAACGCAACCATCAGCATCATGTCGGTTGCATGGATATTTCCACTTCATTTCCTCACAATCATCCTTGTTCTGGCTCTGATGGTCTTCTACATCCTGTACATCGTCCGGTCAGACACTATCCCGGAGGAGCATAGAATCGTCTGGCTTATCGCAGTGATCATCGTGAGCATACCGGCCATGATCATTTTCTGGTTCATGCATTTCTGGAAGGAGTTGCGTGAAGAGCGCTACGATGAAGAATTTTGATTCCCAGATAACATTCATTTACACGAAGGATATCGAGGCTGCATCCGCATTCTACGGAGGGCTGCTCGAGCTTCCCCTCGTACTTGATCAGGGTGGGTGTAGAATCTACCGGGTTACGCAGGGAGGGTTCATCGGCGTCTGCGGAAGGGGAGAAGCCATGGAACCACGGGGCGTCGTTCTCACTCTGGTCACCGATGACGTAGACGAATGGTTCCACAGGCTGTCGGCAGCAGGAGTCGAGGTAGAGAAGAAACCCGCCTACAATCCGGAATACAACATCTACCACTGCTTTCTTCTCGATCCTGCCGGTTACAGGATCGAGATACAGAGATTCGAGGATTCCGTGTGGAACGATTCACTGGAGTAACCGAACCTGCCGGTCTCTACATTCATGTACCATTCTGCCTTCAGAAATGTTCGTACTGTAGCTTCTACTCCCGGAAACTCGAACTCGGGCTTCTCGAAAAGTGGTTCCATGCCCTGATCATTGAAACGGATATTGCTCTTCCTCCCGGAATTCGGCTTTCCTCCGTGTACGCAGGCGGTGGAACGCCCGGCCTGGTGAGCCCGGCGATGTGGAGAGCCTTCTGGATGAAACTGCGCGATCGAACAGACCTGAGCGGTCTGAAGGAAGCAACGATAGAGACGAATCCGGCAGCGAATTCCGAAGAAGGTTTCAGCGGATTCATCGATGCCGGCTGGAGCAGGATCGGTATCGGAGTTCAGTCCTTCAACGACGGAGAACTCGATATTCTGGACCGCCTTCACACCTCCGCGGAAGCTGAAACGGCCTTTCGTCAGGCAAGATCGGCTGGGTTTGACTCCGTCAGCCTTGATCTGATCTACGGTATTCCCACACAGACGATCGAAAGCTGGAGGAACAGTCTCGACAAAATTATCTCTCTTCGACCAGAGCACATCTCCTGCTACGAGCTGACACTCGGAAATGACACCCCTCTCAGCAGCCTCTGTGAGACGGGCAGCCTAATGAAACCCGATGAAAACACTTGTGTTGAGATGTACATGCTGGCCAACGAACTGCTCACAGATGCTGGTTACGTGCATTACGAAGTTTCCAGCTACTCACTGGGTGAGGGCAACAGGTCGATTCACAACAGCTCCTACTGGAGCCATAATTCCTACATCGGACTGGGGCCGTCGGCTCACGGTTTCGACGGAAGCAGGGCGAGGTGGTGGAATCTCCCAGATGTCCAGTGTTACATCGATCAACTCGGGGAAGGGAACTCCCCGGTCGAGAGCCGTGAGCAGCTGACCCCGGAACAGCTTGTTCTCGAAAAGGTAATGCTCACGATGCGGACGGCAGCGGGATTAGACCTGGATTCCCTCCGGCTCGATTACGGTGCGGTTCTATCGGAGAAAGGCATCTCTCTCGTCGAGAAACTCCGCAAAGATGGAAAGATCAAACAGGAAGGACAGCATCTCAAACCAACAGTGGAAGGAATGCTGCTGGCCGACGGGATTGCCCTTGACCTCTTCGAGAACGTCACCATTCATCACTGACAAACCTGCCTGAAATGCCCCTGCAGCAGAGGTGCAACATCATGCAGGCGACAAAGTAGCTGATACACTGCTGGAGTTTGACTACTTAGGCCTCACAGAGCATAATTGGGCCTGCTTCGGTGCCCCCGTAGCTCAGGTGGATAGAGCGGCGGTTTCCTAAACCGTAGGCCACACGTTCGAGTCGTGTCGGGGGCACCATTTCTATATCAACGACTCGAATCAGGCTACTCCGTTTCCCCATTGGACACACGGTGGGAGTCGTGTCGGGGGCACCATTTCTTTGTCACGACTCGAAGCCTGGTTCGGCTCATGCTGTCTGGCATCAAGGAGGAGGGAAACCGCATCGGGCACATTCCCCCGGATAGGGAACCCGCTGTCTGATGAGCCGGACTTGCCTACCTGGTCGAAACGATCCTTGCCGAGACTGTGCCGCCTGGATGACTCATCCTGATCAGATAAACGCCGGGAACGGGAAGTTCACCAAGCAGGTGCACTCCCTCTCCGGCTGCTTCGACCTGGAGGACGATCCTACCCGAGAGGTCCATTACGCATATCTGGCCGCTCTCCGTTCCCAGCACCTCTACGGACAGCGGGCCCCTCACAGGATTCCCGAGTGGTCTCAGAGTCACTGCCGGGTCCTGCATACTCGAGGATTGTCCCGGTAGACCTGTCACCGAGCCGAAGTCGATGAACGCCACCAGGGGTTCCTGCTCGGTTACCGGCAGCCAGGCTACCCAGTAGCCGTCGGTGTCAGCGCAGACCGCAATGTCCCCGAGAACGGGGGGGAACATCGAGGATGCCACCAGGTAGTCGTAGTTGTTCCACTGGCCGTTCCAGTAGCGGCACCTTATCTGCCCTTCCCTGTACCAGACCATGAGTGTTCCGGGAAGGCCTGCGGCAGGTGATAACGCCACCGGATCGTCATGATCCGGGAAGCTCCACGGAAGAAGGCTGGTGCTCTCCGGACCAGGCTGGAGGGTGGTGTAGAATGACCAGCTCTCCTCCCCCAGACTGTCTGCGAAGAGGAGGATGGCTCCGGTGTCCGACGAGCTGCCGAGCCCGATCATTCCCGATTCGACCGGGTCCCAGAATTCGCCGATGGTGTAGGAGAGAAGCTCCGACGAGTCCGGGTCGAATACCAGTGAATGGTTCATGAGCCAGCCCCCTGAGCCGCCGTCGTACCCGAAGGAGGTGGCAATCAGGGAGTACCCTCCTGGACAGATCACCGGACCGACCATGACTGCATGGACATCCTTCTGCCGTCCGTATCCCTTCCAGTAGTAGTCCTTCGCCCAGTACGCCGAATTAGTACCAGTGAGGAGTCCGGATGAGCTGATGTCGAAGTAGATCTGCTCCGCCCAGAGGTTCGTGACAGAGCTGCAGAAGGCGACGTTGCTGTAGGCCAGCAGTGCGTCCCACCTCGGATCAGGGGTCTTCAGGAA
>CBDUZS010000031.1:0-28851 GCA_965371785.1 uncultured bacterium
AGACAATCGGGAGATGCAGCTTTTTCGGGATAACGTATATGGTGTGCAGAATCCCGTCGATTCTGAGACGAACGTAGGTTCCGTCACGGTGAGGTTCAAGGTGTATATCGCTGGACCGCTCCTCGAATGCGTACTGGAGAAGGTGATTCACCGCGTTGACGACGGGTCTGTCGGTAGGTTCGATACTCCTTGACGTCTCGCTGCTTACGTAGCGTTCCAGGTTGCCGAGATCAATGCCATCTTCCAGCCCCATCTCTTCGGCTGCCGCGACTATAGAGCTGTGCAAACCATAGAACTGCCTGATCACCTTGGCGATTTCAGTGGGTCGGCTGACGTGGAGTCTGATGTTCATCCCGAGCATATGGATGATGTCATCGAAGCAGTGGGTGTCCTCCAGGTTCGAAGTGGCAATGTCGAGAACACCATCTTCGGAATTGAATGCAACGAGATGGTATCTCTGTGCGAATGCTCCTGGAAGCGATGAGGTCACGGTCCTGTAGTCCAGTTCCAGCGGATCCAGAATTTTGTACGGCACGTTGGCAAGTTCGGCAATGAACTGGTAGAGAACCTCTTCTCCTATCAGCCCTTTCGAAACGAGGAGCTTGACCATCGGTTCGCTGCTCTTCTCCGAAAGGCGTTCATACCTCTCATGGCTCCCCTTGCTGAGCAGTCCGGCTTTCTGCAGTCTCTCCGGCAGATCATGGAGATCGAGTTCTGGAATGGTAGTCATGGTACACCGTATATAAGCGAGTTGCGGGGTGTATCCCATACGAATGCTTTTTCGATCCTCCCCCGGGCGATTTCACCCGCTTCGAGAGTGTCGGAATGAACCAGTCCGAGAAGCTGTCCGGCAATGAGTTCCGACCCGGACTTCTCACACTGCTCCCAGCCGACAGCCGGGCTTATCCTGTCCTCGATCCTGTACCTTCCTCCCCCGAGCTCCCGGACTGCTTCTCCCAGAACGGCTGCATCGATCCCGGTCCAAAATCCCGTTCTCTTGCTTCGAATTTCAATCCGTACAGGTGCTTGCGGAGCATTCCCGAACGCGTGAAGATCACCTCCCTGTGCCTCTACCATTCGAGAGAACAGGTCGAATGCCTTACCGTTATCCAGGTTTTCCGAACACCTTTCAAGGAGAGAGCTGTCCACTTCCACCGGGTCTCCCGACGACAGGGCGACCATCTCGGCTGTCAGTCGGATCACCAGCTTTCTTACATCCGAAGGTCCCCTGCCCATGAGTAAATCAATGCTTTCTCGAACCTCGAGTGAGTTGCCGACGGACATACCAAGTGGAATGCTCATATCGGTGATCAGGGCTTTAGCGCGCACACCCGATTCTCTGCACACATCGACGAGCATCCGACCCAGCTCGGCAGCCTCTTCAGGAGTTTTCATGAATGCTCCACTGCCGTACTTGACGTCGAAGACAAGAGAATCCGTGTTCTCAGCGAGCTTCTTGCTGAGGATACTTGCACATATCAGGGGGATTGAAGTCACGGTGGCCGTAGCATCTCTGAGAGCGTAGAGAACACGATCAGCCGGAGCAAGATCATCCGTCTGGCCACTCATGGCGAATCCAATATCTTCGACCAGATGCTGGAATACGGGCAGTTCGAGATCGGTGTTCATCCCCGGAATGGAACCCAGCTTGTCGAGTGTTCCTCCCGTGTGGGCAAGGCTCTTTCCGCTTATCATCGGAACGTAGAGTCCCATGGAAGCCGCAAGAGGGGCGAGTACCAATGACACCTTGTCTCCGACTCCCCCGGTGCTGTGTTTGTCGGAGAGAGGACTAACGTGTGCGTCCCAGGAGAGCACACTCCCGCTGTCTCTCATTGCACAGGTGAGAGCAACCGTTTCACCCGGGGACAACCCGCAGAGGTATGCCGCCATCAGCCAGGCGGAAACCTGGTAGTCGGGCACATCTCCCCGTGCAATTGAGGATGCAAAAGTGTAGAGGTCTTCCCTGGGAATTTCTCTACCGTCACGTTTTGCCGCCAGCAGGTCAGTGACACGCATATATCGTTACTGGAAAAGTCCAAATGGTTTGAAGTAGATGCATGCGGCGGCAACGAGCAGAATGACACAAACCCAGACCCACCAGAGTGATTTCCGTTTTCGCAGATTGAGAATTTCTATCATCTTGGCGACTGAACAGGCTCCATCGGGAAGATCCGGATGTCTGACCTCGTCGAAGGTGTGGACCTTTTTCCTGTCCAGATAAACGAAAATTTCCGATGGCTCGCTGATCTCGTATTCTCCTGCAAGAGTAGCGATGACAAATGGCTCACCCTTGAATTCGGAGCCGTCCGCTCCCGAATCGTCGCCCTGCGAAGCTCCGTGCAGCCGACCCTTCCCGGATGCAGATTCTCGTTTCAGCCGGTCAAGATCGGACTCGGCCTCATCTCCGGTTTGACCTTCCTCGTCTATCTGCTCTCCGTGAGCGCCGGCAGGCCACAGTTCAAGCTCGAAGAGACCGCATTCGCTGACGGGTTCCCATGAACCGCCATCGAGGGAGATTTCCGCATCGAGAGGTACTCTCGAGTTCCTTATCCATTCCCGGATACTGTCCAGGTCACCGGGAAGGTAGTTTCTGCCATCGACCCGGAGCCTCGGCGGCTCCTCCCCCGGTTCGAACACCACGGGGTCTCTGAGGAAGGGGGCAAGACCGGGCAAGCCGCTTGCGAGCACTCCCCCCGGCGGTGTTCGGGGACCTTCTATGACAGCATCCGTCGAAATTCTGCCCTCTCTGGTCCACTCGACCACGGTTTCGAAGTCCGGGGCAGTGTATTCTTTTTCGCCAGTTCTAACCGTCCACCAGCTTGCGGGATCCAGGATGGCAGCGAGTTCGCTGTTCTCGGAGACAGGGATCCATTGATCTTCTCCCGCTTTTCTGAAGCTGTCGTCACCGTTGATGCGCCTCTCTCTGGCCCATCTGAGCACAACCTCCATGCTGACGGCCCGATGCACCTTACCGTTGTGCATCACTTCATACGTGCCGCTCTCGGACATTCATGACCCCCTAGGTACAGATCGGTGTACTCTAACCCGTAAAATTCATCAGCATTCTACTGCAGCTACGCATGAACATGCGTATACACCAGTCCGGTTAAAGTGTCAACATTTTATACGTCCGAGTCAAGGCGGAAAACAAGTGTCTCCGAAAGCCCTTCGCTTGTCTGCTCCGAATCCAGCCAGCCCCTGTCAGAGGAAATGATAATCAGCCTATCCAGATAGGCATTCCAGTACTCCGGGAGATAACCGCTTTCAGCGAACCTGTGGTACAATCTGGGACCTCGAAGGATGGAGACGAGGAATGCAACCTCTCTTGTCGAGAGATCGTGCGCATCAACCGCGAAGTAGTAATGAGCCGCCTCCTGCAGACCGAAGACGTCAGGACCGAGTTCGACGATGTTCGCGTAAAGCTCCAGAATCCTGTTCTTCGTGAGATACTGCTCCAGGCGCCAGGTGAGGAACACCTCCTGGATCTTTCTGGCGAAGGTCTTCTCACGACCCAGAAACAGGTTCTTTGCCAGCTGCATCGTTATCGTCGACCCGCCCCTTGCAAGACGACCCTCCTCCATATCCGTCCTGATGGAATTACGTATATGGTAAATACTGAAACCGCTGTGCCTTCTGAATGACGCATCCTCAGCGCAGCAGACCAGAGGTTCGAATGAGTCAGGAAGTGAGTCGAATGGCAGAAAATCGGAGTTGGACAGAGTATCGAGCCCGATCAGGCGCGAATTGCCCCAGCTGTCCCTCATGAAACATGTTGCGCCGATGTTTCTGAGCTGTCCGAATCTCACAGGACTAGATTCCACCTCCAGCCTTGACGCATCGACCTCAATCCTCACATCAGAGCTATCAGGAAACGACCAGTTCAGGAAGAGCTCTACCTCGAAATCAAGTTCTCCATCGAGGGACAGTCCGTTCAGACATCCCAGAAGCGGTTCGGGCACTGAGGAACAGATCACACTACCTCTCAGAGAATGGTTCCAGACGAGGAGTGTCAGGTTCTTTCTCTCACCCCAGCTGCCATCGAGGGTGAATCCGGCGTCTGCCATCCCGAGTGCGACGGTTCCGGAGTCGATATGAAGTGACAGCGCAGAAGGCAGGTATGCTCCGTTACAGGAGATGGAAGCAGCCAGGTCGATTGTATCGCGTGCTATTACCGGGCTGTACAACCGCATACTGTCGAACAGCACATCAAGTTCAAACAGAATACTGTCAGAACCAGAGATACTTGCAATCAGCAATCCGGAGGGTCTGGACTGGATGAATACGGATGGAAAGAGGCTGTCGAGCCTGGCTTCCACCAGCTGCTCCATCCGTGCCAGATCGACGTACAGGTCAGCCATCACTTCCCCGTCCATACTCGTGTAACTGAAGGGAATATCGACAGTCGAGCAGTCAATCGAAGTGAGCACTCCATCAACATCGAACAGAGTTGATGAGGCAACACCGCTAAGTTCACCGCTGACCGTATGTCCGGATAGCCTTTCCGGCACGGCAATCGTACCCGGTGGAGGAAACAGACAGTCCAGAAACCTTATCGAAAGACTGTCAGGTCCTTCCCTGAAGCTCAGAGCCAGCGAGGCTGTTCCCCAGCTTCCATAGATCCATCCATCGAAGGTCTCACCTGTTCCCAGGCCGCTCAGATAACCGGAAACTACACCAATTGTGTTCTGGCCTCTCAGTACCTCGATTCCCATGATACGGGCAGGTGGGAAATGTCTGCTGCTGCCGGCTTCGCCGTTCCCCCCATCGGACAGAAAGAGGTCGGCTTCGAGTTCGGACCGGCCCACGAGAACGCTGTCCAGAACGGGATTGAATGGGTTACCGTGCCAGAAGATGAAAACTTCTCCAGCATGGAACCCGTTGGCAGGGAGGTTTACGTTACCAAGCATGATGATCCCGGGGCCGAAATCTACCTTGCCGACACTGGCGGCGGGATCGTATTCGGAGAGCAGAGCGCTGATCTGCAGCCTGACTGCAAATCCAGATGCGACAAGACAGAGAGGCAGGACCAGAGCAATCCCTGCAACAACGAGAAGACGCCGAAGCCGATTCCTCGACGAGAGCACTCAGTTCACCGTCGAAAGAGCCTGGTCTATTTCCCCGAGGATGGAGAGTGCGGATGAGCGTGGATCTTCGGCCCCCGTGATGGGTCTTCCTACTACGAGGGCGGAGGCACCGCTCCTGATCGCTTCCGAAGGTGTCATCACTCTCTTCTGATCACCTGCGGCAGAACCGGCCGGTCTGATGCCCGGAGTCACTATCAGGAAGTCATCATCCGTGCAAGAGCGAACGGCAGATGCCTCTTTCGGTGAGCAGACCACGCCGTCGAGACCTGATTCTCGAGCCGCAAGGGCCAACCTGGCAACCAGCTCAAGGGGTGAATCTGGAGTACCCAGGAGCTCGAGATCCTCGGAGTCGAGACTTGTGAGAATGGTAACGGCGATAATTTTTGTGGAGCCGGTACGAGCGTCTGCAGCCGCTCTCATCATGGAAATTCCGCCCGATGCATGGATGTTGAGTACCTCCGGCTGCCACCTGCATGCGGCTCTTACCGCTCCGGCAACCGTAAACGGGATATCGTGAAACTTGAGATCCAGGAAGACGGGGAAACCGGCGGATCTCAATTCATCGAGGAGGGCCGGCCCACGTTTTACAAAGAGCTCCAACCCTATCTTGACTCCCAGCGGAAGCCCGGCAAGCGGTTCGAGCAAACCGTCAGTATCCTCTGCAAATTCGCTTGTCAACGCAACATACAGTCTTGTTTCACTCACTCAATCACCTCTATCAGTACGTTTGCGGTTCCGGACTCGATCATGTCAAGTGATCTGGCCGCGCCCTTCGACAGGTCGATTATCCTGCCGGAGATGTACGGTCCCCGGTCGTTCACTCTGACGGTTACATCTCTGTCATTGTCCAGATTGGTTACCTGAAGCATGGTCCCAAAGGGAAGAGTCCTGTGAGCACACGTCATCGCATTCATATCGAAAGTCTCGCCATTGGCAGTCGTCCTCCCGTGGAAAGCCTCCGCGTAGAACGAGGCCACACCTCTCTGCGCGAAGCCGAGTACAACGAGTTCTGTGGTTCTGCCAGGCACGTAGAGATAGACCGGTCTGGAGACGAGCCCGCATGAACACAGCACCAGCAGCGCCGCGAGATGAACGAGCGGTGTGCTCTTCACGACCTTCAGGATTCCTCCTCGTTGAGCAGAGTTCTGATACCCGAGACAAGCTCCCTGCCCGCTCGGGGATTTCTGAGCAGAAGTGTTCCAACCTCGACCATTGCGGCACCAGCCGCCAGCAGTTCCAGAACATCCTCTGCTCTCGATACACCACCCGATGCAAGGACGGGAATATCCACGGCTCCAGACACCTGATGCACTCTGGCAACTACGAGGGGGAGCAGCGCAGGGGAAGTATAGCCCCCCATCTTGCGGCTGACTGCCGTCTTACCTGTTCTCCAGTCTATCTGCATTCCCAGAAATGTGTTACAGACCGTGACCGCATCTGCACCTCCTTCGGCTGCAGCCATGGCCGACTTGACCATATCACCTCCGTTGGGAGTGAGCTTCATACTGAAGGGTTTCGTGGTCACCGATCTTACGTTCTCGGCTATCCATGCAACCGTGTCGGGGCAAATTCCGAATGCAATACCTCCAGCGGACACGTTCGGGCAGGAGACATTGATCTCGTATCCAAAAGGCAGGGGAGATTCTTCCAGCTTCCTGACGACGACGGCGAAATCTTCCCTGGAAGAGGCAGCAACGTTGACGATAAGTGCACACGGAAGCTCTGCAATCTCCGGAAGAATTCTGTTCACAACGTCATCGACTCCCGGGTTGGCCAGTCCTATCGAATTAATGAGGCCAAACCTCGTTTCGGCAATGCGGGGCGGGAGATTCCCCTCTCTCGGGTTCAGACTTGTTGCCTTGGTTATCAGAGCCGCCACACCGTCCAGTCCGTCGATCTCCATCAGTTCCTTACCGAATCCAGCGGTTCCGGATGCAAGGATTATCGGACTATCGAAACGCCTGCCCCAGAATTCACGCTTCATGCTCAGACTCGGAACGTGTTCGTTCATCATCCCTGGATCACCTCGATCCATCTCTTCCAGTCGATGTCGTTGCCCATGAACACGGGACCATCCGTACAGCACTTCAGATAGCCGCCTCCTGCAGCGGGAATGACGCAGCCTTCGCATACGCCCCAGCCGCAACCCATGTTGCTCTCCGTCGATACCTGCACCCTGGAGCTGTGTGACGACGGAATCGACCTGAACACGGCATCCATCATGGGAAGGGGTCCGCATACTGCAACGTTCGAGATGTCGTTCCAGGGCACACTTCTCAGCAGGTCGGTCACGAGACCCTTCCCTCCCAGTGAGCCATCCTCGGTTATTACTCGAACGTCTCCATTGCCGACCGGCAGCACTCTCTCTCCGGAAACAGCACCAATGCAGGTAACGGCAACGTCTACGTTACAGCAAAGGAAGGGAAATCCTGCGGCACCCATTCCACCTCCGACGAGAAGCCATTTTCCAGGATCAGGTCTGTACCCGTTTCCAAGAGGACCGAGGACTCCCAGGTGATCGCCCTCCCTTGACTCGGACATTATCCGTGTACCACGACCGACGACATCGAATACTATTTCGAATCGTCCCTTCTCCGGAGAACAGCGATTGAATGTGAATGGTCTTCTCGTAACCGGAAAAGGACCGTCATCGGTTTCGAGCTGAACGAACTGTCCGGGCAATGCGTCCCGGGAGATCTCTGGAGAATGGAGCAGAAACCTGAAAACGCCCGGCAGTATCTCTTCCCTCTCCAGGAGGACGGCTTTGATGTTATTCATCACCCTATCCTTCTCCATCGGATTCTCCAAGTCTCTCAGTTGCTGCTCTGCCCTCCTCCGTGTCCGGATAGTCATCCGTCAGCGTACGCAGGTAACCTTCCACGAGGTTATCGTCCATCCTCGCGGATTCGGAAGCAACGTAAGCCGCCCAGAGAATCCCGGGCTCGAGTTCGTAGCTCCACTGGGAATCGAGGAGTCTGCTCAGGTCTGTCCATGCTTCGGCATACGCTCCATTCCCGATCCTTTCCCAGGATTCTTCGAGCACTACGGAAGGTCTGACGGGATAGCCCGCTCCCCTCTCCAGACCGAGTCTGTCCTCTATCCTGGTCGCGAGATCACTGCTGTCTGCTATACTTCGCGCGTAGAGCAGAACTATCTCACTCGAATCCTCGGGAAACGCGTTCAGTTCGACAAGGGATGTGAGAGCTATTGCTCTCAGTATGGCTTTGCCCTCTGAAGCCACGGTCCGGAGTTCCGATATTGCCAGTGAATCGGTTCCGTACAGGTCCAGCCTCTTCTCTGCGATGAGAAGCAGAAATCTGTATTCCTCGTCCCGGTCGGCTGTCTCGAGCTCACGGGTGTAATCGATCAGCAACTGAAGTTCGGTCTTCCTGTCGGCTGCAAGCCTGATCCACAGGAAGCCACCTCCACGACTGGATAGTTCCGTAAGCGTCTCGAGTGCTTCATCTCTCCTGCCGGAGTTCTCGAGGAGAAGCGCTCGGTGATAGAGAGCTTCAGCGCCGTATTCCCTGTACGAGTCGAGATCGGCAGCTGCCCGGAATGCTGTAAGTGCGTTATCTGTGTCCCCGGCAGAGAGATGAGCCTTGCCGGTCAGAAGAGAAATCGTTGCCATCTCAAGATCGGACCTGTAGCCCAGAAGCAGGTGGTCGAGCACATCGGCTGCGTCAGAGGCTCTACCGGCTGAGATCCAGGCTTCTGCCGCTGCTACCATCGCGCGATAGTAACCGTTTCCCCTTCCGAATATCTCTCCTGCGCCGAGACTCTCCCGGGCGGCATTCTCAGGTTCTCCCAAGCTCAGAAGAGCTCGTCCCCGCGCGAGCATGACTTCAGCGCGCAGACTGTCTGAGCCCGCGTCACCAAGCGTGTCCAGTACGGTAATGGCCTTCCCGGGCTCGTTACCGTAAACAAGTGATTCAGACAGATAGAGCCTCGAGATCACGTACCGGGACCTGCTTCCCTCGGATACATTTTCGAACGATGCGGCTGCATCTGAATACCGTTCGAGTCCGAGAGCCGCACGACCCATACCCATGTATGCATGGTCGGCTATCTCAGCATCCTGTGTCATGACCAGAACCGAGGCGTATGCCCTCATGGCTTCTTCGAGGTCTGAAGTTCCGCTTCCCGAGAGAGTTCGTGTACCGAGCATCAGAAGCGCATCTCCTATGAGTAGCTGAGCATCGTCAATCCATTTGCTGTCCGGATAGAGGGAGAGCACCTTCCCCGCTCCCGCAATTGCTTCCTCGAGAAGCACTTCCTCATGACTGCCGGGATTGTCGGGGTTCTCCGCAGCGATGTGCTCAGCTTCGCGATAACTCTTCCTGGCATTGTAGAAGGTGTTGTAGTAAGCACACGAGGAAGTAAAGAGAATCACTGCGATGACAAGGGTTCTAAACAGCAAAAATACCCTCCCTGTAGATAAGATCACCCTTCCAGACGGCGATCACCCTTCCGCGAAGTTTTCTTCTCAGAAAGGGCGTATTGCGTGACAGGGAAAATGTTCCAGTTTCTTCGAGTGTGTACTCCTTTTCCGGATCGAAGAGAACAAGAGAACCGTTTCTCCCCGGTGACAGGGATGGCGGATCCAGCCCGAGAATACTGGCCGGAGCCGTTGAAAGGAATTTCAGTACGGCCAGTGGAGAGATCCCGCCCTCACCTGTGAGTACTTCCAGAGCGATGGGGAGAAGGGTCTCCAGACCCGTGATTCCAAAGGCTGCCTTTTCCATTACGGTTTGCTTTTTCTCCAGTGAATGAGGTGCATGATCGCTGGCCAGTGCGTCAACAAACCCTTTCGAAACAAGGGCGACCAGCGCGGCACGGCTGTCCTCGCTTCTGAGGGGAGGGTTCATCTTGGCATCGGTGCCGAACTCCAGAACGTCCTGCTCCCGAAGAGCCAGGTGATGCGGAGTCACGTCACATGTGACACGCACCCCTCGTCTGACGGCTTCATTGACCAGAAGAACACTCCCGGGACATGAGAGGTGCGTGAGGTGCAAACGGCCACCGGTCGACTCGCAGATGTCGATAGATCTTCTCACATCGAGGTACTCGGCAGATTCAGGAATCCCTCGAACCTTCAGTTCGTCAGCAACGGGACCCATGTTGAGCACACCGCCTGATGTCAGCCTGGTATCCTCCGGATGTTCCATAATGACACCACCAAAGGAATCCGTTCTCTCGAGAGCCTCCCTGAGGAGATTGTCATCGTGAACAGGGCTGCCGTCATCGGAGAACATTCGAGCCCCGGACTCGTGAAGGGTCTCCAGGGCGACGAGTCTTCTCCCCTTTCTGCCGACCGTGACACATGGGACGACCACAACGTCGGCAAGGTTCAGGGCTCTGCATCGATCTATGAGTTCGTTCATCAACTCCGGGTTATCAATTGCCGGGTTCGTATTCGGCATCATCGCAATGGTAGTAATTCCGCCTGCAACGGCTGCTTTGAGGCCTGACTCGAGCGTCTCAGAGCCCTGCCCCCCGGGGACACGGAGATGAACGTGCATATCGACAAGTCCCGGAAAGAGCCATTTTCCCTGAACATCTATTTCCCTGACATCGTCCCCAGGGGGAAGCTCTTGCTGAAACGCTGTGATAATCCCGTCAGAGATCATGACGTCGGTGACAACATCCGTATCGTTGTGAGGATCGAGCATCCTGACCTGTCGCAGTACGATTATCCGGGTCCTGGTCAGGGGTTTTCTCATCAGTCGGAGAAATCTCCGTTCGATCGCTTCGATTCGCCTGTGTCCGGAGCGTTTTCTTCCCCGTAAAGCTGTCTTTCCGTGACGATCCGTTGATCCGGGGACGAGTTCCAGTCCCCCCTGTCCAGGATTCTGTTCTGTACTCTGGTCGCACTTCCGACCGAGTTGAATGCTTCGAAAAAGCGCAAAGCCCATCTCTCCGTCTCGTCCAGAATCCTGTTCCTGTACAGGGGTTCGAGGGACATTATCATGGAGTCGAAGGGCAGATTCAGTTTCTTGTAATCACCCGAGGCACGTGAGTACCCCCTGGAGTCAGCGGATTCAACCATCTGCAGCCACAGATCCGAAGACACGCCTTTGTCGGATCTTTTGACGTAAGAACCCTCCTCGATTACAGCATTCCCGCTATCAGGGTCCATCTCGAGACCGAAGACGATGTTCTGCCAGAGAGTGCCGACATTCCCCTTGTTTATCCCGTAATCCCTGAAGCGCCCGACCTTGTCGAGCGGGGTCCCGCTGATCCCATGCTGTGCGATTACACATCCGAATCCCTTTATGGCGTCCGATATCTCTTTCGTTCTGCGCAGATCGATACCCTCTCCCTCACCCTGGCTCGAATCGTAAGTTCCATGCTTCGAGCCATTGGAGATGGCAAGGTAGTCGGGGAAGATTCCCCAGCTGTTGAGGCCGCCGACGAAGTAGAGAGCCTCTTCCACCGTGGTCAGGACCCCTGCACCGCGGATCTCACCGACCTCGACCTCCAGACCGATATAGGATGGTATGTGCATGGCAACATCCCTCGAGAAGATCAGATTCTCATAGTCCGGAGTGTGCGAGGCATCGATTGCTACGGACGTCCATCCTGCAGCGATGGCCCTGGGTATCGTCGAGATTGCCTCATCCGCATCGGACCGGGATTTGATCGCGTAATGGTCCATGTGCAGGGCAAAGACTATGCCGTCACCGAGGAAACTCGAGAAATGCGAGGCGTACCAGGGAAGGTTCCAGAATGTGACTCCGGTGTAAGTGCTCTCCGATTTCGCAAGCTCGAGCAACACGAACGAATCCGCTTTCTTCGCAGCGCGGAGGATTCCCAGCGCGGTCAGGGGGCTCCTGATGTTGGCGGCCATGACAATTGCACCGGACTCGACAGCTTCTGCTGCGATATCCCTGACACTCACCATGGCGCACCGGCTTCCCGGGAGAGCTTTTCTCACGTTTACAGGCCTTAGTTCGAGAAGCTGATCGTACCTTTCCGGCTGCATACGGATATCCCTCCAAAGGTGGCGTTCTTGACCTCAAATCCCAGATGCTTAATATGCCTGAATCCGGGTTGAGGAGGTATGCGCTGAAGAAGTGGCTGACCAGTAGCGAAATATTCAGCAACAGAACTTCTGTTGCCGTCGTACTGCTGATACTGGCGAGGTTCGGATTCTCGATCGGTCACCCGATGACCATGAACGTCCTCGATGCTCTCCTCGCAACGTCGGCGCTGGTGTTCATCACCGGGCTTTTTCTGCCCACCGGGCAACTGAAGCTTGCGCAGAGGGTGAAAAGGGACCCCTGGATCATGGTCTTCTCCCTGATTTTCGCGACGGTCCTTCTCATACTGGCTGTTCAGCTCGTATTGAAGTCACTCGATGCAGAGCGGATTGTTCGTAACGGCGTTGTTGCCGTCACCATGTACTCAGGTCTTGTTTCGTTCAGAATTCTCCTGGCGAGTCTCGGTGGATGGGTGATGCAGCGATTCCCTCCCGCTGCGGCTCTGCCTGTTACATTTGGAATCGTAATCGTCATCGGAACCGGTCTTCTTCTCCTCCCTCAGGCGAACAACGGCGGTGTCACCGTAATCGACTCATCGTTTACCGCAACATCCGCAACATGCGTAACCGGTCTGATAGTGAAGAATACCGGTGCGGACTTCACTTTCTTCGGACAGGCAGTGATACTCCTGATGATTCAGATAGGCGGCCTGGGACTGATGACTTTCGTCGCCTTCTTCGCACTCTTCCTCGGCCAGAACATCTCCCTGAGAGAGAGCTATAGAATTACCCGTATGATGGACAGCGATTTCGTCTCCGATCTGAAAAAAGTTCTTGCTTCCATCGTCGTCTGGACCCTTACAATCGAAGCCGTGGGAGCTTTCGTACTCTTCACCATCTGGCGATCCATCAGACCGACATGGTCAATTGTCGAAACGCTCTGGCAATCAGTTTTCCACAGTGTAAGTGCATTCTGCAACGCGGGGTTCAGTCTGAACGCGAATAATCTCGAGGGATTTGCCGGTTCACCAGCTACATGCACGGTAATCGGCTCACTGATCGTGCTGGGCGGTCTTGGTTTTGCCGTACTGACAGCGGTCGGTGCCATTTCACTCCACAGGATGAGAACCGGCAGGAAACTCAATCTCCCGGTCCAGACCAGGTTCGTCCTGCTGATTACCGGGTCTCTGATTCTTCTTGCCTTCGTACTCTTTCTTGCAATTGAGTGGAATAACACACTGGCTGGCATGAGTATCGGTGAGAAGCTCGCGAACGCGTTTCTCCAGGCAGTAACCCCAAGGACAGCCGGTTTCAATACGGTTCCGACCTCTTCTCTCATGCCCGGGATACGGTGGCTCTTCATCATGCTCATGTTCGTTGGTGCATCGCCTGGAGGAACCGGTGGAGGTGTAAAGACCACAACCGTCGGTCTTCTGTTCATAGGTGTCATCTCCCTGTTCCGCCGGAGACGGCAGCCGGAGATGTGGAAGCATCACGTACCCTATTTCGATGTTCAGAGGGCATCGGCGGTCTTTCTGCTCGGAATCACCATTTTCGCCGTGTCGGCCTGTATGCTTCTGCTCGTGGAGATGGGCAAACCATCCGCATTGCCGTACTCTCCCATCGACTACGTGTTCGAATCGATGAGTGCATTCGGTACGGTCGGACTCTCGACCGGCGTCACCAAAGCATTGAGTACTACTGGACGGTTCATCATCATTCTGACCATGTTCATCGGGAGGACCGGCCCGGCCATGCTGGCCGCGGCGACAGGCAGATCCCGGCCATTGAGGTACAAGTATCCCGAGGCCAGGATCACAATAGGATAGGATTCGCAATTGGCACAGTCTGAAGAACCTATGCAGAAATTCGCGGTCATCGGGCTCGGAGCCTTCGGCTACAGCCTTGCAACGGCTCTTGCTGCAAAAGGTGCTGAAGTCATGGCGATAGACGAGAGCGAGAGACTCGTTCAGGAGATCAGCGATACGGTCTCTGCCGCTGTTGCATTTGACTGTACGGACCAGAAGCTGCTCGAACAGCATGGTCTCGGCAACATGGATCTTGTTATCGTCGCAATCGGGGAAGATTTCGGCTCGAGCGTAATAGTGACGAGAATACTCAAGGATATGGGGCTCAGGGTGCACAGCCGGGCAGTCACCGAGAGGGAAGCCAGAATCCTCAAAGCCGCTGGCGCAGATCAGATCTACACTCCCGAGCAGACACAGGGCGAGATACTCGCGAGAACACTGACCTTCAAGGGAGTCGAGTCATACATTCCGCTTGCAGGCGGGATTGCCTTCGTCCATGTGAAACCAAAACCATCAATGATAGGGAAGTCCGTCAGAGATATGGATATACGAAGAGCATTCGGAGTCAACATCGCCTATCTCGGGCGGCTCACTCCCGAAGGCAGGAGAATCTACAGAATTCCGAATCCGGACGATGAATTCCAGCCAGACGATCACATCTTCATGATGGGAACACAGGAAGACCTGGAGCGTTTTCTCAACTCCTGATCATTTCTCCTTCAGTAACGGCGTGAGACCGATTGCATCGAGAGCAATCCTGTTTGCTTTGTTCTTGGAAAAGAAGAGCTTCAGTGCATTCGCGGAGGATGGGTGTTTTTCGCAAAGAGCCGTAATCAGTCCGGCAAAAGCAGCGGGAAGGTTCTCGGACTCGACGAGTGTGGATCTGATGTAGAATCCGTCTCCCTGTTCGTAGGTTATGGAATCCAGGCAGATCTCCTCCCTCTGCTCTTCCTTGAAGAGATTCGGAAGAACAGCATCGCATGTCGGCCAGATAGGTCTGAGCGATTCCAGCCATGTGTTCACAGATACCAGGAGAAGAAGAACCTCGGATATCCCGAGCGGGGAGAGATCGTTTGTCCTGCCCATGAAGAAATCGGCAACAGCGCTTGTAGTCTCTTCACTCTTGAGAAAGGAAATGAGTTCCCTTCCAACGAGAGTGCGGCCGGGCAGGAATGCCTTCGACAGTTTTCCGTTCGATACGGGAATCAGTCCGAGATTGCTTCCGAACTTGAGCTTCAAAAGGCCGGATTCCTCAGATTTCTTCATCGAGAGAAGCATTTCGAGAACATCACCCTGGGAATTCTCGAGCCCGCAGAGCACAGGATCCTCGGTCCAGTATCTCAGAAGGCAAGGCAGCGATCCCTCGGTAACGAAATGATATGTAATGGTCAGTTCGCGTCTGTCATGTCTGAGCCATGAGAGAAAGGACCTCAGATCGGGGCTGTCCGAACCGATGATCTGATAGGGTTTTCCCTTTCGGAGGGCAAGGTAGGCAATGGGATTGTCGGCATCTATCCGCCAGTAGGCATCTCCCGCGAGTGCCCGGCTTTCGAGTGCCCCCCTGGACAGTTCTTCGAGGTTGACGAACTTGAGAGGAACCTTCTCGAAGAAGGTCCTCGAGAAGGGCAGACTCAATACCTGTTTCTTTGATGTCACCTTATCAGCCTGGCAATCCTGTCGAATTTCGGCAAGCCATGGCCACTTACCCAGGACCAGTAAGTCACAAGAGCTTCTCCCTTGACGAGATCGAGATCCAGCGGTCCCCATACACGGCTGTCGTTGGAGTGATCCCTGTTGTCTCCCATCATGAACACATGCCCGTCTGGAACAATGTACGCCAGTTCTCCGCTACCATCGGTTACGATTCCCTGACTCAGCTGCACGATGTCCAGATCGGGAATCCTGGAAATAATCCTGTCATCCAGGCATTCCGGCCAGCTGTTATCGAGAGGATTCGTGTAGAATGGATCCTGGAAGCAGGTTGCCCAGCCGGGTGAGGGGCGACCGTTGACGTATAGAGTATCATCCATGACCTTGACCGTGTCACCTGCCACTGCAACAACCCTCTTTATGAAGTCCTTGCTCATGTCTCCGGGGTAACGGAAAACAAGCACTTCCCCGGCCTCTGCCACACCGGTTGCCGGCATCAGAAGACCCAGGGAATCACCCCTGAAGCTGTGAAGAAGGGGTTTCAGCCTGTCGGTCCAGGGAATCCGCTGCCCCTCCTCTACTTTCAGAACCAGCAGATGGTCACCGACAAGCAGTGTTCCCTCCATGCTGGGTGTGGGAATCCTGAAAGCCTCAACCACATAGGGTCTGAGGAATCCAAAGAAGATTATCAGAGCAAGCGCTATCTGCAGGATCCAGTCCCTGAACTTTACCAGGTTCAACATTCCCCCCGTCTGCAGGTGACCCGGACAAGGACAATGAGATAATCTTGTGAAGTCGTCAACGATTGTGTTGACCGGTACAAGGCTTTCGTTCTCTGGTCAGAGGGGATTGCATTTCGTGTTGACACATCCTGCCGGATTAGGTTAAACCACTTGAATCCCGTAGTTTAGTGTATACCTGTTCACATCGTATGCCAGGGCGGTTTTATTGACGCGGCCGAACAAACCATCCATGTTTTTACCGAAGACATTTCCCGGGGGATATGCAGAGTTGCCACGATCATCGTCAGGCTTACGAGAATGAAGCACTATTTACGACTTATCGACAGGAATACAATCGGGAATCGTTATGACGTCACCCCGTTGTTTTCACATCACCGGGACTTCAATGCTCTGGTTGACGACCTTGTTGCATGCGTAGCGGGCACAAAAGTACATCTGGTGGCATGCATTGACGCTCTTGGCTTCATTCTCGGCACGGCTATTGCTCAGAAACTGGAGGCTGGCATCCTTCCCGTTCGAAAGGGAGGAAAGCTCCCCGTTGCAACGGAGAGTGAAACATTCTGCGATTACACAGGACAGTTCAAGACTCTGGAGATCAGACAGGATGCTCTGGCGCCTGGAACGCGTGTACTGATAGTCGATGAATGGATGGAAACGGGAGCGCAGGTATCGGCTGCGATAGATCTTATTGAAGGCAGACAAGCCGTTGTCGTCGGTATCGCAACGATCTGTATGGATGACAATGAAAAAACCCGGTCGATAGGATCCAGGTATAAAGTTTGTGCCGTATGGGAAGAAAATACCTGACAGATCACTCAACAGAACTCCGACGTTGAAGCACGAGGATGGATGACATGGTAATCAAGCAGTAGTAGTATTCTAGCATGACGGATTAAAACCATTTTATGAATATGTTTCTACAATATATTACAAGTTTCAGATGCTTTGCTAATGTCATTAACCTGTTATCATTCCTCGACTTATGATGGGACACCAGTAGGATGACTTTTCTGACGGATTTGTTCAATTTCTCAGCCGGCGGTCTGCCGATCGGCCGGATCGGTACCGGTCTCGTCATTATTCTGTTCTCTTTCCTCGCGAGGAGGAGTGTCATTTCCGCGTTCAGACGGGGAAAGAAGAAGGGGAAGAAACTCTTCATCACCGACGTTCTGAGTGAACTCTCCCGCCCTGCGGGAAACCTTGTGATGCTCCTCGGATTCGCAATTGGAGTTGCTTTCTTCGGTCTCGGTGAATCGATTTCCCTGTGGGTTGGCAGGATTATCAACCTTGCCGTGACCGGTTGTTTCGTATGGCTGTTCTTCAAGGGAGTCGATGTTCTTTCCGGTCAGATGGGACATCTGGCATCCACAACTGAATCCAGGCTGGACGATCAGCTCGTTCCGGTTCTCCAGAAGCTGGTAAAGGTCATTATCATAGCGCTTGCCATAGTCTTCTACCTTCAGCTGCTGGGATATCCGGTAACGGGGATCATCGCAGGACTTGGTATAGGCGGTATCGCACTTGCCCTTGCGGCACAGGATTCCCTATCAGGTATTTTCGCATCGGTTACCATCTTCCTGGACAAACCGTTCATGGTCGGAGACTTCGTGAAAGTGGCCGGCACTACTGGAACCGTCGAGGAAATCGGTCTCCGCTCGACCCGGATAAGAACTCCCGGCAAGACTCTCGTCACGATTCCGAACAAGGAGATCGTCGATACCGAGATTGACAACCTGTCACAGCGCCCGATGCGGAGGACGGAGATCACCATTGGCCTGACTTACAACACTTCTGCAGAACAGATGGAAAAATTGCTGGGGTCACTGAGGGAGTACCTGCGAGGCAATTCTGACGTTGACGACCAGATGATCCTCGTCTATTTCACGGAATTCGGAGACTGGTCACTGAACATCGATATGAAATTCTTCCTGAAGACCACTAACTACGAGAAGTACCTGGGAATGAGAGAGCGGATCAACCTGGATATCATGAGTATGGTTACAGACCATGGGCTCTCCATGGCATTCCCCACCAGCACGATAGTTGTGGAGAACACCTGACAGGGAACGCTGAGCAGAGAAGATTGACCGATCACAGAACCGGACACAGGAAACGTCTCAGGGATCGTTATCTGCGGGGAGGTTACGGCAGTCTCTCCGATAGAGAGATAATCGAATTGTTGCTGACTTATGCGATTCCGAGGATAGACACCAAGCCTCTTGCGGCTTCTCTGCTGCAGGAATTCGGAAACCTTTCAGGCGTTCTGAGACAACCTCCCGCAATGCTGCAGAAGATCCACGGTATAGGCCCGGAGGCAGCAATCCTGTTAAGCCTTGTCCTGCCGGCAGCAAGCAGATCCCTGGAAGTAAGGGAAGGTTCCCTGGTGCTGGACAGTCCAGAATCGGTACGAGACTACCTCAGGCACAGACTGGGGTCACTCAGAAAAGAGCATCTGTTCGCCCTCTTTCTCGATTCGAGCAACAGGCTGATTACAGCCACTGACATTGAGTTCGGTACCGTCGACAGGGCTTCCGTCTACCCGAGGAATCTGGTGGAGAAGGTAGTCTCCACCAACGCAACAGCAGTGATACTAGTGCACAACCATCCTGGCGGCAGGCTGGAAGCCAGCAGGGAGGATCTGAATCTCACGAGAAAGCTGATGTCAATGGCCTCAACTCTCGAATTCAGGATTCTCGATCATCTCATAGTAACGGACCATGGTGTCCTGAGCCTGAGGGAAGAAGGTCTGCTACAGTTCGACTGAGGAGCACAGCATGCACATCCTGATTTTGGTCTTTTCCGTTGCTTCAGGTCCTTTTCATGCCGAAGGACTGGACGGGCTGCTGAGGGTAGATCTGTCGGACAGTTCCTACGTGGAGGTTATCGGAGAATATCTGGTCAGCTTCAGCGACACATTCGATTTCGACTACGGTGTCGAGGGCGTCAGACTGGTCAGGGGATCCCGGTCAGACACCCTCTTCTGGTTGTCCTCAATGCCATCCGAGGTTTTCGAGCAGACTTCCTCTGCAGGAATTACGTCTCTTACCGAGCACAGAACCTTCGAGTTCCTCGTCCTCGATGAAAACTTCATCGGCGGCTTGCTCAGGATCAGTTCGACGCGAAACGGCAGACTCACCTCCCATTTCACTGCCTTCAGAACATGGCTATTCGACGGAACTCCTCTTGATCTGGAGAGTATCGTCCAGCTCGACCAGCTTTTCTTTGATGCCCTGGCCAACTCCCTCGGATTCGGGGAGGAATGCAGGCTCGAGACAGAACTCTGGTCGATGGGTTTCTGGCTCGATCCTCAGAGTTTTCTTCTGCTGAAGAAGCCGGAACTCCCACCTGTTCTAAGAGTAGGGCTGCCGTCAGCAGAGGGAAAGGATACGCTCCTGATCATCGATCTCGAAGTCTCTTCACTGTCGTCCGCAACCGATGCAATGTTGGACTGAAATCCTGTCTCTCACACCACTTCCATCGTTGACGGCGGCTTCGGTGCGATGTTGTACGTGACACTCACGATGCCCGGCACATCGTCCAGTATCCCCGACGCCAAGTTCTCGAGCACATCGAAAGGAAGTCTCGTAGGGGTCGCCGTTCGCGCGTCCAGGCTGTCCCAGCAGCGAATCTCGATCTGCTGCCCGTAATCCCTCCTGCCGTCACGCATACCGGTGACCAGGTCGTCGTGGAGAATCGCCATGTACTGAAAGGCCCCGGTGCCGCCGAGAATCCTTTCGACAACCGATGTGGCCAGCCGGACGGTTTCTACCCGTTCGGGAGTGACTTCTCCGATAACCCTCGCGCAGAGGGCCGGTCCCGGAAAGGGGATCCGCTGGAAGAGTTCCGAAGGAAGCCCCACTTCCCTTCCGACGATCCTGACCCCGTCTTTCCGGAGGTGGATCAGAGGTTCGATTATCCCGTAACCGAACGCCTCCTGCGGATCGATCCCGATCTGTTCGAATACGTTGTGCTGCCGCTTGATTCCCGCTACCGTCTCGTCGACATCCGTGAGAATCGTACCCTGGAGGAGGAATTTCGCCCCGCTCTCCCTGACGATACGCCCGAAGACTTGCCTGTAGAAGGTCTGCGTAATGGCTTCCCTCTTCTCCTCCGGATCGGTGAGACCTTTGAGAGCGGCAAAGAATTCGTTTCGAGCGTCGACGATATCTACCGTTACTCCCAGGTTGCTGAAGAGCTGCCTAATTCGATCGGGCTCGCCTTCCCGCATCAAGCCGTTTTCGACGAATACGGTTTTCAGGTTCCCGCCCAGCGCACGATGGCCGAGCATCGTCACAACGGAGGAATCGACTCCTCCCGACAGGGCGTTTATCGCGATTCCGTCCCCGACCGCTGCCTTGATTTCGTTCGTTTTCTCCTCGATGAATTTACCAGCATCGAGTGCTGCGGCAGTAATTTCTTCAATCATTCGGCATTTCCCTCCGTTTCGTGGTTACTTCTATCCCAGCGTCTCCGCGTACTGGAACAGCCCTCCGCTGAGGTATATATCCCGCGCTACCGTGCACATGTGAATTCCTTCGAACGTAATGCTTCCACACCTGATGATTCCCTTTTCGATGTCGATATCGATATTGCAGAAGTGCTCGAGGAGATCGTCGGGTATTCCCGGCACCTCTACGATGGGAAACCCGCTGTTTATCGCATTGCGCTTGTATATTGCTCCAAATGATCTGGCAATGACCGCCTGGACACCAAGCGCAGAAAAGCAGTCGACGGCATGCTGTCTCGAACTGCCGGACCCGAAGTTCTCTCCCGCAAGGATGATGTCTCCGGGTTCTGCCAGTTTTGCGAAATCCATGTAACCCTGCAGATTGCCGAACGCGAACTGCCCCATTTTCCCGATTTCGGTGACTGCCAGATGAGCGTTGTGGTAGATCATATCCGTATCTATGTCGCTTATCAGTGAACCATTCCCTGTGAGCACCCAGAGCCTGCCCTGAAGAGAGAGTTTCGTGCTCATGATCGCTCCCCTCCGGGAAGTTCGTGGACGGAAGCGATACGACCGATGACTGCTGACGCCACCGCTGTTCCGATTCCAGTGAGGTACGTATCTCCAAGCCCCTGTTTGCCGGTGAAATTCCTGTTGGAAGTGCTCACCTGCACTTCTCCCTCACCGGTCATACCGATCTGCCCGGAAGCGCAGCCGCCGCATCCCGCATTGCTGATGATGCCGCCGGCGTTGAAAATGTCAGCGATCAGGCCTTCTTCCACCATCCTGGACCAGGTGTGCCGTGTAGCCGGCACGACCTTCAGCATCACACCTGGTGCTACCTTCCTCCCTCTGAGAAGCTCAGAGGCATACTTCAGATCCTGGTACGAGCCGTTCGTACAGCTTCCTATGAACACACTGTCCACCTTCACATCGGACAGGCTGGACACTGTATGTACGTTGCCCGGGCTGGGGGGGGCTGCAGCCAACGGTGCGAGTTCACCGATATCGAGTTCGTAATCAGCCTCGTAGAGAGCATCTTCATCCGCGTAAACTGCATCATCACGTTCCATTCCGAAGTACTCCAGGACGTTGGAGTTGGGCGGAATCAGCATGATTATGGCACCCATCTCGGTTGCAAGGCTGGAAAGCGTGATGCAATCACCCAGAGAGGCCTGCTCGATCCATGGACCGTATACCTCTACCGAACGACCGAGGAGCTCATGGGAGCTGAACCTGCCGAGCATCGCCAGGGCGATGTCCTTGGCTTCGATACCTTCCGGAGGAAGTTCTCTCAGAGTAACCCGGACCGACGGGGGAACCTGGAACCAGACCTTCCCCGTCTTGAAGGCAAACGCTGTATCGACGTCACCCATTCCCTGACCGAACGCTCCCACCGCACCCATGATGTTGAGATGGCTGTCGGTTCCCACGGTTGTGGTTCCCGGTCTGCCGTGCTTCTCCTCGATCATGACGTGAGATCCTATTCCTGCATCGACATCGTAGACCTTGAGCGAGTGTTTCCGCGCGAAGAATCTGATCCTCTGCTGGTTGTTCGCATAGGGGATCGTGTTCGCCGGCACGTTGCAGTCGAACGTGAAGAAGGTCCGGGCTCTATCAGCTATGGGATTCTCTCCTCCGTAACGCTCGAGGTTGCCCACGACGTTTGCTCCGGCGAAATCCCTTGCAGTTCTGTTATCTACGTCGATCCATACGACATCACCTGCGGAGCAGACTTCTCCGCAGTGACCCATAAGGATCTTCTCCATCATAGTACTGCCCATTGCTGCCTCCAGTAGGTTTTATCGGTATGCCAGTCGCCTCTTGGGTCTCTGCCCGTCCGTATACACCGCAGAAATATTTCCGGCAGCCCGGACTCAGCGTATACGGCTGCATAGTTGTCGAAGTCGTAAGGTATTCTCTGCCACCACACGGGAATGCTTCCTGGACCTCCTGAATCGATGACCGCAGCCGATGCCTGCAATGGGTATGTGCCGCCGCCGACACTTCCGGGATTGATAAGACAGCCGTTCGGTCTAGGGGCCAGGGCAGGAGTTCCGGTGTTGCCGCTCAGAAGGACGTTGCAGTGACTCCTCGCCAGGAGCATGTCAAAGATCTCGTTCCCGGCATCGTGTTCAATCCTGCCCGAGACGTTTCCGGGCTGACCGTGAACGCAGAGGATTGATGTCCGTTCGATCGAGTAGCGCAACTCCCCGGGAAGATTTCTCAGATAGTCGATACTGCCTGTGCTCAGCCTGCTCCTGGTCCACTGCAGCGATTCACCGGCAAGTTTCCTCCAGTAGGGGTTGTCGAACGTATCACCCGCGGACTCCCGGCCTCTCGCTACCGCACGATCCCAGTTTCCCTGTACGGTCTCGATTCCATGATCTCTCACGAAGCAGACCGTTTCCTCCGGGAGGGCTCCGTAGCCGACGAGATTTCCGAGACATACCACCAGTTCCGCACCCTCACCCGAAAGCCATGCGCATACCGCTTCCAGCGCGGGGAGGTTGCCGTAGACATCGGAGATGACACCTATTCTCATTTACGGAACTCCCTTTCGTAGAGAAGAGACCCGGAGACAAGATCCGTATGCGCCGCTGGATCGCCTGTTGCGAGCTCAGTAAGCAGATCAGATTCTTCCTCCTCTACGGCTTCTCTCACATCGCTGCAACCCGTGAGGATATCGATGGGCATTCTGTCGTATTCGTACTCGTAGGGCGGTTCCTTCCAGGCGGTCTCCTTCAGGCTGAAACCGTAAGCGAGTATTCCGAAAGCAGCAAGAAGCGGCCGGAAAGAGAATGGGTCTGACACATGTATCTGGGCTCCACCGCAAGCAATCCCACAGTGTTTTCCGAAGGTCGGGATAAAACTGTGGGGACGAAGGATTGCCCCCTTCAGGAAATGAGAACCGTTCAGAGCCGCTGCCATTTTCACTCCGTCGATCCACGGGGCTCCGAATATCTCGAACGGGCGGGAAGTTCCCCTTCCTTCGGAGAGGTTTGTTGCCTCGAGAAGACACATGCCAGGATAAACCTGAGCAGTCTGGACGGTCGGCATGTTCGGTGATGGATGAACCCAGGGAGCGTCGGCGGGAAAACCGTCCGGGGACCAGCCCTGCATCCTCACGACATGCGGTTCCGGCAGCCCATCGAATCGGCTGAACAGAATGGCAAGCTCACCGATTGTGAGGGCATGCCTTACGGGAATGGGATACATTCCGACAAAGGAGGAGTAGTCCGGATCGAGTGCTTTCCCCTCGATCACGGTCATTCCGACTGGATTGGGTCTGTCAAGGATGACAACGGAAATTCCCATCGAAGCGCATCTCCGCATGCTCAGAGCCATTGTGTAGACGTAAGTGTAATACCTGGAACCTGCGTCCTGCAGATCGACCACGAGACAATCCAGACCTTTGAGCATCCTCGGCAATGGGTCACGAAGTTGGCTGTAGAGGCTGTACACGGGGATCCCGAGCTCAGGATGCGTGTAGCCTTCCCATTCGATCATGTTGTCCTGTGTCTCACCGAGGAAACCATGCTGCGGTCCGAAGAGAGCAGCGAGTTCAAATCGAGGATCATCCGATATTACCGAGGTGGAAGTGGCATACTCCCGGTTCACCGCAGCGTAGTGCGTCAGCAGACCGGTTTTCCCGCAGGGAACACTGGTGCTGGGAAGCATGTCGAGGCCTGATCTGTAGCCCAAGTATCCTCCTAGAACTCCAGTACGTCGCCACGGATCAGGAGAACGGCTCTACTTCCGAAATTACGGGTGAGATCTCTCTCGATTTCGTGTCTGAACCAGGGCTTGAGGTGGAAAGCGTAAATGGGGAGTTCACCGCGCCCCAGTTTCTCCATTTCGATGGAGAGCAGTTCGGGGCACAGGTGATCGGATGCCAGTGCAGTATCCATCATCCTGTCAGGGAACGACACCTCGGCTACTATCGTGAGCAGGTTATCGATACCTGCGGCTGTTTTCCAGATCTCTTCGGTGGGACCGGTATCGCCTGTGTAGACGATGGAGCCCTCGTCGGACTGGAAGATGAAACCTCTGGCTCCCGCTCCGTGGTTCACGGGAATCGGCAGGACCCGCACACCGTTGGGAAGCTCCATCCATTCACCATCGGTCAGTTCTCTGTACTCGAGAGCGGGACCGTAATCCGTGTTGATCCCGCTGAAATCCGGCCAGATGAGATCGTTCATGTAATGGGTCTTGACTATCGCCAGACAGGCCGGACTGCCCATGACGGTGAGTGGCCTGCCCCTCTGACTGGCTATAGCATCGATGAGAAAGCCCAGCTCGAGTATATGATCAAGATGCGCATGAGAGAGGAGTATCAGTTCGGTTTCCATCTGATCGGTGTTGGTCATGCTCGAGGCTGAGCCGGCATCGATGAGGACGCTCTCTCCCAGGCGCATCGTGACGAGATTGCTGCCTGCCTGTTTGGAGCCGTCGGAGCCAATTACTTCGAGAAACATCGAGCCTCCCCCCTGCGGAGCGACCTAATCAACGATAACCTTCCTGGGCAGGAAGGGGCTGATCCGGCTGACTATCTCGTAGTTGATCGTTCCCGCCCATTCCGCCATGAGATCGGCAGAGATCTCCTCGTCTCCGTCCCGCCCCAGGAGCACTACCTGCTCCTCGAGTCCGACACCTTCTACATCGGTAATATCGATCATGGTGAGGTTCATGCACACTCTGCCGATAACGGGTGCACGCTTTCCCCTGATGAGAACGTATCCCGTGTTTCCAATCGCTCTGTCGAAACCGTCTGCGTAGCCAACGGGCAGAATGCCGAGTTTTGTATTCCTCGTTGTTCTGTGTGTACACCCGTAACCAATGAAAGCTCCCTGAGGGACTCCCTTTATCTGAACAATGCGTGTCTTCCAGGCAAGCACCGGGTGCAGATCGGGTACAGGACGATTACCGAGCCTTGCGGAGAGATAGGTTTCCCTGGACGGCCACAATCCGTAAACGCCTATACCGGTCCTGAGCATCGAGAAATGCGTTTCCGGGAACAGAATCGCTGCAGCGGTGCAGGCGGTGTGAATAACCGGAATATCGATTCCTTCCGCCTCGAGCCCTGCCAGGACTTCTCTGAACGTATTCAGCTGGCTTTCAGCATAGCTGTGGTTGAGAGTGTCCTCGATGTTCGCAAAGTGAGTGGAAATACCCTCCAGATCTATTCCGGGCAATGCCGCAGCAGTCTTTGCGAATTCCGTCACATCTTCGGGTAGAATGCCCTGTCGCCATGTTCCGGTTTCGACCTTCAGGTGAATCTTTGCCGAGCGTCCGGTTCGCGAAGCTTCCGCGGAGAGCGGCTCGAGCAAAGCCCGGTTGAAGACCGTCAGGCGAAAATCAGAATCGAGTGCTTCACCCAGTCTCGAGAGAGGTACGTATCCGAGGATCAGGACGGGTCTGTCATGACCGAGACCCCTGAGTTCCAGACCTTCATCAATGGAATTGACTGCAAACCAGTCGGCCGAAGGGAGGAGACCGGCGATCTCTCGAATGCCATGTCCATACGCATTGCTCTTGACAACCGCACACGTACTCACCGAATCGGATGCCCATCGTGCGACTTCTAGAAGATTCCGGTCAGGTCCGGATGCAACGAGTTCGATCCATACCAGGCTGCTCATGCGAATAGCATACTCGCAGCCAGGAAATCAGGCAACGGGATTAGCGCTGTAACGGGCATCATGTATTAGATTGCGCAAGTGCATCATTCTCTCACCGAACCCAGGAAGGCTGGACCATGCCGGTTCTCTCCGGAGCCAGGGCGGCTCTTCTCATGATCAGCGCATCTCTGCTTCTCTCGATGGTGCCTGTCTTCGTGAAAATTATCCCGGAGGACTCCGGCATCCCAGTGGAGGAGAAGATCTTCGCCCGGGCCCTGGTATCGCTTCTCATCACGGGAGTAGCCATGATGAGAAGGGGAGGATCGTTCAGACCGCGTTGTATCCGGCTGGTCATTCTCCGATCGGTGCTGGGAGCGACGGGAATGATCCTCTACTTCACCGCGGTCGAGGGTCTTCAACTGTCGGAAGCTGTCTCGCTGAACAGGTTGAGCCCCTTTTTCGTTCTGATATTTGCCGTACTCTTTCTGCGGGAAAAGCTCGTCATATGGCAGATAATCGCAATGGTCCTCGCCTTTCTCGGAGCATTGGTCATCCTGCAGCCGGGGCGGGTTCCGATTACGGGGGCAGGTATAATCGCGTTACTCTCCGCCGTCGCTGCCGGGGGTGCGTACACTACTCTCAGAGCCCTGGGAAAACATGACCCTCCCCTGAGGATCGTATTCTGGTTCTCCCTGGCCCTGACACTGTTCTTCCTTCCGGCAACAATCGCAAAAGGCGTAGTCCCGGCGCCGGCTGATGCTGCCGCGCTTTTCGGGATCGGGGCTGCGGGTGCGGCAGGTCAGCTCCTCATGACCGCTGCCTACAGACATGCTCCGGGTGGGGAAGTCGCAGTCTACGGTTATCTGAGCGTGGTCTATGCAGCGGTATGGCAACCGCTGTTCTTCGGATCGAGACCGGACTCAGCAGTTCTGCTGGGAACACTGCTGGTCATCCTGGCTGGTATCCTGAACTACATCGCAGCAAAGGGGAAACCGGGAATCCGTGGATTTCTCTCTGGAGTACCCGGGTTCGGCGGAACGGTCTCGAGTAATGGTATTGACTGATTTCCAGGCCTTCTCACGGAAGGCTTTTTGACTAGCGTCAACCTCCGCCGTAGATAGAGCCGGAAGCGTACCTGGTGAGATCGTCCAGAGTTACCGCCCATACGTATCTGAACAGGATGGAGACGTTGAACTTCTCGTACATGTCTCCATCTTCGTCCACGAGCATGAGATCGTATGCTCCGGGTTCGATTGAGAACTGACCCGTTGAACCATGGGCGATGATCTCGAATCCGAGGAGGTTCTCTCCCCAGCTGCCGGAGCCTGCTGGAACGGCGTAGACCTCTTCCATGTCCCAGCCCCCGGTATCGTTGTCAATCCGGATCGATGAGGCTGTGAGACAGAACAGAAGCCCTGTGACGGTAAGAAACAGTAATGCTGTCTTCATGGCAATTCTTCCCCCCTGGGATGTGATGCTGAATCGCACCTGCAGTAACAGATCAACATCTACTCACTGGTACAGCCGCAATCCGGTAATGTTCCATTCATGAGAATGTTCCATTCGTGAGAATGTTCCATTCGTGAGAATGTTCCGTCTTACAGACTATCTCGTACTCTTTACAATCCGCATTGAGGAAACGGCGTTGCGAATCGTCAGCCTGATGATGTAGATCCCGTCCGGGATGTCCGGTCCTGGTGTCCAGGACAGTACATGCTCTCCTGGGTCGAGCTCACAGGAATCGATTCTCTCGATCAGCCTGCCGGAAATATCCCAGACAGCCATGGAAACGGGATCGGTCTCATCCAGCGAGATGGTCAGCGAAACGGAGACGTTGAAAGGGTTCGGGGAAGGGCTTGAAACCCAGTCCTCCGGTCCGGACACCCAGCCTCCGCCTATGCCTGTCGTGGTCACCGCATACTCGTTGAACCATGTATCGGGAGCGTACTGCGGATGCGCGGCCGTTCTGCCGGAGCTGTCCGTCGCGAACAAGTAGTACTGAACATCCGTTCCACCCGGCATACCGGGAATTTCCGCATGGAATGAGTCTGCACCCGTGGGGGACATGGTGATCGGTGTGAACGGACCTGACGAACCGGTTCTGTAGTGCACTTCGTTCGAGGTCAGGCTGTAATCGGGGTGGCATCTTATCAGGGCATCGATGGATACGGGACCGGTACTCTGCGTGGTGTCCACCGGTACGTGATCGATCCAGAGAAGAAAAGGATCCATTACGTTTCTGCTCCTGCAGTGGAGAGCATCACCGCTCGAGAAACCGGAGTGGTAGACTGGGATAATCGTATATCCTGGCATCGCTGTCTGATAAGCTGCAATCGCCGGTGTATCGTTTGACGTGTTCCATACGGGCAGGTAGAACGTATCGTTGTGAAGCAGGCCGTTCGTGTAGCCCTCGGTCCCGCTGGAGAACACACGGTAGACATCCCATTTCGTTCCATAGGGATTATCCGTGGCGGCAAAGAGATCAGCTGCAGCCTCAATGAGGGCGTAATTACTTG
>CBDUZS010000032.1:0-28581 GCA_965371785.1 uncultured bacterium
GTTACGTTTTTCAACAGGGAGCACTCTTTCCCTGGATGACTGTTATGGCCAACGTAGCGTTTCCGATCAGAGCAATGGGAATGAAGATGCCCTTTTCCAGCCCCTCCTCGGGAGGTGAGATGTTCCCATGGATGAATTCAATGTTCAGGAACTTACCGCCCATGGCTATGATGAGAAGGAAACAGACGAGTGCGATGCCCGATTCGATTATGAGGATCCTCGAGATGGTCGGCCTGAAGGATTTCGCTGATTCCTTTCCGCATCAGCTGTCGGGTGGTATGCAGCAGAGAATTGCTCTTGCGAGGAGCCTTGTCATGGAGCCGGATGTCCTGTTGCTCGATGAGCCTTTCAGCTCACTCGATACAAGGACCAGCCAGGACCTCCAGAACAAGCTGTTCGATCTTTGGAAAAAAACTGGAACGACCGTAATCTTCGTTACCCACAACATCGAGGAGGCTGTCTACCTTGCAAGACGTGTCTGTGTTTTCGGTCACAGACCGGGAAGGATCGTCAGGGAAGAAATCATCGATTTGCAGCATCCTCGTGACAGGCTCTCCGAGGGATTTACAGAACACCTCATGTCACTCAGGCGTACGTTCGAAGAACTGGTGGAAGAGCCGGTGGATTAGTCCAGCACGAAATCGTAGACCACCGAGGTCCATACTCCTACAGGAGAACCATCAGCTCTTCTTGCCGCACTCCATCTGGAATTCCATGCGGCAGTAATTGCCGAGTCGTCCATTGAGGAGACCTCGGAGCTCTGTATCACGACAACATCAACGGGTACTCCGTCCACGCCTACGAAGACCTGGAGGATAACCCTGCCCTCGACACCTGCCATTCTGGCCATTTCGGGATAGTCCGGAAGCGGCCGGAAGTTGCAGGAGGGTTCGACTGAACGTGCGATGAATGTTCCCGGCAGAGGGATACCCTGATCATCCGGATTTACAGGGATGTACCCATCCGGATTCTCAACGGTGCCGACGATTCGTAGTCCTGTCGTGTCATCGGACATGCTGATGAGTTCTATCGGATTGATATCCACCGGGAGTACCTGTTTGATGATATCTTCTACGTCGATTGGATCATCCGGCAGCTCGGGGGGAATATTGTAGAGTATGCCCGGATCGAAGCCGATCATTTCGTTTTCTTCGGTTTTTACGGACAGCCTGCCCACTGTCATCGAGGGGGTGGCCTCGAATACGAAGAGTAATAGCACAATGCCTACAAGAATCCCGAGATCAATTGGATTTGCGCGTGTTTTCTGTTTGCAATCGGATCTCATTATCTTCCTCCTTTCACGTGTGGTACAAACGCAGGAGAAAAATATTCCGCCGCAGACAGGCTGATTTTTTAGCTGAAGCAGGACATTCGCCACCCCCGGCATTCACCAGGAGTGGCGATTCTGATGGAACTGCTTCAGCGTTTCAGCTTCAAGAAGAGAACAAGAGCAATGGAATCAAGAGACACCATGATGGCGATTGCCTGGCCATCACCGAAGTGGTCGATTCCGAAGACAAACTTCAGAACTAGAAATACAATGGTCCCCATTTTTCCTCCCCTCTCTCTGATAAAGTAATAGTCAGGCCGCTCGCAGATGGCAAGTAAGCATATCCTCCGATCCTTCCCGGCCTTCCTGAATGCGATTTCCCGTTGTATAAACCAGTTGTAATCGATGGTCGCATTCGGATTTCAATCATCCTCTTTACGAAAGACACCGAGTTGACAGATCGCCGTGTTCCTGCCGAACTGAGAGATGACGCCACAATCAGGTTTACCAGATTCCTCGAGGCTTCGGACCGTGAGTTCCTCAAGAAGTTCTTCAACTCCTCGAAGGGCAGACTATCGACATCGGGAAGGGCTGTACTGGATTTCGCTGCATGCAGGGGACTGGATTCGATTGCAGCAGTAACCGTGTTCCATTTCATCAGATCGCTGGAGAATGCGGGAGTGGTTGTTACCATCGACGGTCTTGGTAAAGATGGCTCTGATCAGTTCGATTCGTTCAGGAATAACGAACCCCGAACGGTCGTGATTCGGACGGATGAAAGTGTCAGAGAGCATTTCGAGGATGTCGGCGACCATCTCCTGAAATTCATGGGAACCGTCAGAGGGCTATGGAAATTCACCTGCCGGACCATTACAGAGTTCGTTCGGACCCTCGGTAAACCTGCCCTGGTCAGATGGCCTCAGGTCTTCTACTACATGGATCAGGCAGGGGTCAGGGCAATACCGATAATCGCGGTGCTGTGCTGGCTTCTCGGGACCATTCTCGGTTACCAGGCAGGTTATCAGATGCGCAATTTCGGAGCCGAACTCTACATGCCCGCTCTTATCGCATACAGCATTACGTGGGAGATCGGACCCATGCTGGCGGCCGTTCTCGTTGCCGGAAGATCGGGCTCTGCCTTTGCTGCAGAGATCGGTACGATGCAGGTGAGACAGGAGGTCGACGCGCTCAGTGTGATGGGGATCAACATCTATAGCTATCTTGTCATACCCAAAATGGTGGCTCTGATGTTCGTAATGCCCTTTCTCGTTCTGCTGGCAAATATGGCTGGTCTCGTGGGGGGGCTTCTCGCGGGAGGTGTATTCCTGGGAATGCCGGCGAACATCTACCTGTCGGAGCTCAGCAAGGCGCTGATTCCAATGGATATCTACTGGGGTATGCTCAAGGGAATTCTTTACGCGATACTCGTTTCAACAACGGGCTGCTACATGGGGATGCGTGTTCGAGGCGGCGCCGCGGCAGTTGGACGAGCTACGACATCTGCTGTTGTGTTGAGCATTTTTCTTGTGATCGTCTGTGACGCTCTACTGTCGATTCTCTTCATTCACATCCGCCCGGGATTGAGTCTCTGATCATGCCGAATGAGATACTGTTCAGAGTGGACGGCATTACCGGGGGCTACGACGGTCCTGTAGTTCTCAGGAACGTTTCGATGAACGTTTACAGGAGTGAGATTCTGGTGATCGTGGGAAAGAGCGGATGCGGGAAGAGTACGCTCCTGAGACATCTCCTGGGCCTCCAGAGACCGTGGGAGGGCAGAATTGAATATGCCCAGACGGATATCTGGCAACATGAGGATACACTGGATGTACTCAGACGCAGGTGGGGAGTTCTCTTTCAGTCGGGAGCACTTCTCGGGAACATGACTATTCTGGAGAACGTGATGCTTCCCATCAAAGAATACACCAGGCTGTCCAGGGCGGAAATAGAGCTGATAGCCTACAGAAAGCTGGAAACAGTAGATCTGATCGACTTTGCCCAGGAAAATCCCCTTGAAGTATCGGGTGGTATGCAGAAGAGGGCCGGGCTGGCCAGGGCCATGGCTCTCGATCCCGAGGTGCTCCTGTTCGACGAACCTTCAGCAGGTCTGGACCCGGTAACATCGAGAGGCCTGGACTCGCTTATAAAGAGTATCAACAGGACTTTCGGCACGACCGTCGTAATAGTAACACACGAGCTGGCAAGCATCTTTGCCATTTCCGACAGGGTGATTATGCTTGACTCTGATGAAAAGGGCATAATTGCCGTCGGAACCGCTCGGCAGCTCAGGGATGAGTCCGAAGATCCCAGAGTGCAGGCCTTCTTCGGAAGCAAGGTCTCTATCGACCGAAAATTGGAGTGAGATGGCACTGGAAGCCAGCAAATTCAAGCTTGGTCTTTTCTTCTCGATAGGCTCGTTGCTGTTCATCATAGGCATGGTCTGGCTTACGGGAGGGTTCCGCGAGAAGGCTGTCACATCGTACGTCAGCTACTACGGATGGTCCGTTCAGGGGCTGAACTCCGGAAGCAACGTGATGTACAACGGTGTTCCAATCGGGAGGGTATCCGGCATCGAAGTCGCACCTGACGGCAGGCTGGTTCAGGTCGAAATGGAGATCAACTCATCCTTCGAAGTGGATGAGACTATTACCGCTGCCATGCAGCTCGTTGGAATTACCGGGCTGAAGGTGATCAATCTCAGCTCCGACAGTACCGGATCGTTCGGCAGGTGGGGTCTGTCAGAGCTCACCTTCGACCCACCACACCAGGTCATACCGGTTGAGGCCGGTACGATGGAGTCGATGACATCCGGCCTCGAAAGACTCACTCAGATAATGAACGAGATCGATTTCAAGGAGATAAACGATCAGACCGTCTCCCTGCTGCGGAATCTCAACACTCTATTCGATGCCGAGAAACTCGACAGCCTTTTCGCTTCCATCGGGAGCAACTCCAGAAAACTGGACACCCTCCTGGTTACGTACAACAGACTGGGTCTGTCTCTGCTAGACCTGTCCCGCACGATGAACAGAGAAGCCCCGGAATTTGCAGACGATTTACACCGCCTGGCTGTTTCGATCGAGCAGCTTGCAGAACCAGTAGATTTCCTTATAACCGCAACCGATGAAATGGTAGTTGAATCGGGAGCACTAATCAGAGACCTCAGGAGCCTTGTGCGGATGCTGATAGACAATCCCACAGAGTTCCTTTTGCCGAGATCAGGAGAGGATATATGGCAATAGGCCGATACAGAGGAGCGTTTTTACTCTGCATGCTCCTTGCCGCAACCGGATGCATCAACGTGAACGTAAGACTCGGAGACGAGCTGACCGGAGATGTTACCTTCTGGGAACTGGACTACCCGAGACCTCAGTCCAGTGCGCTCAAGTTCGAAAGAGTCATTCGAGTCAGGGATTTCTCATCATCGGGAGTGTACGAGCTCCCGAGCATGGTTCTCAGGCTGGCCAATGGTTCGGTAGTCGAATCTGCGTCGAACAGATGGAGCTCGAGACCATCAGCTCTTCTTCCCGTTCTCCTCGCAAGAGATCTCGTTGCCGAAGAAACGTATACCGCCGTATTCCTGCAGACATCAACGGTTACCGACAGACTTGTAATCGATGGTTACGTCAGGGAATTCGGAGCAGTGGAGGTCGACAGTTCCACCTGGATGGTGGTCTTCGACGTTGACGTAACCCTTCTGGGAGACAGAAGCACAAACGTGATCTTTCAGAATAACTACAGGTTCGAGCACCGCATGGATGTTGTGGGTTACAGCATGCTTGCCGAGGAGCTGTCCGTCCTGACGGAGATATGGTCCGAGCAGGTGCGCGGTGACCTGGCGTCCGCTCTGCTGCCGAGAAGGTGACAGGTCAGGCAGGTCCTTGAAAATTTTCCGGAAAAGAACCCGCTCGAAGAGATCGGAAGGTCTTGACAGACCGGACCCACCATTCGACGATCTGAACAATTTCATCCTGGTTGTCCTTGACAGTTGCCGATACGACACTTTCATGGAAGCTTCGCCGGCAACCATCATGAAGCTGGGGAAAGTCGAGTGCAGGTTTTCGTACGCTTCGTGGACTGCTCCATCGCACTACAACATGTTGATGGGACTTATGCCCCATACCAGTCCGAAGCATGTCTTTGCCTCCGAGTACTACAAGAAGGATTTCTTCACGTTCAACGACAGGCTGGGTGCGCGGGACATCGGCTTCAAGAGCCTTGTTCCACAGCTCTACCTGCCGGATTTCCTCAGGCAGAGCCTGGGTTATCTCACACACGCAATGGTATCGCTGCCGGTTCTCAACAGCTACACACCTCTCAACCATGGTTTTGACAGCTTCAGACTGATGCCGGATCATAACGACATGTCCGCCATGCTCGATCTGATGACCTTCTCGAGCGAGCGGCCCTCTTTCTACCTGCTCAACGTCGGGGAAACCCATTACCCCTACGCACTCCCCTCCGAGCCGGAGAACGAATGGCCGCGTATCAGCGGTGTACACGGTGTTTTCAAGCATCTGGACGATCATGTCGTCGGCGGAAAGCTTGTGCAGGACGAGCAGGGAGAGCCCAGGTTCTTCGACATGGAGCAGCTCGACAGGCTCAGGGCCAGACAGGTCGAGACCGTAACGTATCTTGATTCGGTGTTCGAGAGACTCTTCGATATGGTTCCCGGAAACACCTGGATAACCGTTACCTCGGATCATGGAGAGCTTTTCGGGGAAGAAGGCTATTTCGGTCATGGACCGATAATGCATGAGAAAGTATTCGAGGTTCCATTCCTCGAGGGCATGATTAGATAGGTAAATCCAATGAGCAAAAGAAAACTCAAGTTCAAGACAGAAACTCGACGAATACTCGATATCGTCGTGAACAGCCTCTATTCACACCCCGACATATTTCTGCGTGAATTGATCTCGAATTCGTCGGATGCTCTGGACAAGCTCAGATTCCTCTCTCTCACCGAATCCGATATCCTGGGAGATGACTCGGACCCGGGCATAGTGCTGACCCCCGACAGGGAGAAAAGAACTCTTACCGTCTCAGACAACGGCATCGGTATGACAGGTGACGAGATGGCGCTCAATCTCGGCACCATAGCAAGCTCCGGCACGATCAGTTTCATCGAGAACGCCGGGAAGATGGAAGACGATTCCGGAACTCTCGATCTCATAGGCCAGTTCGGAGTGGGTTTCTACACATCGTTCATGGTTGCGGACAGGGTCGAGGTCTACTCCAGAAAGGCCGGATCGGAAGAGGCGGGAAAACTCTGGTCCTCGACCGGTCAGGACACCTTCACGATCACCGACGTAGACGATCTGGCCCGGGGAACGAGTGTTGTGCTGCATCTGAAAGAGGAAATGGACGATTACCTCGATGAACTCGAGCTCAGGGCTCTGGTCAGGAAGTACTCTGACTACATCTCCTATCCGGTTACTCTGGATCTTCCGGAGGGTGATGAAAATCCTGTCATGAACACCCGGAAACCCATCTGGACCAGACCTCCCGACGAAGTCACGGACGAGGAGTACAACGAGTTCTACAGCCGCCTTGCATTCGATACCGAAGCACCGCTTGACAGGATGGCCTACCACGGTGAGGGAACGACGGAGTTCTTCTCGCTGCTCTTCATACCGAAGAAGAGATCCTACCGATTGCTCATGCCGGATTACCGTTCGGGTGTAAACCTTTACGTCAGGAGGGTTCTCATCAAGGAGGAAGCAGAGGAGCTTCTTCCAGCATACCTGCGTTTTCTCAGGGGTGTCGTCGAATCATCCGATCTCCCGCTCAATATCTCGAGCGAGCTCCTGCAGAAGAACAATGTGATCAGGACGATCAAACAGGCTCTCACCAGGAAGGTCTTTGACTGGCTGAGGGGAATTCTGGAGGATAACAGAGACCTCTACGGGAAATTCTTCACGGAGTACGGCGACCTTCTGAAGGAAGGAGTCTACACCGACTGGGAGCACAGGGATGAGCTACTGGATCTCCTTCTCGTCTGGACGACAGCCGATTCCGAAAAACAGAGAACGCTCCCGGAGGTCATCGGGGGGATGGGGGAAGACGAAGAGAGGATTTACTACCTGACGGGATCGGACAGAAAAGCGATGTCCACTTCACCTTTTCTGGAGTCGATGGTGAAAAAGGGCAGAGAAGTACTTCTCTTCGACAGCCCTGTTGACAGCATCATGCTTCAGGGTATTGCCGAATACAAGGGAAAGAAGCTCATATCTCTCTCTCGAGAGACCGATGAGCAGGACCTCACCGAAGAGGAGAAGCTCCGCAGGAAGACTGCTGATGAAGCCTATTCCGGGCTTCTCGAGTACATGAAGGATGTCCTGAAGCAGGAGGTCGCGGACGTCAGGTTCAGCGGAAGACTTCAGGGAAGCCCCTGTGTGCTGGTTTCCGACCCGAACGATCCGGGAGATGCCATCAGGGGCATGATGAAAGCCATGCACCAGGAGGTTCCGGAAATGAAGAAGATCCTCGAACTCAATCCGGATGCTCCCGTTATCGCGATTCTCGATGACCTCTACGGTAACGATAGATCATCCGACAAGCTCAGGGACTACATCATGATCCTGTTCGATCTCTCCCAGATTCTCTCGGGCGCCAGACCTGACGATCCCGCTTCGTTCGGCCGACTGGTAGCCGGCCTCCTCACCTAGGGGTACAGTATAGGAGCTATTACCGGGCACAGGAGGATGAGCAGGACGGTGGTGCTGCTCATGGCAGTTGTTGCTGCGGGCAGCTGCCTCAGACTCATCGGGCTCGGACACGAGTCCCTCTGGAACGATGAACTGTCATCCTGGTACAGGAGCAGTTTTTCAACGATCGGGCAGGTTGTCGACCTGGGTGTAAAACCTGACGTACACCCTCCTGGATACCAGATCCTTCTCTTCTGTGCAATGCGAGTGACTGGTGATTCCGAGACAGCGCTGAGATTTCCATCCGCTGCTGCGGGGATACTGACCATTCCCGTTCTCTTTCTTATTGGAAGGAGACTGTTCGGCGCATCTGCAGGATTGCTTGCTTCCGCATTGCTGGCAGTCTCACCCTCGCATATCTGGCTCAGTCAGGAAGCCAGACCCTATGCTCTCCTGATACTGCTGGTCTGTCTTTCGGTGCTGCTGCTGATAAGGTTGCTTGCCCACGCTAAGAAGGGGGAGAGAGCGAGTCTGGCAGAACTCTCCGCATTCGTTCTGCTCGGCATCCTCCTGGAGTACACTCATTATTTCGGGCTGCTCGTTTTCCTGTTCGAGGCGGCAGCGCTTCTCGGGGTGTCCCTCGTCCTGCGCAGGGGCAGGCTTCTTGCTGCTGCAGTTGGGCTGGTGCCCATGGTTTTCTTCCTGCCCTGGCTGCCCGTTGCCCTTGCACAGGGCAGCGGCGGGAGCTACATAGCGTTGCCGTCCCTGAAGACTTTCTACTCGCTCGTACTTCAGTACATGGGCTGGTCAAAGGTTCTCACGGTTATCCTGCTGTTGATGGTTCCAGCAGGCCTGGTCATGCGGTATTGCTTTTCCAGGGCAAGGGACTGGCTGCATACCAGAGAGTTACTCGTTCCGATCCTGTGGCTGGCGGCGCCATTTCTTGTGTCTCTTGCCGTTTCCCTTGCGTCAGTTCCCGTATTCAGCGTTAGAAACATGATGATTTCACTGCCGGCGGTGTTTCTTCTCCTGGCGGTATCAACCCACGTTGTTTTTCCTGCCCCGGGATCACGGCTGATCGCTTCGTCCGTGCTGATACTCCTCTTCCTGTTCACTCTTTTCTTCGTCAGGAAGCACTACTCGGAACCCCATCGACACCAGTTCAGAGAGGTCGCCTCGTACGTTGTCGATCTGGGCATGGATCCAGGCAGCACAGTCATTGCAGCGTCAGCCTGGAACGAAGCCTACTTCGATTACTACCTGGACAGGGCTGGAACGGGAGAACGAGTCGATCTGCTCTCGACGGGACCGGGTGACATCCAGCGCATATCAGACCTGATCGAATCGAGAGATGCAGGTTTCCTCGTTCTGGTGTGGGGTCTTCTGGAACCGGAACAGTCGTTGATCGATTCCCTGGGGAACCTCTACACGCTTGTCGGCCGGCAGGAATTCGTGGGTGCCGGTGTCTGGGTCTACAAGACCAGCCGCTAGAAGCCGGCAGCACTCTTCTTACAGATAGTCCACTTCCTTCTCGTTAGAACACATGGACTCCGTCGTTAGGTTATAGCCTTAATTTTCCGAAGGCGATCCGGGTCTGACCCGAGAGAGTGTAGTACCGGCTCGGCCCATGAGTACGCACGTGGGTTATTGCGGAAGTCCGCTCCAGTTTCCTGAAGACGGCGCTCGCTCGCGGTTGCGTAACGCCCAACAGGTCGATGACATCGGCCTGCCTGAACTCTTCACCCTCGAAGCTGGCAATTCGTTCGAGGTGCTTGAGGTCTGACGGTGACAGGAGGGAGATGAGTTCATTCCGATACAGAGCAATCAGCGCCGGCAGAGCCTGTTCCCGACCCAGAGGAGCACCTCCAGCCAAATCAAGGACCCGGTAGCAGGTCTCATCAAGGGCCGATAGCATGCCCCGCAGGTCACCGCGGAACAGCCGATGGAACTCCTCTACCAGCTTCCATGTAACTGGTCGGGTTACCGTCATGTTCTCGATCCGCAGGTGCGCATACCGCTTCTCCAGGATTGTCCGGACATCTTTGAAGTGCGAAGCTTCCAGGCGGAGCGGAGGCGGGAAGATGCTGCGAACCTGAGCATGCTTTGCAATTACCGCTCCATGGAAGTCGAGCGCAGCTCCCAGGATCACATGGAATCCGGGAATCAGAAAGTAGTCCCGAGCATCACGGAGCAGGAGCGCAGCCGCTTCCGGATTCTGTTCGAGGTTCTCGAGGTTGTTCAGATGGATCAGGATTCCCGGTATTCCGATCGCCAGAGAGCTGGCTGTGAGATGAGCAAGGGCGTCCTGAAACTGATTCGGACTGAAGGTAGGCGGTCGAATATCCTGAACACGCCCACCACCGCCGCCGAACCCGAACATCGAAGCATTCATCTGCCATGTTCGCTGCCGGGTTTCCTCGACCAGGCTCCGAGCTTCCTCGAAGCCTTTGAGTTTCTTCAACCGTTTGGTGGGCAGTACCGAACTGACCGATCTCACCACCGAGCGGAGGAGTTCGACGCCCAGATCGGTGACGGACAGCTGGTGCGGCATTCTGCAGTGCTCCGACGATACTGCATAGCCCTGATCGGCGAGTTGGGATTTGATGTACTGGATGAAGGTCGTTTTCCCGGCACCGGGCAGACCTGCTACCACGAGCCGGCTAGACTGGCTGCCGATGATTCGTCTGAGCACTTCCTCGGCTTCGGTTGAGTGGCCAACGAACAGACTGATCGGTCGAAGACCGGTATCGGAAATGTCCAGCGCCTCCTGGAAGAAGGGCGTACATTGAATACCTAGAAGATTCCAGATGTTCGTCGCCATTCATCACCCCTGTCATGTGCTGTGGTTATATAAGCACTACATGTTATATAAGCAAATCCGATCAAAGAAATGATACGATGTTCGAAATTCACAAGGACAAACCGTTTTGGAATCCCTCAAGTTGGCTTATGGTGCGGCAGCCCGGATTTGCATCGCCCCCCGCTAGAAGCCGGCAACCCTCTTCTTACAGATCCATGTCATGTGAAGGCCCGGGAAGCTCGAGGATGTATATCTGCTGGTAGAGATCGGGATTGAGTGAGTACGCCATTATTGCGTACTCGTCTATAACGAATTCCCAGAACTGGCCTTCGTCCGTGATGCCGGGCACGTGGGCTGTGAAGAGAATCCGGCCATCCATGTCGTAGACATCGAAAACGGGCGTATCGGCCGTGCCTCTCCTGACCCAGATTCTTCCATCCGAATCGACCTCGAGATCCGATATGGCGTTTCTGTACGGATCGGGATCGAATTCCAGCACGACACCTTGTGCGCCCATTCTCTCCAGAAGGGTCTCGACCCAGAATTTCTCTTCCCTGATCTGTTCCTCCGTCTTTGCTACCAGCTCTGCTTCGGCACTGATCTCCAGGAACCTCTCGCCATCGGGAGTAAAGCCTTCGACGAGATACTCTTCACTGGTAAGCGGTGAGATGAAGACTCTTCCCTCGATATCGACAGCGAAAACGTTCCCGAAGAAAGACTTCTTCAGGAGGGCGGTGAGATCCATCGGGTCGAAGGGGAATTCGTCCTCCCAGTAGCGGATTGTGGGCTCCTCTCCCTCCTCGTAGCGTCCGATGAACGTGGTGCAGATGAGTTCATCACCTTCCGGCAGAACCTGTAAACGAAACGCGACGTATGCGTTTCCGTCTGTTCCCCTCATGACCAATGGAGGGTTGTTCGTGAATTCGGTAACGAGACCTTCCCATTCCCCTTCCGGTGAGAAAGCATGGAGTCCGCCGTTCCAGGGAGAGCAGACGAATATCCTTCCGTCGCCTACAACAGCCATTGCCAGTGGATTGATCAGCTCACCAGGTCCATTGCCCTGCCTGGAAATGCTTCTGACGAACTCACCCTCGGGGGAGTAGACCTTCACACAGCATGTCGCTCTGTCGAGGGCATAGATTCTGCCATCCGGGCCATGGGCAAGCGTCTGGATGTCTCCGAAGACGTAATTACTGTCACCCAGTTCGACGCCTATGGAATCCGAGATCGAGAGCTCGATCCACCCGGATGTATCATCCTGCTGCGGAGAAACAGCGATCTCACCGTTTCCACCACATCCTGCAACAAAAACCGTAAGAATCGACACAGCACAGAATACCGAGTGTTTCATTTTACTCTCCTTCGATTGAATTCTATGTCAAACTAATATATGCGATTTGCATTCAACTCCGCTTGTGAGGTGTGTAATATATTCCATATCAACCATATATAGAATAGTTGACATTCGGGACCAACCTGTTATCCTGTGATCTGAGGAGGTTCTAATGCTGCGATCCGGTGTGCGATTGCCAGTTCTGCTTGTATTGCTCTGTTCTCTGTTCGGAAGCTCTTCTTCGGCCACCGATTCCAGCGCTGCCATTGGATTACGGCTCAGTTCGATGGGTTTCGGGGGAGAGATAGCGATTCCCCTCTCCCGGGAGCTCTCTGTGCGGCTGGGAGTAGACCTCTTCAGCTACGAGAAGGATACTGAAATAGATGAGATCAGCTACGATCTCGATGCAAAACTGGGATGGATTCCCGTCCTCATGGACTACAACCCCGGTCTCGGAGCCTTCAGACTGACGGCAGGCATCATTATCAGCATGAACAATGTCAGCCTGACTTCAAGTTCCACAGAGACCATTCAGATCGGCGATCATGAGTACACTCCAGAGCAGTTCGGCACACTGATAACGGATGTCGACTGCAGAGGCGTGTCGCCTTACCTGGGTATAGGCTTACTCAAGCACATCCCGGCAGGCAGTGCGGTCTCTGTGGCATTCGATTTCGGGGCGATGTTCCAGCACTACAAGCTCACCCTCACCCACGAAGGCGGCAGCATTCCTCCGTCGGTCGAAGAGCAGTTCATGGAAGATCTCATTGCCGAGTCACAGACCGTCGAGGACGATCTGAACAGCAAATTCGGAATCTACCCGGTCATCAAGATAGGAGTCAGTTTTCGGCTCTGATATCCACATCTGCAAGGAACCTGCAACCTCCTCCGCATGCCGAAAGATCCGGACACTTTACACATTGATTACCCCTTAACCCTCTCATCCTGAATCTTTTGCTCTTTTCTGAGGATGCCAGTTCCGTAAAAGAATGGATCATCAGGTTTCCGAGAACTTCCGGGTTCTGTTCACAGGTTCTGAGGTTGCCTGCCGGATCGATTACCCATTTGGATTCCCCGCAGACACATCCTCCGAACCTTATGAATGGCCACCGGGAGTGGGGGAAAATGCACGGCTCGAATGGAATTCCCGTGCAGATCGGGAAGCCGGTTCTTTTGCCGAACCGGTCCAGCTCCGTGAGGACAACCGATATGCAGGCATCGTCAGGTGTGAGTTCAGATGCGTTGAGAGAACCTCTTCCCCCCGGAACGAATCTGTTGATGTAGAAAGCGTCTGCGGAAAGGCTCCAGGCCATTCTGGCAATCTCGATGATCTCTGCGGAATTGACTGATGTGAGAACCGATGAAACGGTCAGTGCGCTTGCAAAGGGTCTTGCTGAAATCACAGCATTTCTGCACGGACGGGTGATATCAACGCCGGTGAGCCTGATCCCCGTCTCTTTCTCCATGGCCGGCATGGATATTTCGAAGTAGCGCACACCTGCATCGGCAAGCTCGCGGGCCTTTCCCCTGTCGAGTAAAAGCCCATTTGTTGCGAGACCGACCGGTAGATCGAGAGAGCTCAGGAACCTTGTCAGCGGGATCAGGATAGGGCTCAGCAGCGGTTCGCCGCCTGCAATCGTTACTCCCGAGACAGCCGTTTCACCCGTGATCTTACCCATGACCGAGCGGAGAAGATCAAGATCAGGTTCGCCTGGAAGATCCCTGCCGTGCCAGACGTTGTAGCAGTACGTACACTCCGCGTTGCACCTCGATGTGATTTCGAGGATGAACCACGGGGCTTTCTTTCTAAAAGATCCGTCAGCTGTTTCCACCGAGCAGCAGATCCCCCAGGAGGAAGTTAAGACCTGTTGTGCAACCTCGAATCTCCCCGATGACCTCGAGCGTTGTCTCGTACCTTTCGGTTAGTTCGTTCATGTCGTAGTACTCGGGAGCATCAGAATCCGGAGCAGCCAGCAAAGCGTAGTGTCTCTCCATCTCATTAATGGCGAAATCGGCCATGTTCAGAAGATCGACCTCCGATTGAAGGGATATCAGGGACAGATCGTACGAGTATGGGTAACCGTATGTAAGTGTAATAGCATCGATTATAGAAATCGCCACGGCTGTTTCGAGTATTGATTCGGTTGAAACCCGAACCTGCTCCATACTCAGTGCCCCCGACCTGCCCAGATCGAGTAACGTATCGATCTTCGCCTCCAGATCCTCGATCAGATCTCCCTTGTTGTATTCTATCGGCGGCGGCATCATCCTTGTCAGCATCGAAGGAAGACCTGTGGACATGAAGTCGAGGCGCATGCGGAGGATTGCGAGGACCATGTCCACCTCACGGGTTGACACTCCATCAGTCTCCAGGGCAGCGGTAATCCCGAAACCCAGTGCAGTGACTTTCTCCCGCATCAGATTCGCCTGATCCCAGTCCAGTTCACCGAATGCGTAACCGTCCGGACCCGGTTCCATTCCATCGAGTTCCCGCCAGATCGAACGGATACCCCGCCATTCCTGCTGCCGGATGATCATCTGTGCTCTTTCAAGACTGCTGTCGGGGATCTCGAGTACGTCGGGATCCTCTCCGGATTCAAGCTCTGCTGGTGGATCTGCGGAAGCATGCTGCGCACCGAACAGGAGGAGGATCATACCGGCGCCAGTCAGTTCACCGTATCTCTTTCCCTTCATGGCTACTCCTTTCCGAGCAATCCGACCGCACTGAAATGTATAGCTGTGGAAAGGGGACAGGTTCCAGACCTGCCCCCATCGTGACAGAAGATCAGTTCAGATCGATAAGCGCTTTGCTGTAGACCCTGGATCTCCGGTGGAGTCTTTTGTCGTAGAATTTCCAGAGAGCCTGGATTTTCGTGTTCGATTCGAGCTCACGATTACTCTCTGCGAATTCAATTCCCCTCGCAAGAGCCGAGACACCCATCTCGTAAGCCAGAAGCAGATCGATTCCTCTGCCCTGGTACTCAGGCAGTATCCCTGCGAGATAGAAGTCAAGGATCCTGCTCTTCTTCATACCTCGGAGAATGTGGAATGCTCCGAAGGGGAGGAGTTTCCCTTTTGCTTTCTGGAAAGCCCTCGAAAGACTGGGCATGGCAATCACGAAGCCAACGACTGTGTCGTTATCGATTGCGATCTTGATGAACTCCGGATCCACCTGCCCGAGGTAGGTGTCGATGTAGTAGCTGATCTGCTTCTCCGACAGGAGGGTCGTTCCGTAGAGCTGTTCGTAAGATTTGTTCAGAGTGTCGAAGAGTTTGTGCCCCCATTTCTTTGCCAGGACCTTCTTGCTCTTCTCGGTGATTATCTTCACCGATGTCCGCCGCCTGAGAATCTCAGCCATCCTGGTGACCTTTTCGGGAAGCTCCTGCGGAACGGTGATCCTGTATTCGACGTAGTCGACTTCCTTTTCGTAACCCATACCGCTGACCAGTTCGTTGTACCATGGAGGGCCATAACTCCCGGCAATTGTAGGAAGTTCGTCGAAGCCCTCGATGAGGAACCCGGAGGGATCATTGTCACTGAATCCAAGCGGGCCTGCTATTCGCGTCATTCCCTCTTCCCTCAGCCAGCCTTCGGCAGTCCGGAGCAGAGCCCTGCCTGTATCCGTGTCGTGCTCGGCTTCGAACCATCCGAACCTGCCGATCCGGGCATTCTCCTTCTCGATGAGGTTCCGCGAAATGATCGCGGTAATCCGGCCGGTAACCCGCCCGTCCTTCTCGGCAAGGTAGAACCTTGCTTCGCAGGTATCGAAAGCTGGGTTCCTGTCGGGATCGAACAGATCGCGCTCGTGGATCTTAAGCTGGGGAATCCAGTTGGGATCGTTCCTGTACAGCCGGTAGGGCAGATCTATGAAGGACTTCAGATCACGTTTCGAACCTACTTCTCGTATTCGAGGGCACGTATTCATGATCTCTTCCCTGGCAAGGAGTCGGGTTTGCTTTCGTATGCTCGACTAACCTAATCCATCATGAATTGAAGACAAGTTCGGGTTGGATGTTCGGATTGCCCGGATAACCCGTTCGGATTATCATGCTACATCGCTTTCCCGATGAATTCCTCCGAAGGGAGACATTCCTTTGGCATTTCTTGCAGCTCTCATATCCATTCTGCCCGGAGTGCTCTGGCTGATCCTCTTCTACCGAAGCGATCGATTCGATCCCGAACCCAAAAAACTTGTAGCCAGGACGTTCATGGTGGGAGCCATCGTTGCCGCCGCCATGGCCCTGGTCTACCAGGGGCTTCCATTCGTCGCCAGCATGGTTACAATGGCTATCTTCGTTGCACCTGTCGTCGAAGAGAGTGCCAAATTCCTGATCGTAAGATGGACGGTGTACCACCGCAAGGAATTCGATGAGCCCATCGATGGCATCGTCTACGCCGCTGCTGCCGCTCTAGGCTTTGCATCGGTCGAGAACATTGTCTACGTACTGTCGGAGTGGTATAACGGAGGTCCCGTCAGCGGCTTCATGGTTCTCACTGCAAGAGCGGTTCTCAGCGTTCCAGCCCATGCTCTGTTTGCTACCTTCTGGGGAGCAGCTCTGGGCTGGAGCAAAGGCAGGAAGGGCATCAAGCCGGTCATCAGGATATTCCTCGGTTTGCTGGCCGCAATGGTTCTTCACGGTCTGTTCAACTTCCTCAGCAATTCCACCATCCTGGGTGGGCTGGGATTCCTCATCATGGTAGCTGTCGTATGGCGCATCGTATTTCTGATCATAAAAAGAGCCCTTGATGCCTCACCCTTTTCAGACCGTGATCAGAGCGGGGAACAGGACTGAATTGGGATACTCTCCCGGTCACTGCTATCAGGCCGATATCAATGGGAACAATGACTGATCTGAAGGAGATCACCGGATACAGGATTCCCGACCGGGGATTCTATTCCACAGGTGCTCTGGAGCTGGCCCCAGTGCTTCTAGGCTGTCTTCTCGTTCGCTCAACAACTGAAGGTGTGATTGCTGGCTCCATTATCGAAACGGAAGCCTACCACGAGAGCGAGCAGTCCTGTCACGCATTCGGAGGCAGGAGCAGGAGGAACTGGCCCATGTTCGAGAGCGGCGGGCTGGCCTACGTCTACATGATCTACGGGATTCACTGCTGTTTCAACGTGGTTTCGGGCCTTCGAGGGACTGGTGAGGCAGTGCTCGTAAGGGCTCTTATGCCGCGAATGGGGATGGCTGTAATGGGAAGGAACAGAAGCGGGGCCACCGATGAAAAACTGTGTAATGGTCCAGGTAACCTGTGCAGTGCTATGCGAATAGATCGTAGACTGAACGGCTACGACCTGCGAGGAGAAGAGCTTGGAATCCTGATTCCCGAAAAGAAAACCGTTATCCCATTCGAGACAACGAAGAGGAAGGGGATCACAAAGGCTGTCGATCTGCCCTGGAGATTCGTCTCGAGGGGGGCGGGGCACTCTTAGCGCAACACCACACAACGGCAGATGCGTTCGGCGGTGTTAAGTTACTGGCCAACACTGATTAATTTGGCTATTATGGGCGTCTACTCAAATGTCCATACGGGAGGCAAATGAAACCTGTGCTCGTAACCGGTGGCAACAGAACGGGTACTTCCTGGGTGGGGGAGATGCTCTGCCTGTCCGAGGAACTCATTCTCGTATGGGAACCGTTCAACTGCATGGTTCCTGTCCCCTTCACCAGGCACCCGCTTTCGAGGCATTACAGGAAACTCCTTCCCGAAGAAACTCAACCCATGAAAAGGTACATTCAGAAAAAGACATTTGCCGAGATGGTAGCTCACACCGAAGGAGGAAAGACGTTTTCACAAAAACTCCATAAGTTTTCCTCCGTTTTCGACAAAGCAACAGGCTATTTATCCGGAAGAAGAGCTCCCCTCTACAAGGATCCAACCGCTCTGATGTCTGCGGAATGGTTTGAGCAGGAGTATCAGTGCAGGGTCGTTCTCATAGTAAGGCATCCAGGAGCTTACGTGCACAGCATAAGACGGCTCGGATGGCCGATGTGTGTTGAGGAGTTTGCAAATCAGCCCTTGTTGATGGAGACTCTTCCCGAATACCTTCAGAATGAGATCCTGGAAAGAATATCCGTCCGCAGAAGACCGAAGGGTTATGTGCTCGAGGATGCGTCCCTGTGCTGGAAAGTATTTCATCAGGTCGTTCATCAATACATGGAGGATCACCGCGACTGGCTGCTGGTTCGGCATGAGGACCTCAGCATTGACTACATTCCGGGATTCAGGGACCTGTACAAAAAACTTGGTCTTACCTGGACATCCGAGATAGAGAATAGAATAGACTATTACTGCAACTCGAAGAACAAAGTTGTTCAGGGTGATGTATGCCACGAGTTCGTACAGGATTCAGCCAGCCTTACCAGGCTGTGGAAGAATAATATGAAGTCAACGGAGAAGGATGTTATTCGGAGAATAACGGAACCTGTTGCAGGATTGTTCTACGACCATGACAGCTGGAGTTGATCAATCCGAATACTCATTGCGATTCAGCACTGGATATTAGTGGCGGAGTCTCTGGAACACGACCGAACTGCACGGGTATCAGACTGTGAACCACGGCTCAGGATTCACAGAAGGGTGGCCCATATGAAATACGTTGCTGTTTCATCAGTTATGGTCGCAGTACTCCTTGCCGCCATCTCGTGCACCAACATCATAACCGTACACGAGCACTACTCCGGCAAATCTCATTCGCATGCGGATACCGTATACGTCATAGTCGATCCTTCGGAGACTCCCGGGGAACAGGGGGGCTGGACCAGTCCGGGAACCCAGCCGGGCTCCGGTGAGACCGGGGAGTACACCGACCCGTTTACTACGTACTATTCACTCTACGGTGGAGCCCTGGTGGAGACCTGCACTTACCTGTCCGGGCGTACAAGGCACACTCTCCTGGGAAACATCGTCACGGGGGGCGGTCCTGGTCTGCAGGTCGATGGCCGTGTCATGAGGAATGACAACATCATCGAAGAGCTCGTGCTCATCCTCGAGTTCCAGCCCTCCGGAGGTTCGAGCATTGGCGAAGACGCCTCTGATATCGATAGCGACCCCTCGGGTTCGACGGTGACCCGTTTTCTCAGCATCCGATCCGCAGGGCAGCAGTACGGCTACGACCTGGATGACTGCTCTGCCGTTGACGTGGACTCGGATGGCGATCAGACGACCGTGAAAGTAGTACTGCCCGTCAGCCTTGCGGTCCTCCGGGATATCTCGCAGAGCTGCTCGGCCTCCTTCAGCATTGCCTACCCCGGGACCGGTTCGTTTACGAAGTACTTCACGGAGATGAACGACGGAAACATGTACTTGTTCTACACCATGTTCGTTATCGGCGACGGGAATCCCACTGTTCTGCCCGTAGGGAGATAGTTCGCGGATTCATCTGACTCTTGCGCATTAACCCGGGAGGGCATGAAGTCCTCCCGGGTATAAATTATTGGTAAGTACAGCATAGTGTTAATCCAGAACTTGCTCCGCTCCCATCATTTTGATAAATTCGGGATTCCCCGCAATCTAGCACAAGGTGGTGAAGTATGGACCAGCTCTCCGATGTGAAGAGTGAGATAACAAAGAGTATCAGACACGTTGTTGCCCAGGGAGCCGAGTACGCAGATGCCCGGTTCTATACCGATGACAGCTCCGAGACTCTGTTTCTCTACGATGGCAACCTGGAGGCGAACGATACGACCGTGCAGAAGGGAATCGGAGCAAGGATTCTCTGGGGCGGAGCGTGGGGTTTTGCTGCAACGAGCAATACGGCAGACATCGGGCAGTGCTTTGAACAAGCCCTGCAGAATGCACGCACTGCCGCCTCGCTCATGAAGGTTCCGCTCTCGATGGGAAAGATGCAGGGGCATACCGGCTCCTACTCGTCTCCCGTGGAGATGGATCCATTCTCGGTGAATCTGGAAGACAAACTTGGTTTTCTCGGACGGCTCGACGAGGAGTTGAAGGAGGACTGGATCGTAAGGAGAATGGTCTATGCCAACCTCCAGAGGAAACAGATTCTGTTCTTCAACAGCGAAGGAACCGAGATAGAGAAGAACCTGACGAACGTTTTCGGAACCATACTCGTCATGGCTCTCGACTCCGACGGACAGATCCAGAGGAGAAGCACGAGTCTTTACACCACCGGAAGCGGCAGCAGGGGCTGGGAGATGATTATTCGCCCGGCGCTCTTCAGTGATCATGCCGTCCGGGTCAAATCAGAGCTGTCCGAGCTGATCAAGGCTCCGGAACTCGAGCACGGACGAAGAAGTGTGATTCTGCTTCCAGGCCAGGGAGGACTTCAGGTTCACGAGACCATCGGCCACCCTCTCGAACTCGACAGGATACTCGGTTACGAGCTCTCGTATGCAGGAGGTTCATTCGTAACCGTTGATTCAATCGGCAACCTTCAGTACGGAAGCGAGAAGCTCAGCGTCAGCTCTTACGGCAGTGTCGAGAACTCTCCGGGTACTTTCGGATTCGATGACGATGGTTCTCCTGAAAGGGACTACCTCCTTATCGACAAAGGGCTTCTCGTGAATGCGCTTACGTCCAGGGCAATGGTCAGAGAAGCAAACGAGAAGGCGGGCAGAGTAGTTTTCGACGAGAGCGGGGGAGCTGCGAGGGCGACATCGTTCTTCAGGGCTCCGATAGATCGAATGACGAACGTGAACATACTCCCTGGAAACGATGGGACACTTGATGATATCATCGCCGAAACCGAAGACGGCGTGATCATGGACAATCCCACTTCCTGGTCTATCGGCTCCAATAGAGAGCACTTTCACTTCGGTTGTGAGATAGCCTGGGAGGTCAAGAACGGTGAGAAGACCAGAGTGCTCCGAAACCCGACGTATCAGGGGCACACTCTCGAGTTCTACAACTCTCTCTCTGCCGTGGGTAACGCTTCCACATGGCGTCTCGAGCAGGTGGACAACTGCGGAAAAGGTGAACCAAACCAGGTAATGCAGATTGGGCACGGTGTTCCGGTTTTGAAATTTGACGATGTGATCACAGGGGAGAGGGGGTAGATCATGCTCGACGAAAGAACACGGAATATCCTCACTGCCGTGCGCGATGAAGCGATGGAGAATGGGATAAAAGCAACGTTTGTCCTCCACAGGGAGAACAGCCATCTTCTCAGAATCGGCAACAACTCGGTCTCTCTCAGCACGACCGAAGTACTGTCCAGGCTCGACGTCGAAGTCATCAACGGCAGGAAACAGGGCTCGCACACGCATATGGGCATGATCGATTCCGAGGAAACAGTGAAAGACGCACTCGATATCTCCGTCAGGAAAGCCGGAGTGGCGATGGATAAGGATTACCAGCCGCCGTTTACCGTCATCGAAGATGCTTTCGATGAGGAAATGCAATTCGACAGGGCACTCGAACAGCTCGATCCCTCGGTGAAGACCGCTGCATTCAGCAGGATTATCGAGGAAATCGGACAGCAGTACAACTTCTCCGGTTCATGGTCCAGCGGTTCAACTGAGCAGTACCTGATCTCGACGGAAAATGGAAACGAAGCGTACAACATCTGTACCGATTTCAAGTTCACGGTGGTCCTCAAGCATCCCGAGTTGAAATGGGAGCTGATGCACACACAGACCGGCTGGAGAGCGGAAGACTTCGAAGTGGACAAGACGATCGAATACTTCAGACGGTTGCTTCCGGTATTCGAGGACAACACCGGTTTCGAAGTCGAACCCGGTGACTACACCGTTCTCTTCGGTTCCGAGGCCATATCCGAGATCATCGGCATGGCACTCTGGACCGGGCTCAACGGCAGAGGCTGGGAAGAGAAGATGGGATGGACGGCTCAGAACAGCCTGGGAGACGAGATTCTGGGCGGCAACATCTCCATCACGGACGATCCGGACGATGCCAATACATTCCGTTTCGGATTCGATCTCTCCGGCAAACGCAGGAAACGCTTCCCGCTGGTCGAGAATGGCAGACTTCTGAATCTGATGTACGACTCAAACTCCGCAGCCAAGTACGGAAAGAAGCCAACCGGACACGACATCGGTTCGGTGAGCGTCGCAATGAGCCCCGGAGACGGTCCTTCAGACCCTCTCGATGCCGTAAAGAACATGGGACGGGTCATGTACATACCTGCGCTGCACTACATGAACCTGCCGAATCGAAGCAAGGGAATCTTCACGGCCAGTTCGAGATTCAGCGCGGTGCTGATCGAGGATGGGAAAATCGTCAGACCGATCTTCAGCTCCAGGATAACCGACACTTTCCAGAACATCCTCTGTAACGTCCGGGTAATATCTTCCGGGCTCGAGTCGGTGAACGGCTCGAACACGTACGGCAGGAGAGCACCGGTTGCCATGAGTGTGCCGGTATACCTTGTCGCAGAGGGAGTGAAGATAACCGATTGCGCTGATTCGTTCTAGGATTAAAAACCGGGGAGGATCTGATGGTCCTTCCCGGTTCAGATCTACTCGGTCCCGAGCCCGCTAGTCTGCCCAGCCCCCGAACCCCTTGAGGACTCTTGCCGCCTTGCCGGCCGCTTTCCCAGGCTCCCGCAGCAGCTCTCCAGCCCAACGACGGATGTTGTCAAGACTGGTGACCTTGCGCCAGCTCCTGTACCTCTCGATCCTGTGTTTCCAGGAGATAACGTTTTTCACCGACATGTTCGGCAGCCGCATGTTCATGACCTCATGAGCGCGATTGCGGGCCGGATCGAGAAGCTCCGGATTGGTGTCATTGGCGAGAAGTCCCTCCTCAACGGCCCAGTCGTGTATGTACCTGCCGGGAATTGCCGTGGAGAAGTAGACGATGATATCGTCCGGTTTCAGTTTCTTGAGGAGATCGTAGGTGGCTTTCAGATCTTCCTCCGTCTCGAGTGGAAAACCTATCATGAGATTTGCAGTCGCCTCGACACCTGACTCATGGCACCATCTGAAGGCATCAATTGCCTGCTCGGGAGTGGTTCCCTTCCTGTAGAAATCCAGGATCTTCTGGCTTCCGCTTTCCACTCCGAAGGAAATGCAGTGGCAGCCACTCTCGACCATTACTCGGATCTTTTCGTCCGTTACGGTGTCGACCCTGCTGTTGCAGTGCCACTCGAGGGATATCCCTGCCCTTTTCAGCCCATCCCTCAATTCCTCGAACCATTTTACAGGATGCATGGTTATCGTGTCATCCTTGAAGAAGATCCTGAGACAGTCCGTTCCCCTGAGCCTGGCAAGCTCAACCACTTCACCAACAACGTTTTCGGCCGACCGAAACCTGATGCCTCCGCCGAAAATCATGTCCGTACTGGGTTTACAGTAGATGCATCTGAAGGGGCAGCCTCTGGAAGTGATTACGCCGAATTCGCTCATGCCGTTTTCCAGGTACGAGTCATAATCCACTACATCCCGTGCCGGGTAGGGAATGGCATCGATGTCCGGTGGAGCGGGCCGTCTTGGATTGTCTACGAACGTTCCATCCGGCTTACGGAAAACCAGATTCCTGATATCTGACGGATCACCCCCCTCCTCCAGGCGGTCTGCCAGTTCGACCAGTGATTCCTCAGCCTCGCCAGTGAGTGCATAATCCGCACCGGTTTCCAATATCGACTCATGTGGAAAGATGCTGGGAAAAGCACCGCCTACAACGAATATCGCATTCGGGTTCACGCTACGCAGATGCCGAGAGACAACCGCAGCCCTGTCCAGCTTGGCTGCAGCCGAGATGGCGATGCCGATGATGCCCGCATCCACGGCCAGGACGTCGAGTTCGTCTATTGTCTTGCAGAATGAGTAGTCGAGGTAAACCGGATCATGTCCCTCAATCCGGAGAACGTTTACAAGCTGCAGTAATCCCAGCGGTTCGGCCAGACCATTGTACTCGAACCATTCGAATCTGGGATACACCAGTGCAATCTTCACGAGCACCTCCGGTCGGAATTCTATCGGATAATACGCTACAGGGCTGTTGATGTCAGTTTCTCTACGACGAGAAGTGAGATTATGTTCGGTTTTCGGATGGAGGAGATGTTTGACGGATCCAGTCATCATTGTCGGAGCAGGTCCTGCAGGCTCCACCTGTGCCTGGAAACTTGCCTCCAGCGGTGTCGGATGTGTCCTGGTTGATGGAAGTGTTTTCCCCCGGAGCAAGGTTTGTGGCGGCGCAATCGGCTCGAATGGGGCTTCCCTTCTGATCGGGAGTGGAATGCTGTCACTGGCCGAATTCGAAACGCTGGTCGATTGCAGACATCTTACAATGGCCTGTTACTGGCAATACGATCTCCTCAGATCCTTCGCCTCCGCAGGTCCATCGATCACCGTGGTCGACCGCAGGAGTTTCGACAATGCGCTTCTCGAGAAGGCTGCGTCAGCGGGAGCAGACGTGATAACAGGCGACCGTGTACGGAGCGTTGAAAACGGCATCGTAGAGACTGCATCCGGAAGGAGACTCCGCTACGGTTCTCTCGTTGGAGCAGACGGTGCGGCCAGCACTGTTCGAAGGCATCTGTTCGGAAGACCTCACAGGCGTCAGGGTCTCGGTCTGGAAGTGTTCATACCCGGGCATGTGCGTGGCCAGGGAACCGCACCCTGCATCGAGATTCACTTCGGACTGATTCCCTACGGATATGGCTGGATCATTCCGAGGAAGAACGATTTCTGCATCGGTCTTGGAAGTATGGACGGCAGGGCTGCCGCGTCTGCTATTGCCGAAAAGCTAAAGGAATTCATTCTGAGGTATGCCGGTGGAGATCATGCGAAACTGAGCGGAGCCTTGATTCCTTCACTCTCCCTGCACCCGGCTCTGGGGAAGGGCGGAGTCTACCTTGCAGGTGACGCCGCAGGGCTGGTTGATCACGTATCCGGAGAGGGCATAGGGTACGCAATCGAAAGCGGTCTCCTGGTCGCCGAAGGCATCGCAAGCGGCAACAGGAAAAGAATGCAGAAGAAAGCGTCTGCTGGATGTGTAAGCAGGGTAAGGCAGTCAATACATTGCAGACACCTGCTCTACTCTCCGCTCTGCCGCTCCAGGGCAATGAGAAGCCTCAGGGACAAGGAGAAATTCTTTGCGGGATACTGGAAGCTCGTCTCCGGAGAGATATCCTACGGTGAAATGATGAAGGGGTTTCTTCTGGATCACTGAACCGGATGGAGAACAGCCCGCCGTCAGAGCTTCTGGATGATCTCCCGGGCAACCTGCGGGGCCAGGAGGCCCTGAGCTCGGTAGAGATCCTCCGGTGTCCCCGACAACCCGTAACCATCGACCCCAAACCGTAGAAGAGCTGGATAGCCCCTGTTACCGGACATGGCCAGGGCAACGGAAGCCCCGAGCCCTGTCGATCTGTCGTGATCCTCGTACGTCGCGAGGAGCCTGAATTCCTTTATTTCCCGGAGGAGCCCTGTTCCGATGCAATGAGGACAGCTGATACCGTACACTGCTGCACTGATTCCGTTCTCTTCGAGAATCAGTCTTGCCTCGAGCGCTTTGTGGCACATGTTGCCGACCGCGAGAATTGCCACATCTGCTCCCGATCTGAAACGATCCGGTTCCCCGTAGACAAACGTGTAATCATCATCGAAGAAGGGTTCACCGTCCCCTGTTGTCAGGATAGGCAGCTTGGATCGACCCATGGCGACGAAGAAATTGCCGTAGTTAGTTGCTGCGTACCGAATGACACGATCCGTCTGGTTCGGATCGGCCGGAACGATGGTGGCATAATTCTGAAGGGCTCCCATGAGGCTGATGTACTTGATGCAGTGATGGGTTTTCCCGTCCTGTCCCACATCGAGCCCGCAATGAGTGGCAACCACGTTCAGGTTGGTCATGTTGATATCGTTCATTCTGTGCTGGTTGAAGGTCTCGTCTGCTGCGAAGACTCCGAAATCCGCCCAGAAGACCGCTCTGTCCGCGATAGAAGCACCTCCCGAGGCAGAGGCTGCATGATGTTCCATTATCCCGGTCTGAAAGAAGAAATCACTGAACTCCTTCGAAAACTTCTCCGTCTTGACCGAGCCGGCAAGATCGCAATCGAACACGAGCGGGGGTGTTTCACTGTTCGCTCGGGCAAGGTCGAGGAGAGCCTCACCGAATGCACTCCTGTTGTCTCCGATGTGGCTGGCCGGGAGAGTGCGCGGTTTACCGGGGTCGAGCAGCACTGAATTCGTCTGTGGAATGCTGAAGGAAGATGTTCCGGGCTTCCATTCCTCTCTCAGATGTTTCAGCTCTGCGAGATCGTTCGGTATCCCCAGTTCCGCAAGGGCCGTTTCCAGTTGCTGTTCGTCGAGTGCCTTCCCATGGAAGTGGTAGTCGTTCTCCATGAAGGAGACGCCTTTTCCCATGACCGTTCTTGCGACCACGAGCCTCGGTGCGCGGGGATTTTCCGGCGGACGGAGTGTGTCGTAGAGAGCCTCCAGGTCGTGTCCGTCTACTTCCATGACATCCCAGTGCGCGGTTCTGTATTCATTTTCGAGATCGACGGGCATGATATCATCCGTGTTGCCGCAGATCTGAAGACCGTTTCGATCCACCACAACCGTCAGTGAGTTCAATTCGAAGGCGGATGCGAAACGCATGGCTTCGACCATCTGGCCCTTCTGGTTCTCTCCGTCTCCCGTTATGACCCATGTGTGGTTTTTGTAGCCGTTTGCCCTGTCGGCGACGGCCATCCCGCAGGCCGCGGAGAGTCCCTGCCCCAGATTTCCCGTCGTCAATTCTATTCCCGGAATCGAGCGCTCAACATGTCCCTCGAATTCGCTTCCCGCCTTCCTGAGGGATACGATTGCCTCCTGCAGATCAAAGAAACCGAGTCTTCCGAGTGTCGCGTATACGGCCGGTGATATGTGACCGTGACTTACGAGAATCCTGTCTCTTCCCTTCATGCAGGGCTCTTCAGGCCTGACGTCTGCCTGGGACCAGAGAAGCGCCAGTATCTCCAGGGAGGACATGGAACCGCCTGGATGTCCGCTTCCTGCAAGAGTGGTCATTCTGAGGATGTCACCCCTTGCCAGTCTGCAGAACTCCCTCAGCGACTCATGTAGTGATTCGGACAGTTCCCTGCGTAGAAAAAGAGTGCGCTCCATCAGTTGTCTTTGCTTTTCAGGTTGTCGAGCAGCTTGGTGTTGATAACGTCGTGCAGTCGATCCGATTCACCCATCACCTTCTCGAGCAGCGCATCTGCCTCGGTTCTGATCCTTTCGCTAAATTCACTGTCCTCTATCTCTCCCAGGTTAATGAGTACGTTGTAGTATGCTCCGGTTGCCGCTGCTCTGGCGGCGGCAGCACCGACGCCGGCATCGGAGAGCGAGGTCTGCATTCCCCTGCTCTCGAGAATACCGGCCATCTCGAGAATCGAAGGGCATTGTCTCAGGACCCTGAGGGGAACGTTGATCGCCTCTACAATCGCAGCCTGAACATCCCCTTTCTGCCTTGCGGTTTCCATCCAGCTGTTGAAGGCCCGGGTGTCGTCATCGATTGCTTTTACGAGATCCTCTCTTACTTCCTGAGCCCTGGGAGCAAGCTCCAGCATCGTGTCCCAGGAATCTAGAAACTTCCTGTTCCTTACAGTGAGGTTGGCGACCATTGCATCCAGTCCGGCTCCGATAGCACCCATGAGTGCGGCAGCAGAGCCCCCCCCGGGCGCCGGAGAGTCGACCGAGAGCTCCTCGGTGAATTCTCTGCAGCTAAGGCGGGATAGGTTGACCGAACGGTCTGCAACCATGTACTCGATTATCTTCTCTTCCGGTCTGAAGGGCGCCACATCGCATAGACCCATTGACCTGATGGCCAGTTCGATGAGTGCATCCTCGGGGAGTCCGGTGGTCTTTGCCATTCTCCCCGTAGCCCTGAGTGCCGCATTCTGTTTTTCGAGGTAGAACCTTCCAGCATTCAGCATCGACTCCAGGGGAACGAGACCGACAACCTCCGAACCGGTTACTCTTGCTCCGAGTTTCTCTGCCTCCTGCCTGGTTACTTCGTAACCGATATGGAGGGGGGTGACCGAGATATCAGTCAGGTTCATCGTTACCTGTGCGCAGTCGTATTCCGAAATGAACCAGCCGGTTGCCTTGCAGTTCTGAAGCAGTCCGGGGACCTTGATCTTCTCATCGTTCTCATCCCTGACGAATTTCCAGTTCGAGTTCCTTTTGCTTCTGCCCGAATCCCTGATTGTCAGAGCGATGTCCTTCGCAATTGCGGTATCTCGTGTGTTGAGGTTCACGTTGTAGGCAATGAGGAAATTCCTTGCTCCTATCGTACAGACACCTGTCCGGGCAACGTTGTCGTTCCATTCGTTTGGTCCGAAATCGGGTTTCCATTCAGGCTTGCCCAGCTTTTCCGGCAGGGCTTCGTATTCACCTTCCCTGATATTCGGCAGCTTCTCCCATTCCGGCTTCGATGCAGCCTTCTCGTACAGGTACACCGGTATCGAAAGCTCTTCACCCACACGCTTGCCAAGCCTTCTCGCAAGGTCCGCACATTCCTCCATCGAAACGCCTGACACCGGCACGAAAGGACAGACATCGGTTGCTCCATGTCTGGGATGTGCACCGCTCTGGACCTTCATGTCGATGAGCAC
>CBDUZS010000033.1:0-28003 GCA_965371785.1 uncultured bacterium
GGTATCAACGGACAGGTAATCGATACGGTCAGACTCTGAAATCCACAGGCTTCCCATTGACAAACCGCTGGAGACGCATGACCAAGAAAAGCCCGGCAAGGCAAGCAGGTACTCAATCTGAAAGATGGACCGGAGATCTTATCAGCGAGCTTCGTATCACCTGGACACCAGACCCACTTCCCCCCTGCGCAATACAATGCAGATGAGTAAGTTCGTCCCGACTGTAAGGATTCTACCCAACGGGCTCACCGTGATAGTGCAGCCTGTTCCGTACGCGCCGGTGGCCGCAGCAGTCATCGCGTACAAGGCAGGCTCACTCTGGGAGACCGATCACACCAGAGGGCTCAGCCATTTCTGCGAGCACATGATGTTCAGGGGTACTTCCAGGGTATCCGGAACCAGATTCTGGCAGACAATCCAGCGAGATGGAGGTGTATCCAACGCTTTCACATCCAGGGACATGACTGCTTACTACGCTGTGGTCCCGAATGGAAGGCTCGATGATATTCTGAGAATAGAAGCGGACAGGATTACAGATCTGCTGCTCGACCCGGATACGATCGATACCGAGAAAATGGTCATCCTCGAGGAAAGGAAGATGACCCACGTCGACAACCCATCAGGTGCACTCTCCGAGATCCTCAACAGGACTGCGTTCAGCATACACCCGTACGGGAATCCGGTAATCGGATACGATGAGGATATACAGCAATTCTCAAGGGAAGGAACCGAAACCTTCTACAGAAACTTCTACACTCCCTCGAACTGTGTCGTTGTACTGACTGGAAGAATCGAAACGGAGCAGATGATCGATCTGGCCGAAAGACACTTCGGTTCCATTGCCGGTACTCCAACCGAAATCGAACCAATCTCGCAGGAACCGGTTCAGACCTCTGAGCGATCCGTTGAGTTCGAGCACAACTCAACCATCGAGCGCCTGGTTTTTTCCTTCCAGGGAACGAATGCAGAAGATCCGAGGAATCCGGTTCTTGACATGATAACAATGAATCTTGCCGGTGGGAGATCCGGAAGGCTCGAGGAACTTCTCGTCCAATCGGAGACGGCAACGGAAGTATTCGCTTCAAATGACAACAACCGGGACATGGGGCTTCTTACACTGGGAATCGGTTTGAACGCCGGTGTGAGTTGGAATGCGGCACTGGATACAATCCGGAAAGAGGTGGAGTCGCTCAAGAAATCTCCTCTCTCCCAGGAAGATATCGACAGCCTGAAAGCACGGTTCAGAGCCATGCACGCCCTCACATCTTCCAGCCCGGCAGGAAGAGCCCTCGAGCTGGCGATGGGCTGGTGCATCTGTGACGACCCCCTCTACTCGGTGAGAGCAGAGGAGATAGTGCGCAGCGCAACTTCCGAAGATGTAATGCAGGCAGCGGGAGATATTCTGCAAGAGGAGAGATCGACCATTGCCAGACTCATTCCGGCAAGAACCGATGGATGCAGGATAGAGGTTCCCGCCCACGCTGGAAGGTTCGTGCCGGACGTCACTCCACCACTGCAGATGAATTTCGATGGCCTCGAAATTGGTGATGAACTTCTCACAATACCGCCACATTCGATATCCGCCGGTGTAATCGAGGAAACGTTCGACAATGGGTTGAGAATTCTCCTCAAACCTGATCATTCCTTTCCCCTCCTCACTATCTCATTCTCGGTTCCCATGGGTTCCGGAATGGAGCCTCCGGAAAAGGCCGGTCTTTCGGCGATCACAATAGAGGCGATGCATTACGGAACGGAAGACAGTAACTACATAGAGTTCAACAGACGGATAGAGGCCAGAGGCACCGAGCTGAGCTTCAGTGCAGGTTCCGAACGCTCATCGGGAAATCTGACCATGCTGTCGACTGATGCTTTGAGCGGAATCGAGATGCTGAGCGACCTTCTCCTCAGACCCGCTTTCAGAACTCCCGATGTGGATATGATACTAAGGGAAGCCGCTGTAGAAGTGGGCATGAGGATGGACTCCGTATTTGCCGTTTCCATGGACAATCTCGCAAGGATCATGACCGTTCCGGAAGAGGCCGCGAGGATTCCATCCGTTGAGAAGCTTTCCCGTATTCGCAGAGAGGACGTAAGAGCTTTTCACCATACGTGCGTCAGACCCCTGGGCTCTGTCATCGTCATCGTAGGGGCTTTTTCTCCGGAAATCCTGCTTCCGGAGCTGAGACAGAGGTTTTCGGGATGGAGAAACCCGTCTGAACCTCTTCCCATTCTCGATCAGGGCAGCGATTCCACTTCCCCCGAAACCCTGCTGACTCCGCTCAAGGGAAAGGCACAGACAGCGGTTATAGCAGGCTATCCTGCTCCACCCCGCGATTCTGAGGATAGAACCGCCTTTCACCTGCTGAATGCAATTCTTGGTGACGGGATCTGTTCACGACTGGGAAGAAAACTCAGAGACAGCGAGGGTCTTGCCTACGCGGTGGGAAGCGAGTACTTCACCGGCAGGAACAGAGGGCGGTTTCTGGCCTACCTTTCCACTTCCCCCGAAAACGCATGGAAAGCGCTGGATGCGATGAAACGGGAAATAGACATCCTGCTGGAGAACCCCGCAGAACCTCTGGAACTGAGGCTGGCGAAGGCCAGTTCAATCGGGAGACACGCCCTGGGATTGATGCACTACTACAACGTTGCCGATTACCTGCTCCTCGTTGCTTCCACCGGTAAACCCCTGGATCAGGATCTTATAAGTCTCCGGAGAATAGTCAAAACCGGACGAAACGAACTTCGGGACGTCGCCCGCCGCTGGCTCGAAGACAGGGAGCCCTTCGTATCGATTGCAGGCGACCTCGAAGGGTGAGGCTTCCCTGTGGTAAATAGTCTACAGTCTCTTCCGATCCAGTGATCCCAGACCTCTCTGCATCAGAATACCGGCTACGACGAGAATCAACCCCGCGACTGTCGCTGGTCCTATTCTCTCTCCCACAACGATGCCGACAAGAGCAAGAGCAAGAAACGGTGTCAGGAATACGAGGTTGCTAACCTCTGCGGTGCTCGAGGCAAGAGTAAGTGCCTTCATCCAGAGTATGAAAGCAAAGCCCATTTCGAATATCCCTATGTAGACCCCTCCGGCTATGGCCTCGATACCGACGTGGCCAAAACTACCCGTAAGCACGCCATAAAGTGAGAGATAGATCATTCCGAACAGAAAATCGAGAAAGAGCTTCAGGTCGTGTTCGCGTTTGTCACGAACGTTCAGGAGCCAGAACAGTGACCATACGATCGTGCTGACCAGAGCAAGAACGATTCCGATGAGATCGGCACTCCCACCGGGACGACCTTCCCCGCCGAGTAATCCCATGACAGCCACCCCCGAGAAACTCAGCATAATGGCAAGAACGCCTGCAGGACGAATCTTCTGCCCGAGCAAGGGGATTGAGAGCAGCACAAGTGTCACGGGCCAGAGGTAATTTATCACCATGGCTGTCTGGGCCATGAGCCTGTGATAGGCTTCGAGGAGAATCAGGTAGTACAGGAACGGATTCAACAGCCCCCTGACCGCTCCACCGGCAAACGCTGCGGGGTCGATGCTCAATTTCCGCTTCCCTCTGCAAAGCGACAGTATCACCGAAATGGAGTAAATGCAAAGTGATACTGCAGAAGCAGTGAACACGATGGAAAACGGAGAGCCGAATCGGAGTGAGATCTTGAAAGCAGAGGCCGCGGTCGACCACATGACAATCGCACCGATCGCGAATAACCTGACTTTCAACCGATTCTTCAAACCTCCCACCCTTCCCCTGGAACACAACGCAATTCCAGAATCCGGAGTTCTGTATCCATAAGCCGCTACGAAGTGTAGTGCAATATATAGTTGGAATAGCGGGTCCAGCATACAAGATGTTGTATTCTCAACCTTGACCGGAGGTGAGTACCGCGTATTATCGACACAGGGGTGTAGAGCAGCTTTGATCGTTCCGCAAGAGCCATTCCTGCGGCATCTTGTTTATTCACTTCAGAATTCCCCGGGGGAGCCAGCAGAAACGATGGATTGGCTGATCAGAAAAAAGAACGGCTCAGTCGTCTCCTACCGCAAGAAGAAGATCGAACTCGCAATAGAGAGAACTCTCAGGGCTTCGGACACGGATGAATCGGCAGGGGAAATAGCCGATTCCGTCGAGGCGGCGCTCTACATGGACTTCTTCAAGGGCGGAACGGTTCCTGCGGCCGAGCAGATCCAGGACTGCATCGAGGAGACGCTGATCCTTCGCAAGCTCACGCCTGCGGTCCGGGCATTCATTCTGTACCGGGAGAAGCGAAACGAGGCGCGGGATGTCGATGCGCTCCTGAGCGGTATGGACTCGCTCGTTTCCGATTACATCGGCAAGGAGGACTGGAGGGTCAGCGAAAACTCCAACATGAACTATTCACTTCAGGGGCTCAACTTCTATCTTTCATCTTCTCTGACCGCCAGGTACTGGCTCAACAAGATCTATACTCCCGGCATAAAGGAGCTCCAGGATGGCGGCGACATGCACATCCATGACCTCGGGATCCTTGGCCCGTACTGCGTTGGCTGGGATCTCATGGCTCTGCTCCGTGAGGGCTTTCGAGGTGCCCGTGGAAAGGTCGAATCCGCTCCTCCGGCGCACCTCAGAACCGCTCTTGGCCAGGTAGTGAATTTCTTCTACACCCTTCAGGGTGAGGCGGCCGGTGCACAGGCTTTTTCCAACTTCGATACCCTTCTGGCTCCATTCATCAGATACGATGGTCTCTCGTATGCCGAGGTCAGGCAGTCGATGCAGGAGTTCCTCTTCAACATCAACATTCCAACCAGGGTCGGATTCCAGACACCCTTCACGAACATCACGATGGATCTGAAGGTACCATCAACCCACAGAGATCTGCACGTGGTTATCGGCGGAAAGGAAATGGACGCGGTTTACGGTGATTTCCAGCCCGAGATGAACACGATCAACAGGGCTTTCTGCGACCTCATGATGAAGGGTGACAAGACGGGGCGTATCTTCACCTTCCCGATTCCCACGTACAACCTTACAAAGGACTTCGACTGGGATGATGATGATCTTCAGCCTCTGTGGGAGATGACCGGTAAGTACGGCATCCCGTACTTCAGCAACTTCGTCAACTCGGATATGAACCCCGAAGATGCCAGGAGCATGTGCTGCAGGCTGAGGCTCGACAACAGAGAGCTTAGAATGAGGGGGGGCGGTCTGTTCGGCTCGAATCCGCTGACCGGATCGATCGGTGTGGTCACGATCAACCTTCCCAGAATCGCCTACATTGCATCGGATGCTGTTTCCTTCTTCCACCGTCTCGGCACGGTGATGGAATCCGCACGCGAATCCCTCGAGCTGAAGCGTAAACTGATCGAAGACCTGACTGATCGAGGTCTCTACCCGTACACCCGCTACTACCTCAGGGAAGTCAAGAAGGGTACCGGGTCTTTCTGGGCAAACCACTTCTCGACGATTGGCCTCATCGGCATGAACGAAGCCTGCATGAATCTTCTGTCAAAGGGAATCGCTGATCCCTCATCAAGGAAGTGGGCAATCTCGGTGCTCGAGTTCATGCGTGGTCGGTTGTCCGAGTTCCAGAACGAGACAGGCAACATGTACAACCTGGAAGCCTCTCCCGCCGAGGGAGCATCTTACAGCCTCGCCATCAAGGACACTAAACGCTTCCCTGGGACCTACACGATGGGATCATCGAATCCGTTCTATACCAACTCCGTCCACCTGCCGGTCTCGGAGCGTATGGACATATACGGTCTCCTCGAACACCAGGATCCGCTCCAGACCCGTTTCACGGGTGGAACCGTCGTCCACATCTTCCTGGGGGAAGCCATCAACGACTGGAAGATGGTGCGCAAACTTGCCAGGTCGATAGTAACCCGTTTTCATCTTCCCTACTTCAGCTTCACGCCCACTTTCTCGATATGCCCGGTTCACGGGTACGTGCAGGGAGAGCACTTCCTCTGCCCATACCCCCATACCGAGAGCGAACTCGAGCAGTTCGGAGAAATCGTGGAGGGCAGTGAAGACCTGCCCGAGGGAAGCTACAGACAAGTCGTGGATGGCGAAGAGAAAACTGAGCAGGGCAACCTGTTTCTCCAGATAGGAAAGGTAACACTGTAAATGCCTGACACACCTTCAGACAGCGGCAAGAAGATCAGGGCCATCAGAACGGAAGTGTACTCCAGGGTCGTCGGTTACTACCGCCCCGTCAGAGACTGGAACAGGGGAAAACAGGAGGAGTTTTCCGAACGGGAGTACATCACAATCGAGCCCGACTGCGAGCAGGATAGTTGATCCGTTCCCTCATAGGTACGAGCCTCATCGAGTATCCGGGCATGATATCCGCCGTGATATTCACCGGAGGCTGCAATTTCTCATGCCCGTTCTGCCACAACCCCGAGCTTGTACGCCCCGATCTGCTGTCGGCCCAGTACTCGATTCAGATAGACCGTGTTCTCGAGAAACTGAACCGTAGAAAGGGTTTCATCGAGGCGGTCACCATAACCGGCGGTGAACCGCTGCTTTTCAATGACCTGGTAGAACTCCTCGACAGGATCAGATCAGAAACCTCCATGAAGATAAAGCTCGACACCAACGGCTCCCTGCCTGACAGGCTCGCAGAAGTTCTTCCCCTCCTCGATTACGTAGCAATGGACCTCAAGACATCACCTTCGAAGTACAGGCAGGCAACGGGGGACAGGATGGGCTTCGAAAAACCTGCACTGTCCGTCGAACTCGTAAAGTCTCTTCCCGCCTACGAGTTCAGGACAACGATGGTTCCGGGGATTGTCGATGCAGACGACGTTGTGGAACTGCTCGAAGCAACCGGTCATTTGAAACGCTACGTTCTCCAGAGATTCCGGTCTGAAAAAACCCTCTCCCCGGAGTTCACGGGGCTGCCCCCCTATCCCAGGGGATACATCGAAGAGCTCGCATCGAGCATCGGGGCGATGGCAGACGACGTAGAAGTCCGCTCCTGAGAATCCTCCTCTTGACAAAACCGATAATGGAAGTAGTAATCAAACGTGGGTGATGAAATCGCATCACCGTATTAACCATAGCTATAGGAGGTTAATTGATGAGACTGTTTCTCATTCTCTTCCTTGTTCCGTTCGCTGTTCTGGCGAACGAGGATGGCTGCACCGAGACCGCTATTGGGATCATCCCTGGATCCGGTGGAGGCGATGCAACGATTACACTCACCATCCTCGACACCTGGACCCCCTCCTGGGCCGGTCAGTGTCTCGGCATGGACGTCTGGGAGACCGGCAGCTCGGTCAACGTCATCTTCTCATCCAGGAGCGACATGCAGATCAACAGCCTCGATCCCGTATCGGGAACGAGTGCAGGAACCATCGATCTCGATGGTGGTAACACGAACTGCTTCGGCGTTGCGTGGAACAACGATCTGACCACACCCATCTACCACACCGATGACTGGTCCGATAACGTTCTCTACTACACCGAGGATTACGGCACATCATGGAGCACCGTTTCGAACCCCGCAGGCACCCAGGGCCGTGGTATGGATTGCGATGGAACCGACTACTGGATTACCAATAGTTCTGCCGGCCTCTACAGGTTCACGCCAGGCGGCAGCTCGGAAGCGATTTCGGTTCCCGAAGTTCCCAGTCAGATGAGCGGTTTAACCGTATTCCCTTACCTGGGAGACCTCGGACTCTGCATAACCACTTACAACAACCACTACTTCTACTTCTACGTCTGGGATGGCTCGACCGCCACGTACCTCGGAAACGCAGCCTGCCCCACAGCAGTCAGTGGTTCGTACGGGCTCGCTTACTCCGACGATCGCGGAACGATCTTCTGGAGCTACAACAGCGGCGGCTACCAGATTGCGGAAGTCGATTTCGTTATCGATGTCGCACTCGACCGTATGACCTGGGGTGAGATCAAGGCAACGTTCTAGCCTCTCTACTCACGGTAAAAAGAAGAGCGCTTCCTTTTCGCGGGAAGCGCTCTTTTTTGTGTCGGTACAAGAAGGATCACATTCCGAAGAAGCCCCTGATCCTGCTCAGAAGGTCTTCGCGTTTGACCTGCTTGCGTGTTGCCTTCTTCCTCTCCCTTGATTCGCTGAGCCGGGCGGAGAGCTCTTCCATTCGCGTATGCAGGATCTCGGAGAGAGGCTCCAGTATTCCGCTGTCCGATTCCAGCAGATCGGCAAGCCCCGATTTCTCGACGACAACGACCTCCGTTTCCGTCTCCGCTATCACGGACGCCGATCTTGCCTCACCGGTGAGCAGGCTCATCTCACCGAAGTAAGCCCCGGTTTTGAGCTTCGCCACCGTGGCGATGACGCCGTCTGCGGACTCGACCTCGACGAGCACGTTGCCGGCACAGATTACGTAAAGCGAATCACCGCTGGTTCCCTGCCTGACGAGAGTCTCTCCCTGGGCAAAACGGAGCTTCGAGGATCGATCGGCAAGAACGGCAATCTGGTCGTTGCCGAGTGGAGAAAAGAGATCGATTGCACGGAGCTCACGAATGACTTCGTTCCTGAGATCCTCTCTCAGGCGAGCCTCATGGTCCTCGGGAACGGTATGCAGAATGACATCCCTCACGGGGAAGGGAATCCTCAGACCGGCCCGCTGGAGACTGTACCAGATCCTGCACTTCACGGCATCATCGATGAAGGGCTTTCGATCGTAGTCGGTTATCCAGTATCGCACATCGTAATTGATGGAGTAGTCATCGAATTCGGTTACCAGAACGTCCGGACAGGGATCCTTCTGAACACCCTGTGTTTCCATGACCGCCCTGGCGACAACGCTCTTCACGATTCCTGGAGGATGCGTGTAGGCAACGCCCACCTCGGCATGACCCATGTGAAGGTGATCGGGTCTGCAGTAATTGGTTACACATTCCTTGGAGATCGTGGAGTTGGGAATGACTATGTAGTCGTTGTTCCTCGTTCTGATGGTCAGCGTTCTCCAGTTCATCTGGCTCACCCTGCCCTCGTACCCGCTGACATGTATCCAGTCACCAAGCCCGTACGGTCTTTCCATCTGGAGAGAAAGTCCCGCGAACAGGTTCGAGAGGACATCCTGAAGCGATAGACCGATGACTGCCGAGAGAACGGTTGAGGTTACCAGAAAGCCGGTCAGTCTGACTCCGAACACACCGTTCAGGACCCCGACCGCGATAACCGCCAGGATTACGAAGTTTATCATGTCGATCACCAGCCGCGGAATGACGATGTCGCTCTGCTTCCTGAGCAGATAGTCCCAGAGCAGCAGGTTCAGGAACTGGAGGACGGTATTGGACGTGAGAAGAATCGCTGCCGCAAGGACGATTCGGGTGAAGGTGGAATCGCTCGGGACACCGAACATCTTGAGCACGAGGTAGAGTGCACCGGCAAGACCGGCAAGGAGAACCCAGAGCTTCAGCCGGCTACGTGGGGCATGTCTTCTGATCAGCCAGAGGATCAGGCCTACACTGATTCCAAGGAGTACCGCTTCAACGCCGTGAACGATCATCTCTGTCGTCAACTAATGTCTCCCTTCCGAATCCCGTTCGGAGTGGCAATACGTGGAACCTGTTCCCTATTCTGAACAGATCATCAACTGAATTACCTCGTTTGCCATCATGTTCGCGACAATGGCCACCCTAGAGGAAAGGGTGCCTAATTCCAGTTCGCTGGCCTGGTCTCCAACGATTGTGAGGTTGTTCCTTCTGTCAACCTTCAGAAGACCGGTACGTCCGGAGCCGGCAAGACCTGAGCAGGCGACAACGGGAACTTCCCCCATTCCCGAGAGCCATGCTTCGAGAAGCATTACCTTCTCCCTCTCCGAATCGAGGGCTTCTACGAGAACATCGCAACCCTCGAACAGACTGCAGGCGTTACATGGTTCGATTCGGATCTCATGGGTTTCGATCCTGAGGTCCGGATTTATTCTGAGCAGATTCTCTGCAAGAGCTTGCACCTTCACCTCTCCGACCTGATCCAGGTAGTACTGCTGCCGGTTGAGATTCCGAAGCTCTACGGTGTCCATGTCGACAACGACCAGGCGCCGTATCCCTGCTCTTGTAAGCGCGATGCATACGTTAGATCCTATCCCCCCGGCCCCGGCTACTCCGACGGTGGCACTGCCGAGGGCGCTGCAGACACCGGTTGGATTGTCGCTGAACATCTCATTACACATGAGGTTATTCTACCGCACGCGAATCGGTGAGACCAGACCATTCCGGTTGTGATACAGCGATAAATCGCGGCGAGAACAGACCTCTGGCATTCGTGCAGCTACATGTCTGCAAGTCTTGCATTACACATCTCCAGCAAGTAGTTTTCTTCTTGCTCATTCTTACGGGATCACAAGCATATATACTTATAACCAGGAGATTCAGATGGAACGAACGGAACACTCCTCAAAGGAGATTCTGGACGCGCAGAAGGTTCTTGCCAGATTCGAGTACTCACCCAGACCGGCCGTTCACGGCTATACCGGTGAGATCCTCAGAGTCGATATCTCAGAGCCTTCGTTCGGAATCATCCCCGTTACCGAGCAGATGAAAGAGACTTTCACAGGCGGGAAGGGATTCGACCTCTGGCTGATGTGGAACGAGGTCTCACCGGACACTAAATGGGACAGCCCCGAGAACCCGATCTGCATCTCATCGGGGCCGCTTGGCGGAACCGCTTCCTTTCCCGGAGCCGGCAAATCGATTGTCACCACAATCTCGCCCACGACCGGTTCGGTGATCGATTCAAACGTTGGAGGTCATTTCGGACCCCTCCTCAAGTTTTCAGGCTTCGACGGGATGGTGATAGTCGGCAAGCGCCCACAGAACATCGTAATCCTGATCGACGGGATGAACGGAGAGATATCCGTCATCGAAAGCCCTCTTCTCTCCGTCGACACGCACCTTGCCTCCGATGAGCTTGCCGAGATCTACTCCGATTCGGCTGATGCCAAGCGGAGCATTTCAACGGTATCTGCCGGCAGCGGCGCGCGGAACAGCTGGATAGGCTGCCTCAACTTCTCCTGGTGGGACTGGAGACGAGGTGTCATGAGAGTGAAGCAGGCGGGTCGGGGAGGTTCCGGATCCGTCTTTGCGGAAAAGGGCCTGAAGGCTCTGGTAGTCAGAGCACCATTCACAAGACCGGTCTGGACCATCTCCCGGCAGGAGGAACCCACGGAGGGAGGTGGCCATGTCTGATCGAGAGAAAGTCGACGCAATCATCGACAAATGGGGTGGCGATCCCGATTTCGTGATCGAGATGTTCCAGGATGTTCAGGACGAGTTCCGGTGCATCCCCCAGCATGCTCTCGAACGTGTGTCCGACAGAACCGGTAAGCCCAGAGGTGTTCTCTATCACATTGCCACGTTCTACAAGGCTTTCAGCCTTACTCCCAGGGGAGAAAAGGAAATCTCGGTCTGCATGGGTACCGCCTGTTTCGTCAAGGGCGCGCCGGAAGTTCTCAGCGCATTCGAACGTGAACTGGGAATTCTCACGGGAGGGACCACGCCGGACGGCCGGTTTTCCCTGTCGGGTGTCCGCTGCGTGGGAGCCTGCGGGCTGGCTCCAGTGGTTGTAATCGGCGACGATGTGCACGGAGAGGTTTCCCCCTCCCTCGTACCCGATATTCTGAAGACGTACAGGTAGGAGGCTGCGATGACCATAGAACAACTCGCGGAACTGCAGCGGAAGGCCTGCACGAATTATGACGGCTTTGACTCGGCGCTCATGGTCTGTGCCGGAACAGGCTGTGTCGCGAACAACGCCGTAAGTCTGATCGATCACCTCAGGAGCGAACTCGACCGACGGAGCCTGTCAGATAGATTCCTGGTAGTTCCCACCGGCTGCAACGGCTTCTGTGCAAAGGGACCCATCATGGTTGTCCAGCCGGAGGGTACTTTCTATCAGAAGCTCCTCCCGGAGGATCTCCCGGAAATAATCGAGAAGCATCTGATTGGCGGAACTCCGGTCGAGCGACTTCTTCATGAGGTGAATGGAGTACCGACTCCCCTGATGGAGGACATCCCGTTCTTCTCCAGCCAGAAGCTGCTCGCTCTACGTCACAAGGGTCTGATAAATCCCGAAGAGATAGATGACTACATCAGAGTAGGGGGATACCAGACGCTTCACAGAGTTCTCACTACGATGAAACCCCCGGAAGTCATATCGGCGGTAACAAGATCCGGTCTGAGGGGACGCGGCGGAGGTGGATTCCCCGCGGGAGTGAAATGGAATGCCTGTGCAGACAGGGTCAGGGAGACCGGGAACACACCGTACGTTGTCTGCAACGCAGACGAGGGAGACCCGGGCGCGTTCATGGATCGTTCGATAATCGAAGCGGATCCGCATTGCGTTCTGGAAGGAATGATGATAGGAGCCTATGCCATAGGTGCGTCCGAGGGCTTCGTATACATCCGGAAGGAATACCCTATAGCAATGCAGAGGCTCACCATGGCAATAGCTCAGGCCAGGGAAAGAGGTCTGCTGGGAAAGGACATCCTCGGAGCCGGGTTCGAGTTCGATGTCACGATACATAGAGGAGCCGGAGCTTTCGTCTGCGGAGAGGAAACTGCCCTTATGGCCTCGATGGAGGGAAAACCCGGGGAACCCACTCCGAAGTACGTACTCACCGTCGAGAAGGGCTACCGCGGCATGCCTACGGTCAACAACAACGTCGAGACATGGGTCAACGTACCGCTGATCATGGAGAAAGGACCCGAATGGTTTGCCACAATCGGCACCGGTGACGTAAGCAAAGATCCCTGGAACGGATCGTCGGGAACGAAGATTTTCTCCCTCGTTGGCGACGTCAGCAACATCGGCCTGGTCGAAGTTCCAATGGGCATCTCTTTGAGGGAAATCATCTACGACATCGGGGGAGGTATACCCGGCGGAAAAGCCTTCAAGGGTGTTCAGACCGGCGGACCTTCCGGCGGCGTCCTCCCTGCGGCCGAGCTGGATCTGAAAGTGGATTTCGACACGCTCACAGCGGCTGGCTCGATGATGGGCTCCGGCGGCATGGTGGTGATGGATGAAGACACGTGCATGGTTCAGATCGCAAGGTACTTCATCGATTTCCTCGTGGATGAATCATGCGGCAAATGTACGCCCTGCCGTGAGGGACTGATCGCCCTCGGCCAGATACTGAAACGGATCACAGAGGGCTCGGGAAAGGAATCCGACGTAGGTCTCCTCGAGAGCTACTGCGCCGCCATGGAGCAGAGCTGCCTGTGCGCCCTGGGAAGAACCGCCCCGAATCCGGTCATGAGTACGATCAGGTTCTTCAGAGACGAATACGAAGCTCACATCAGAGATCAGAAATGTCCTGCAGGTAAATGCAAAGACCTCATCTCCTACAGCATCATCCCTGAGAACTGCACCGGTTGCACCATCTGTGCCCGGCAGTGCCCCAGTGATGCGATAACCGGTGAGGTCAAGAAACCCCATGAGATCAACGATGAGAAATGCATCAGGTGCGGAATCTGTCTCGATGTATGCCGATTCAACGCTGTGGAGGTGAACTGATGTCCGAAGGGAACCTGATTACCATTGAAGTGGATGGCGTATCCATCGACGTGGAAAGGGACACCAGCGTTCTCGAAGCCGTAAGGAAGCTCGAGATATACGTTCCCACTCTCTGCAGCAGTGAACTCGTAGAACCTTATGGAGCTTGCCGGCTCTGTCTTGTAGAGGTCGAAACCGATGGCGTTACGGAACTGGTAACATCCTGCAACTATCCGGTCAGAAAACCAATGAAGGTTACTACCTCGTCGGAACTGATTACGGGAACCAGACGCTCAATCCTCGGGATGATGCTGTCCCGCTGGCCTGAAGTCCAGTTGATAAAAGACCTCGCCAGAGCAGCGGGAGTCGGTGAAACGGACTACGTCCATCCTGCTCAGGATGATAACCCCCATGCCTGTATCCTGTGCGGTCTGTGTGCGCGAATCTGCGCGCAGGGGATATGGGAGAACATCATCAATTTCTCCGGCCGGGGAGCCGACCGGAGTGTTATGATGCCCTACGACAACGATCAGCCCCACTGCATCGGATGCGGAGCCTGTGCGGAGATCTGCCCGACGGGCGCAATCACCATGTGCAACGACCCCAACCAGCCGTTCGACGAGGGAATGATCAGGCGTGCTGGAATGAGGGTAACGAGGGAGATGATCCTCCTCGACGACGAGCAGTGCAAGATGAGAAGAGTAGGCACTGCCCACCTGACGGAGATCATGGATGCCTACGACCTGCTCCCGGTGCAGAATTACAGGTTCGGCTCACATCCCGACACACCTGAAATCGCTTCAGACGTCTTCATCGAGAACTACCTCACACAGGGGAAACCGGACGGCTGCTGGCTGGGGTGCTCCATGGCCTGCGCAAAGGCAGCCGAGAATTTCCTGCTCGAATCGGGCCCCTACAAAGGTCAAAGGGTACTCGTCGATGGCCCGGAGTATGAAACGGTCGCCGGTGGGTCGAACATGGGCATCTTCGATCCCCATTTCGCAATAGAGTACAACTTCTACTGCGACACTTACGGGATCGACACGATTTCTTTTGCAACCGGGACAGCTTTCATCATGGAATGCTTCGAGGCAGGCATCCTGGATACGGACAAAACGAGCGGCCTGGACATTCCCTTCGGCGCAAAGGACGCTGCTCTCGAGCTACTGCACCAGATCGGTCTGGGTGAGGGCTTCGGTCTCATTGCCGGCAAGGGCATACGCTACATGAAGAAATATTTTGCCGAGCACTTCGACGGAGATCCGTGGTTTCTCCAATCCATCGGTATGGAAGCCAAGGGCATGGAATACTCGGAATACGTGACCAAAGAATCCCTTGCCCAGCAGGGAGGGTACGGAATCGCTCTGAAAGGCGCACAGCACGATGAAGCCTGGCTGATCTTCATGGACATGGTCAACAAGCAGATTCCTTCCTTCGAGGACAAGGCGGAAGCGTTACACTACTTCCCCATGTGGAGAACCTGGTTCGGCCTCTGCGGCCTCTGCAAACTCCCGTGGAACGATGTCGAGCCAACCGATAACGCCGAAACGGAAGAACCTGCAAAGGTACCCGCACACGTAAGGAACTACTGTGAGTTCTTCGAGGGTGTTACCGGGCGGCCGCAGACGATGGAAACCCTTATCGGAATGTCCGAGAAAGTGTACAACTTCCAGCGGGTTTTCACCCTTTTCATGGGATACGGCACAAGAGAGCACGATGCGATTCCATATCGTTCCGCCGGTCCAGTCACCGTTGTCGAGTACGAATCCCGGCAGGAAAGATATGACACCCAGCTGCGGGAGGATGCAGGCATCGATATCGAAAACATGTCCTCCTCCGATAAGGTCTCGGCTCTCAGGAAGTACAGGGAGAATCGTTACGAGAAACTTCTCGATGCAGTCTACAAACGAAGGGGATGGACACACAACGGGGTTCCGACCGCAGCGAAACTGACGGAACTCGATCTCGACTGGATTCCAGGCCTACTGGACCTTGTAAGACAGCACGGAGGCTGATGGCAAGGAAGCACATGATCATCGTAAACGGTGAGGAATTCCCCTGGTACGAAGGGATAACCGTCAGGGATGTAATCCGTGAGAAGAATTACATTTTTCCTCTCCTGGTGGTAAGGATCAACGGCGGACTGATCCGAAGATCGGAGTACGACTCGGCGACGATTCCCGACAACGCAAGCCTTGATATCATTCACCTGATATCAGGGGGCTGAAAAGCCCAGTGCCTCGGCATCGAGTTGTCTTCTGCCTGTTCCTGACAGCGCTGACAATCTCGATTCATACCGGATGCGGGTCGCCTGATCACGATGCAGCCGAACATGCTGCGGGCGCAGCATCCTCCAGACTGAGCATCACCGTCGACCCGGGAGTCGAACTCCTGAACATCGTACAGCTCCTTGCAGGCACAGAGTGTTCACGTGATCCTTCAACCGCGTACAGTTCTGAAGTACTCGAGCATTTCGGCGGTTTCCGCGACCACGAAGCAGTGCGGACGGTAGCTCTGCTCAATGCGGAAGGATTCGGTTTCGATGCTCCGGTAACGGCGATGCTGCACCTGTCAGATCCACCCGAACTGGAACTGGAGGTTCCGTGGAGCAACGACCTTCTGGAGAGAGCAGGCGGTACGGAGAACCTGGACGGATTCACTTCTGCTCTCCGGAGCTTCGCATCCGACACGGATTTCAAGACGTTCTGGAACGAACACGGTGAAGCATACACGAGGATGGCAGAACTATTCTGGAGCGTAACCGGCGGCGATGACATCGAAATGCTGGAATCGTACTTCGGTATGTCACGCAGCGGTTACAGCATACTGCCGGCACCACTCAGCTCTTTCGGATTCGGTTCACGAATCCCGTCACAGAACGGAACCTGGGATGTCTACTGCACGATCATGGTCCCGGATGAGGTACACCCCAGCCAGATCGGGCAGCACACGGCACGACATCTCAGGCATTTCGTGTGGCACGAGTTCTCCCATTCATTCGTTAACCCCGTATGTGATGATTACGCCGAGCGGATTATGGAGTACTCCCTTCTCTTCGAGCCGCTACGGGAGAACATGACTGCCCAGGCTTATGGCAGCTGGCAGATCTGTGTCTACGAACACCTGGTCAGAGCCGTAACCGCAAGGCTGATTGCCCTCGAGTACGGGGAAGCTGCGGGAAGTGAAGAGATACAACAGCAATTGTGCAATGGGTTCGCATACATCGAGCCGCTCTACGAGGATCTCATATTCTTCGAGCAGAACAGGGAAACAGAAGGCAGTTTCGAGGACTATTTCCCGGCATTTCTCGAGACATTCGAGAAAGTGAGAGAAGTGGGTACGGGTGAATACACCCGGCTGACGGGAATGAACATCAACTCGGTGCTCATGCTCGACAGACCGCGCCTGTACGTACTCCCCACCGCGGAACAGGATGCTGCCGTCCAGTCATCACTGCATACCTACGTAAGGGAGATCCGGGACATGTTCATGCCCGGCTCGGAGATCATCACCGACACGGCAGCCCTTTCGAGAGATCTCTCCGGATCGGTGCTCGTCGTCTACGGAACGCTGGAGGGGAATCGGTACCTCGGTCAGATAAGCAATGAACTGCCGGTCGAGATCCGGGACGACGGGTCGATCAGGACCGGTCAGGTTCTGACCGGAAGCCGGCTCAGGTTCATCTCAGTCTTCCCGAATCCAATGTGGAATGAGTCCTGGCTTGTGATATACACCGCATGCCGTGCTGAAGATGTCATCGGAATCAACTCGGTGTATCACGGGATGACGGAATACGTTGTCGCCGATGACACGGAGCTTCTCGAGTCAGGGGTCTACGAGAAAACCACCATGGGATGGACGTTCTGACTGCGAGTGATCAGCCCTCTTCCCCGGCAAGAAGTTTCTCCGCAGTTGCCATATCGATCTCGCCATTTCTGAGCCGCTCGAGAATGACCGCGGGATCGACAGGTGCTGATTCCTGGCCAAGCGCGACGAACATCTCTCTTATTCTCTGGCGTACGGTCGGGTAGGAGACTCCCAGGTCCCGTTGAACCTTTTTCAGGTTGCCCCGCGACCCCAGGAAGAGGTCGAAGAGCTCTCTCATTTCTCCCTCCAGCCTGCAGACGCTGCAGAGATCGTACTCCCCGGTGATTTCCGTGCCGCAGGATGCGCACTCCAGCTTCACCACGACCATCGGTCCGTTACACGATGGACATTTCGGAGGAATGCTCAATCCCGGCATGTCAGTCCTTCCCCGATATTGAGATGTTTCCACCCATCGTCTTCAGGCTGATTCGGGTTCGTTCCTCATCGTCACCCATGAGAACGCTGACCCTGGCCCTTGCATGCGAGCCGGAAGTGTTGATGTCACCGAGATCTCCGTCGGTGGAGATCTGTCCACCCATTGTTGCCGCATCTATCGCAGCAGACACCGTGTCGGGTAGAACGAGTGCTATGTTGCCGCCCATCGTGCTTGCCTTTGAGTCACCATGCCATGAATCCGTCAGGACAACCGATACGTTTCCGCCCATGGTCCGGACCGAGAAACTGTTTCCCTGCTCATCCAGGAAGATGTTCCCACCCTTTATCCTGAAGTCGATCTCGGAGGACATATTACTCGCGGCTACCTCTGCGCCCTTCAGATCGACTTGAACCCTCACGACCACCGAGGGAATCTCCAGGGCGAGGTTTCCCTTGTTCCATCGGATGCAGTAGCTCTCCCCGCCTCCTGCAATCTTCGCATTTCCTCCCGAGGATTTCAGGATGTTGCCTTCGACACCGGTGAGTTCGAGGTTCCCGGATGAGAACCCCATTCCTCCTCGGTTTCTGATCAGCAGGACGGTATTCTCAGACAATTCCACCGGCTCGCTGAAATTCTCGTATTTCCCCCTGAACGAGCTCTCGTGGATCACCTCTTCGTCGGAATCATCCTCTTCACCTACTCCGACGAATGCTTCGCAAACGGCTGTTCTTACCAGAGGACCTATCTCGGCAAGCTTGTCGCCCAGCCCATCGATGATGATGTGTTTCTTCAGCTTTTTGTGTGGGATGTGCTCGTGATCTTTGCGTTTACGGTCACCCCTGTCCAGGGCTTCGAGGAGCTTCACCCCGTCTTCCGCGGTAATGATGCCGTCGGCAACCATCCTGAGTATCTGCTGTTTCTCATCACCCATGGTTTGTCCTTTCATCGAGATTTGTTCTACGAATATATAAATGATAGTTTACAATATGTCAATATTGTTTACTATTATTCCGATCGAGTGGCTATTATTTTTGCGGTATTGGTATTATATTGCAGAAGTGCCTGTGTGTTCTTCGATCTCCCGGCTCCGGGAATACCGGCTCCTAGTGAAGCCTTTCCCTCCAGGGATGTCCATCTTCCCATCCAGCCTGGTACTCGTACTCGACGAAGAAGATTTTCAGGTCAGCCTGGTACTCGTATTCAACGTAGTAGACGGGTACATCAGCCTGGTATTCGTACTCGACGAAGAACCAGAGCGCATCACTGTCATCCGCCTGGTACTCGTAGTCGACTACGTACACGCAGATGTCGGCCTGGTACTCGTAGTCGACCACGTACACGGAGATGTCTGCCTGGTACTCGTACTCCGTTACGAAGATGTCTCCGGCAGCCACCGGTATGGTCAGAAATAGCAGCAAACAGAAAATTCTCATCAAATACCTCCCGTGGACTATATATACGATATACCGTAGATGTTCCCCCAGTCAGTGTTCCGGTCCCGCGATGATCATCGAATTCTCTCTAGCGGGGAGTTGTTAACATGTCATTGTGCAGATGTGAATGGTCTGAAGGCAACGATCTGATGATGCTCTATCATGATGAAGAATGGGGTGTACCCCTGACGGATGACAGGAAGCTGTTCGAGTTCATCGTTCTGGAGGGAGCACAGGCAGGGCTGAGCTGGCTGACCGTGCTCAGGAAGCGTGAGAATTACAGACTGGCGTTCGACGATTTCAATCCGGAGAAAGTGGCCATGTACGATGAGGAGAAGATATCAGGGCTGCTCTCAGACCCCGGCATCATCCGCAACAGGCTCAAGGTCCGGGCTGCCGTGTCGAACGCGGCAGCATTTCTGAGAATATCCGAAGAATTCGGGAGTTTCTCGAATTACATGTGGCAGTTCGTAGATGGAAAACCGATCAGGAATCACTGGACTTCGATGTCCGAGATACCTGCCGTTTCGGAAACCTCTGACTCGATGAGCCGCGAGCTGAAGAAGAGGGGTTTCAAGTTCGCAGGGTCGACCATCTGTTACTCACATATGCAGGCTGTAGGCATGGTCAACGATCATGTCATTAGCTGTTTTCGTTACGACGAGATAGACGGAATGGCACGATCTTTCAATCACGAGGATCCTCCGAAAGTCAGGTTCCGCAACGGGTAACGTTGCCCGATAGAACCTCGAGGGCATGATCCAGGATGGGAAGCAGGAACCCGATGCACTCCCTCACTGCCTTCGAGCTTCCAGGCAGATTGATGATGAGTGTTTTTTTACAGATACCTGCGCTTCCTCGTGACAGCCATGCAGCAGGCACTTCTTCAGCCGATCTGGACCTGAGCATTTCGGGAATTCCCGGCACATCCCTGTCGCAAACGGATTTCGTTGCCTCGGGTGTAACATCCCGGGGTGAGAAACCCGTTCCGCCCGTGGTGAGTATCAGGTCAATCGTTCCCTCTTCAGACCAATCGGTCAAAGTCCGTGAAATAAGGAAGGCTTCGTCGGGAACGACGGAATAACCCGAGCCCGTGTAACCTGCCTTTTCCAGGAGCTCTATTATCAGGGGTCCGCTCAGATCCTCCCGCTCACCTCTGCTCGTCGAATCGCTTACCGTGAGCACCCCGAATCGGAGACGCTCCCTGATCATTTCTTCCATGTGTACTCACCGGACTTCCCGCCATCCTTGGAGAGCAGGCGGATTTCGCCTATCTCCATTTTTCTGTCGAGTGCTTTTGTCATGTCGTAGACCGTCAGCAGAGACATGCTGACTCCCGTGAGAGCTTCCATCTCGTATCCGGTCTTCCCGGTTCCGCAAACCCTGCACATCGATGTGATCCTGTTCCCTTCGATAAGGAAGGAGATGTCGACACATCCGATCGGAACCGGATGGCACAGAGGAATGAACTCGGACGTACGCTTTGCGGCCTGGATCCCCGCGATAACGGCCGTGTTGAAAACATCTCCCTTCGTGCCGGAGCCCTGTTCACGAAGTGCGTTCATAACCTTGTCTCCGACCGTGATGACTCCCGATGCCAGGGCGGAGCGTTTCGTGGGCTCCTTCTCCGACACATCGATCATCGAGGGCCTGCCATCGCGGTCCAGATGTGTTAGCCCATTGCTATCCATCATGTCATCCACCCAGCTTCCACATGTCCACACGCCCGCATCCTCCGTGGGCTGCGGGTTTCTCTTCGATTGCCTGCCTGATCGCCATAACTATTCCGGCTTCGTCCTCTTCTCCTCGAAGCAGCTCTTTCAAATCCACTCGGTGATCACCGGAAAGGCATGTCACCAGCTCCCCGCATGCCGTGAGCCTGAGCCTCCTGCACCTGCCGCACATGTCGTGGGAGAATGGAGCGATTATTCCGAAGGGGATACCGCTTTCTTCCATCCTGAAGAGCCTGTCAGTCGACGAGTCTCCCGTTTCCACCTCCTCGATCCTGCCGGCTGGAGACAGCTTCTCCAGGATTTCGTCTGCCGAAACGAACTCGTTCCCATGCAGCCTGGTCGGCATGTGCTCGATGAACCTCACCTGAACGTCAACGTTACGGCTCCATTCGAGAAAATCGACGAGTTCGTCATCATTCATGCCTTTGACCACAACGCAATTCACTTTCACCGGCGTCAATCCCGAGTCCACTGCGGACCGGATGCCCTCCTCGATCATCCCGAGGCTGATGTCCCTTCGCGTGATTCTCCGTAACCGTTCATCCCTGAGGCTGTCCAGGCTCACGTTCACGCGGTGCAGCCCCGCCCGCGCCAGCCCCGAAGCGAATTCCGGGAGCAGGAGTCCATTCGTAGTCATGACGAGTTCATCAAGGGAGAGGGCTGACAGGCTTGTCACGGCGGCAACTACACCCTGTCTGACAAGCGGCTCGCCTCCAGTTATGCGGATCTTCGTGATACCTGCATGCTCGACCATGAGCCAGGCCAGATGGAACATTTCCTCGAGCGAGAGGACATCATCGTGGTGAACAAGTGGAACACCTTCTTCTGGCATGCAGTAAAGACACCTGAGGTTACACCTCTCGGTCAGCGAAATTCTGAGGTAATCGATATCCCTGCCGAGACCGTCTATCATTCGAATGCCAGCTCCCCGCCAAAGGAAGACAACAGGTGGAAGGGAAGAGATTCTCCCCGCGACAGGGATGTTAGTCCGGCATCGGAGATTGCAAGAGCATTCACGTCCCTCGTGCTCATCAGATCCCCTGAGCCCGAAGTCGCCGGTTTTTTCAGTATCCAGCCGCTCCCGGAGACCGAAGCATGCACTCTCAGGAAATTGGTCCTTCCCCTTTTCTGGCGGTGGGGGTCAAGAAGCTCTCCGGTAAATTCCCGCTTGCGGTAACTCCTGAAACCTGCAATCCTGCGAAGGCAGGGAATCACGTATTCTTCGATGCAGATCAAGACGGACACGGGATTACCGGGCAGTCCGAATACAGGTTTCCCATCGCTCGAGATACCGAACGTCAGAGGTTTCCCCGGTTTCTGGGCAACGGATCTGAACTTGATATCGATTCCGAGGTCCTCCATTACACCGGGTACGAAATCATGCGTTCCCATGGAGACCCCTCCCGCAACGAGGAGCAGATCTGCCGCTCCCAGAGCCTGCCCCATCGAATCGGCAAGCAGTACAGGTTCGTCTGCGGTGTGCAGGGAGAGAGGAACCCTGAATCCTGCTCCCCTTACAAGACTCTGCATCAGGATCAGATTCGCGTTTCTCACCTGGCCGGGCCTGGGGCTCGATGCCGGAGGAATGACTTCGGAGCCTGTGGTCATGACGGCTACGCCCGGTTTACGATAAACTGGGAGGGTGTCAAAACCTGCCATGGCTGCGATACCCAGATGATGAGGTTCCAGGTGAGTGCCCTCTGGTAAAACAATGTCACCTTTCCGGATGTCCTCCCCCTGCCTGCAGATGTTTCCGCCGGGTCCGGGATCCGAGGAGAACAGGACATGTTCTCCATCGACTGTTGCCGCCTCTACGATCACCACCCTGTCGGCCCCCCCGGGTACGGGTGCGCCGGTCATGATGGGAGCGGCCTGACCTTCTTCTACCACCCGAGTCTTCCCGTCGCCTGCGAGAATCGGGGGAAGGAGATTGAACCGCGGTCCAGCGCCGAGGATAGCGTAACCATCCATCGCCGAACGGTCGAACGGGGGCATATCGATATCCGATTCAACGCCCTCTGCGAGAACCATTCCGCAACATGATCCAGCGGGAAGCAACTCTGGCGGGAATCTCTCTACGGTATCGAAGATCGCTCTTCTCGCTTCCGAACTCGATAGCATCATACCTCCAGCGAATCGATTACACTCGACAGAGCGGATTCAGCCCTTTCCCATGAGGCCAGCAGATTTCTGCCAAGGACTGTGAGAGAGCTGCCGCCGCCTTCGACCCCACCCCTTTTGCTGTGGAGAAGCCTTGCCCCGAGCTTCTCTTCCGCTTCGTTGATAAGAACCCAGGCACGTTTGTACGGAATTCCGGTCACGCCTGCGGCGCTGAGAATCGAACCCGTATCCAGAATTGCAGCAAGCAACCGGCAGATGCCTTCTCCAAGGATGGGTGTCTCACCGAGGTTGATCCAGCACTTCATGTTCACTCCGAAGGAATTCCTATTGCCCGTCCAGAGAATCGCTTCACACAAGCCTGCTATCCGATCGAGCTGTTCTTCCCCGGGGACTCCCGTAACGTTGATATCGGCCAGCTTCCGCAGGTCTGAATGCAGGGGCTCAGCAAGATTGCCGTCGATGTAGATCAGAAGATCCGGATCGAGAGCCGGCACGGCGCTCCCGCCCTCGAGCACGATAACATCGGAACCGGAAACAAGCGGTTCCATTGCCGCGGCAAGAGCATTTCCATCAGGGAAGTCAATAATCGCTGCTTCGAGGGCGCCTGCTTCGATGAACCGGTACGTGTCGCAGCCCTTTCTTCCCGCTCCTCTCCTGATCCTGACACGTTCGCAGTCGATCGGTCTCAGCTTGAAGGCCGAGACTCCGAATCCAGCACGGGTAAACCCACTTATTAATGCACAGGCAACAAGTGTCTTACCGAGCTTCTTCCCGGCTGCGGTTACGGCAACTGTTTTCAGGGCTTCACCTCTTTCGGGGGCACGATTGTGAATCTATCCGGGAACTTCTCCGTTGTCCACGTTATTCCCCCGGGTCATAACGATATTTTCTCCGGAGCTTCATATCTGTTCAACTCCCTGTACACGTGAGGCAACAAGAACTTGACAGCATGACGGTAGGGCTGATATTCTCATTGAAGCGACACCTAACCCTGCTAGATGAGATATTTTGCGGTAAGTAAAGGAGAAGGAATAATGGAAGAGACAAAGGTGAACATGCCGTTGCTCGGGGATGAGTTTCCTGAACTAAACGTTCAGACAACACACGGACCAATGAATATCCCCGGCGATTTGAAAGGTAACTGGTTTGTGCTGTTCAGCCATCCTGCAGACTTCACACCTGTTTGCACAACAGAATTCGTGGCTTTTCAAAAAAGATACGAGGAGTTTGAGAAACTTGGCTGCAAGTTGATCGGCATGTCAATCGATCAGGTTTTCTCTCATATCAAATGGGTTGAGTGGATAAAAACAGAACTTGGCATAGAAATCAAGTTTCCAATTGTTGCTGCAAATGATTCGGTTGCGCTGAAACTTGGCATGTTACATCCGGGGAAAGGGACCAACACTGTAAGAGCGGTATTCATCGTCGATCCGAAAAGCATAGTACGTCTCATCATGTACTACCCACAGGAAGTTGGCCGAAACATGGATGAAGTCGTTCGTGCGGTCAAAGCACTTCAGATTTCTGACCGACAGGGTGCAGTTGCTGCCGGATGGCCGAACAACGAACTGATTGGTGATCGAATCATTGTTCCACCTCCAACAAATGAAAAAGATGCCAGGACACGTTCAGATGAATACGAGTGCTATGACTGGTGGTTTTGCCATAAACCACTAGAAAAATAAGCCTGATCCCTGTACGCGTAAGTCAACAAGAACTTGACAGCACGGTAACAGGACTAATACTTATTTAAAAAGTGCATGCATCTACTTACTGAGATATGTAGCGGTTACATAATCTTTGTCGGGATTGAGATCATGCCATACTCAGTAGAATATGATAAGAAAACTGACTGTATCTACGTTTCCGTAGAAGGTGAATTCAATTTGTCATCTTTCAACAGCATGGCAGCAGACGTTGCGCAATGTCTGAGTGAATGCGGCTGTAGACGAATTCTGAACGATCTGCGTCACGCAAGGCTCATGGGATCCATTGTCGACATCTACTCCATGCCTGAGCGCGCCATGAAGGTAGGAATAACCCGTGCTGTGAAACGGGCACTCGTCATAAGCGGAACCTTCTCGAGATTCCACTTCCTCGAGACCGTATTCATCAACCAGGGAAACATAGTACGCCTCTTCAACAGTATTGATGACGCGAAGCGATGGCTCTTTGATAAGGATTAGCCTCACCGGCTTTTACGCAGAGTATTGCGTGCTGTCCACGTATGGGGGAGCAGAGGACCCTGGTCTGACCCCCGTCATTCTGAGAGGGTCACTTGCCGGCAGCATACCTGAGAACATAAAATTCGTCGAAAGTATCAGTGACATCATCTCTTATGGGGCTCTGAAAAAGATACTGGGATAGATGGCAATAAGCCACAGTCCTGTATGTTATGTACAACTACTAAGGAGAACAGAATGACAAAGGTAACGGTTGTATATCACTCGGGAACCGGACACACCGGAAAGATGGCGGAAGCCGTTCATGCCGGTGCTTCATCCATTGATGACGTTGAAGCACAGCTGATTGCCATCGATGGAAAGGACATAGTGGACGGTCGCTGGAAGAACGACAAGGTTATGGAAATACTGGACCGGAGTGACGCCATCATCTTCGGTTCTCCAACTTACATGGGCTGCGTTTCCGGGCAGATGAAGTCCTTTCTGGATGCGACGGCAGATCGCTACTTCTCGAGGGCATGGGTAGACAAGGTAGCTTCAGCCTTCACGGTCTCCGCAGGGCCAAGCGGCGATAAACTGAACGCTCTGACGACAATGGCTATCTGTGCCATGCAACAGGGAATGATCTGGATTGGGCAGGATCAGACACCTTTCAACGACAAAGGCATCAACCGCCTTAGTTTCTACTTCGGTGCCGCGGGTCAGGCCATGCAGGAACCTCCGGAGGAAGCGCCGAACGACCAGGACAAGGAGACCGGAAGACTCCTCGGGATCAGAGTCGCTAATCGGGCTGTCAAGCAGAAGAGCTGACCTGACCAGCGATCTTCCGGAACAGAATCAGGCTGCCGGTTACAGCACTGGATTTCAAAGAAAGGTAAATGCGATGAAGAGAGAGGGTATTGCCATAATCGTAAACGCATGCATCTGGGGATTTGTTCTTATTGCCTGTTCGATTGCATTGAAGGGTACTGGGACTTACGAAAAGATACAGTTTATCCTTATCGGAGGCGCCGGGGCTTCTCTTCTGGTCGTCGGTGCCGGCGCACGAAAGAAGCTAAAGGACTAACCGGCGATCTCATCTTCCGGTAACGTGTACTGTATAATCGACGAAACGATTAAACCCAATCCGCCATCGAGAGGCTTAAAAGTGACCAAGGGTAAAACACTCAATGGATTCGAGATGACCGGGAGAATCGAGCTCCCCGAAATCAGATGTGTTGCTCTCGAGGCGAAACACCTTCAGTCGGGTGCCAGGCTTCTTCATCTGCTGACCGACGACAGGGAGAATTTCTTCTCCATCTGCTTCAGAACACCACCACCGGACAGTACGGGAGTACCGCACATACTGGAGCATACGGTTCTCTCCGGTTCGGAGAAATTTCCCCTCAGGGATCCATTCACCGAACTCCTGAAGAGCAGTATGTCCACGTTCCTGAATGCCATGACGTATCCGGACAGAACCCTTTACCCCTGTTCGAGCCAGAACCGGAAAGACTTCTTCAATCTGGTCGATGTCTACTGTGATGCCGTTTTTTTTCCGAGACTGGACAGGCTGCATTTCATGCAGGAGGGTCATCACCTGGATTTTTCAACACCGGGCGATGTCGGAAGTCCTTTGATCGTTAACGGAGTAGTGTACAACGAGATGAAGGGGGCGTATTCCGATCCGGAGGAGAGAATGGCGGAGGTGCTCTCATCGAGCCTCTTCCCCGACAGCGTGTACGGCCATGATTCGGGAGGAGATCCGGACAGGATTCCTGATCTGACGTACGAAGAATTCGTGCGATTCCACAAAAAACTCTACCACCCATCCAACTCCTACATCTTCCTTTACGGAGACATTCCCACCGAGGAGCATCTGGCATTTCTGGACGAGCTGTACCTCTCACGCTTCGGGGGAATGGAGATCGACACATCCGTGACGCTGCAACCCAGATGGAGCCGGTCACGTTCTCTCGATGTCCCGACTCCTTCGATGCCGGGTGAGGATTCATCGGACAAGTCGGCTGTAGTCCTCGGCTGGCTGACAAACGAGGTTGTCGATGCCGGAAAAATCCTGGCGATGCAGGTTCTGGAGGACTATCTGCTGGGAAGTGATGCCGCCCCGCTCAAGAAGGCACTGATAGACTCAGGTCTCGGAAAGGGTCTTGCATGCTCGGGCTATGACGTTGACAGGAGAGAGACTCTTTTCTCTGTAGGTCTCAAGGGTATCAGAAGAGAGAGATGCAGCGAGGTTGCGAATCTGATCAGATCGACTCTCTCGCAGATTCTCGAAAGCGGACTCGACGGGAAGAGGATCGATGCCAGCGTTCACAGACTGGAGCTGGCCTCTATGGAGATCAAGAGCGCCTGGCCGTTCAGGCTGATGGACAGGGTCTACAGATCCTGGACTGCTGGAAACGATCCACTTTACTGGTTACGGATGAACGAACATATCGATTCGCTCAGAGAAACTCTCCGGAAGGAACCGGGCTTCCTGGAAGAGAATCTCAGATGCCAGATAGTGGACAATCCCCATAACATCGCTCTCACTTTCTACCCCGACGAAGAGCTGGCTTCCAGAAAGGAAAATGAGTTCACCGAAGCGATGGCGCTGAGAAAGAAGAGCCTGACGGCAGAAGATCTGGCAAGCATTGTCGACGACGCCAAAGCACTCGTGCACATGCAGGCAACCCCTGACAGCCCGGAGGCGCTTGCCTCTTTACCGAGACTGAAGTTGAGTGAAATCGGCCAGAAACCGGTCCCTCTCCCTACTTCCGTCAACGATGTCTCGGGAAGACCTTTTCTGGTTACGGATGTATTCAGTAACGGAAT
>CBDUZS010000034.1:0-27350 GCA_965371785.1 uncultured bacterium
TCTCGGGCTGGGTCTGTCTGCCGCGCTGCTACTCGGTGCCGTGTGCGACAGGGTCATCATGGTTACTCACGAGAGCAAGACACAGATACTGAGAAGGGCTCCTAGTGCCAGGGTCGCAACGTTATCAGAAACTACACCGCAGGCCGAGGGTATTGGTGAGGAAGTCATTTCAGACCTGCCTGCGGAGATTGTTTCCGTCGGAACGGGCGGCGGAGGTCCTGCAGGCGGCGATGGTCCATCGGCAGGTGTCGCAGCGGGCGCTGCGGCGGCAGACGATGTCCTCCAGAGCATAGGTTTCGCGGCGTATGGAACCGGCAGTTCCGGCGGCGGAGCAGGCTTCGTTGCCGACCTCCAGACTGCTGCCGGCTCCGGGCTGGGCCTTGCATCCGGACAGACGGGTGAAGGTCTTGTCGCCGGCGGCGGCGGCGGCGGCTCTGGTGGTATCAGTGGGCTGGTCGGTGCTGGCGGGGGAGTCGCGGGAAGTGCTGAGACCGTATCTTCAAGCGAGATGTCGGCTGTCCACCAGGCTGCTCAGGTTACGTTCAGCGCCAGCGCATCAGGTGAAGCGATTGATCTCGGCCACAGGAACATGTCCGACATCCGAAGAAAGATCAACGTCATCAAGATGCGTGTCCAGACAGCTTACGAAAGCCTCCTGAGAACGAATCCGATGGCTGGCGGGACCGTATACATAAACTTTTCCATTACGCCGGGTGGCTCGGTTGTTAACGTCTCCGTCTCCGCACCGGGGGAATTGGTCAGTCTTCAGGCCACGATACAGTCCGCCGTATCCTCGCTGAATTTCGGATCCTCACCTGAACAGACGAGCAATCTCGACGTGTCCGTGCCTTTCAACCTGGTTCCACCTCAATAGGCTTCCGAGCAAGGCACTCGTACAGGGAAGCCCGGGATGGGATATCCCGGGCTTCTTCTGTACGGAAGACCTGACGTACTTCTAGTACATGCCTCCCATGCCGCCCATACCGCCCATGTCGCCACCGGGCATTGGTTTCTCGGGCTCTGGTATTTCCGTGATGATGCACTCGGTCGTTATCAGGAGCCCTGCAATGCTCGAAGCGTTCTGCAGCGCTGTCCTGGTAACCATTGTCGGGTCGACAATACCTGCCTCGAACATGTCGACGTACTCGTTATCCTGCAGGTCGATACCGCCGGTGAGATCCATCGAGCGAACCTTTTCGACCACGATGGCTCCTTCGAGTCCGGCGTTGACTGCGAGCTGGCGAAGAGGTTCGGCAAGGCTCTTGCGAACTATGTCGATCCCTATTTCCTCATCGCCTGTTACGTCGAGTTTTTCGAGTGCTTTCTCGCATCTGATCAGAGCGGTTCCGCCTCCTGGAACGATTCCCTCTTCGACGGCTGCTCTCGTTGCGTGAAGGGCGTCCTCGACCCGGGCTTTCTTTTCCTTCATCTCGGTCTCGGTTGCTGCTCCGACGTTGATTCGGGCAACACCACCGGCGAGTTTGGCAAGGCGCTCCTGAAGCTTCTCACGGTCGTAGTCGGAAGTAGTGTCCTCGATCTGCTTCCGGATCTGGCCAACGCGCCCCTGGATAGCCTCGGTGGTTCCTCCGCCTTCGATGATGGTCGTGTCGTCCTTGTCGATCTTCACGACACCACAGGTGCCGAGATCGTCGACGGTGATGTTCTCGAGCTTGATACCGAGATCCTCGGTAATGGATTTGCCGCCCGTGAGGACAGCGATATCACCGAGCATTGCCTTCCTGCGATCGCCGTATCCGGGAGCCTTGACTGCCGCAACATGAAGCATTCCACGCATCTTGTTGACGACCAGCGTAGCAAGTGCTTCACCCTCTACATCCTCTGCAATTATCAGGAGGGGTTTGCCCATCTGGGCAACCTTTTCGAGTATGGGAAGGAGATCCTTGAGGTTGGATACCTTCTTCTCGTGTATGAGGATGTAGGGTTTCTCCAGAACAACTTCCATTGTTTCGGCATCGGTAACGAAGTAGGGGGAGAGGTAGCCGCGGTCGAACTGCATTCCCTCGACTACATCGAGAGTCGTGTCCATCGACTTGGCTTCTTCGACTGAGATGGTGCCGTCCTTACCTACTTTTTCCATCGCATCTGCTATGATGTCACCGATCTCGTAATCGTTGTTTGCCGAGATGCAGGCGACCTGTTTTATCTCTTCCCTGCCCTTGACCTCTTTCGAAAAGGTCTTGAGTTCCTCGACAACGGCTGCTACCGCCTTGTCGACACCCCTCTTCAGGGCCATGGGGTTCGCACCGGCTGTGACGTTCTTGAGACCCTCACGATAGATGCTCTCGGCAAGAAGCGTAGCAGTAGTAGTTCCGTCACCTGCGACATCACTGGTCTTGCTTGCCACTTCCCGGATGAGCTGTGCGCCGATGTTCTCGAACCTGTCCGGAAGTTCGATCTCCTTGGCAACCGTAACGCCATCCTTTGTTATCGTAGGGCTGCCCCACTTCTTCTCGAGAACTACATTGCGGCCCTTCGGGCCGAGCGTAACCTTTACCGCCCTGGACAGGCTTTCGATGCCAACGAGAATGGCATGTCTGGCGTCCTGGTCGAATTTCAGCTGTTTTGCTGCCATTGATGCTCCTCCACTAGGCTTTCAGAATGGCTAGAATGTCGTCTTCTCTGACGACTACGTAGTCTTCGTCATCTATTCTTACTTCGGTGCCGGAGTACTTACCTATGAGTACACGATCACCCTTCTTGATTACCGGAGCGACAAAACCGTCGCCGGCATCATTCCTCTTGCCCTCGCCAACGGCGATGACTGTGCCCTCGAGTGGTTTCTCCTTCGCCGTGTCGGGAAGGACTATTCCACCCTTCACGACTTCCCTTGGTTCCTCTCGCCTGACCAGGATCCTGTCGAAGAGCGGGTGAACCTTGATTCCTGCCATTTGATGACTCCTTTCATCAGTTCTCTTAACGATTCAACGCTGACTTTCCATGATGTACTTCAACTTACTCACCCTTAATAAGCATACGATTTGCCAATTTGAATGGTTGTACTCCTGAATTATCGAAATAATTGTACTGCAACCCTGTAGAGTCAACTCTCCATTGCTGCAGCCATCAAAGGCAGGAAACAGAGCCTAGTCGTGAGTCAGTTTGGCGCGCAAAGAAGGTTCAAGTGTTCAGGCGAATCGATCCCGGAGGAGGAAGATGAACCAGACGGCTAGATATCGTACAATCCCGGGTCGTGCCCTGGAGCACCAGCGGATTCACCAAACCCCGATTCCTCTAGAGAGCGTTCGATCTCTTCGGGGTCTTCCCCTGCTTCCAGTCTGGATATCGCTTCTTCGAGCTCTGGACCGAGGTCTTCACCCATCTCGTCAGCCATACTCCTTATTGCCCTTGCCATCGATCTGGGATCGCTCTCATCCAATCCGGCCAGAGCTGTGTCGTCGAACGTTTCTCCAGAGCTTTTACTCGAAGATGTCGAGAATGTACTCATTACCCTTTCCAGTTCCGTGCTGCCGCACCTGGGGCACGCCGGTCTGATGTCCATGCCGGATGTCCTGACCAGAAACTGGTAGATCATGTTGCAGCTTCCGCAGAAGAACTCGTAAATAGGCATGTCAGAAATCCTTCCCTGGCAGATCAACACTGGAAGCGAAGACTCCGCTGCCCTCGGGCAGGTGAACCGCATCGGCAATGACAGGGCACTTCACTACGAAGGAATAATACAATCTGGGATCTCTCGCACCAAACAACCCCTCCAGATTTCCCTGTCCCTTCGAGAGGATGAGGTCCGCTGTATCCAGCAGGGATGCAAGATGTGAGCTAACCATTTGTGGAAGAATCGTGGGGGCATCGTAACCGGTATCCACGATGGTGCAGAATGCATCGAGACCGGCACGCTCTGCATCTGATCTCACCGCATCATTCAGCATGGGCAGGGGTCGAACGGTGTAGTACACGTGCCCGGGGAACTCCAGCAGCTCGAGGAACAGCCTGTCCAGCACAGTTTCTCCAGCGTTGTCTCCGAAAATAACCATGCTCCGTGCATGGGCCAGCTTTTCAAGGAAATCCCCTGTGTGGTCTACGGAAAGAGGAACGGAGAACAGCTCGAGCAATTCCTTTTCCCCGAGCAGCTCCTTTCCCTGGGCGACATCGATCAGATTGCCCCATGTCGATGCTCTAAGGGCTGCTGTAAGGGGATTGTCTTCTGTGTTGAACCTTCTGATCAGTTGTGATCTGCGGTCGAGGAGCATATCCGTAAAGCGGTGTTTTTCAGGCAGGTAGATGTCAGTTTCTCCGGAGAGGCCTCTTATCTCTCTGTAAACCGGAGCCCCTGCTACGGGGGGCGGGTTACCATCGAGTCCGGAAGCGATTCGCTGAATGTAACCCTCTAGAAGCTCAAAGGCTCTCTCCCCTCCGATACCGGACCTCGAGAGGAATCCGCGCAATCCACTGCGAAAGCAGTCAACACATCTTGTGTCAGATTGAAGCGGCAATACCGGATTCCTTGATGAACATCCTGTGTATCCTGTTATCCGTCGTGAGCTCCGGATGGAAGGATGTGAGCCAGAGATTTCCCTGTCTAAGGAAGACGGGACCTTCATCGACTTCGGCCAGCACCAGGGTTCTCTGGGAGAGGGGAAGCAGAAGGGGTGCTCTTATGAATATCCCCTGAAAAGGGCTGCTCAGTCCTTCTACTGAAAGCAGCTCGGAGAAACTCCGGGTCTGTCTTCCAAACCTGTTTCTGATCACTTCGACGTCGGCCAGTCCCAGGCACTCCTGGTCGATCTCGTGCTCCCTTTCCGAAACGGATGATGAGAGCAGTACTGCTCCTGCACAGGTTCCCAGAATCGGTAATCCTGCTTCTGCGAGTCGCTTCAGCGGAGTGGTGAGCTGCCACCTGTTCAGAAGGGCCATAAGTGTCGTTGATTCCCCACCGGGGAGGATCAGCCCCTGTACGTCTGAAAGCTCTTCGGGAAGCCTGACGTGCAGGGCTGTAAAACCAAGACTCTCGAGCATCCTGGTATGCTCGACAACCCCGCCCTGAAGGGCAAGAACGCCAATTCTGGCCCTGCTCAGGGTCTACCAGCCCCTTCCAGCCATCCGCTCATCGGGGGATAAAGTGGAGATGTTTATGCCGACCATGGCTTCTCCGAGACCTGCCGATACCCTTGCAATAACTTCTGGTTTATCGAACTGGCTCACTGCCTCGACTATTGCCTTTGCCCTTTTTTCAGGGTTGCCACTCTTGAAGATGCCGCTTCCTACGAACACACCATCCATCCCGAGCTGCATCATCAATGCGGCATCGGCAGGAGTAGCGATTCCGCCGGCAGCAAAGTTCACAACGGGAAGTAGTCCTGTCTCATGGACTATCCTGACAAGATCGATGGGAGCGCCCATCTGCTTTGCCAGCGAACTCAGCTCTTCAAGAGGCGCCGACCGTATCTTTCGTATTTCGCCAAGGAGACACCTTGCGTGCTTTACCGCTTCGACGACATTGCCTGTTCCTGCTTCACCCTTGGTCCGGATCATGGCGGCACCCTCACCGATTCGCCTTAATGCCTCACCAAGATTCGTAGCGCCGCAGACGAAGGGAACCTTGAATTCCCACTTTTCGATGTGATGACTCTCGTCGGCAGGGGTGAGAACCTCCGATTCGTCCACGAAATCTACATCCAGAGCCTCGAGAAGCTGTGCTTCGACGAAGTGTCCGATTCTACATTTTGCCATCACCGGTATGGTCACCGCTTTCTGAATCCCTTTGATCATATCGGGATCCGACATCCTGGCCACGCCGCCCTGCACACGGATATCTGCTGGAACTCGTTCGAGGGCCATTACGGCTACTGCTCCTGAATCCTGTGCAATCCTGGCATGATCCGGAGTGACGACATCCATTATCACTCCGCCCTTGAGCATCTGCGCGTGACCGGTTTTAACCGTCGTGGATCCTTCATCTCTTTTTTTCGAGCTCATCATGGTTCCTTTTCAGCGAATGTGTTGAGAAGAGCTTCCTCTGAGAGTTGCCAGATGCTGTCCGCATTGAAAAGCATTCTCTCGAGGTCAATCGACAGGGAAGTATCGGGGAGAAAACCTCTCGCGTAAATATTCCTAACATGTCTGAAGCACTTCAGGTAGTCCGCAGAAGTGGCGATGTATGTGTGCCAGACCTCCTCCAGATCTGAATCGTCGGGCGAAGAAAAAGCCCTGGCGGTTGTAAGAGTGCCGGATGCTCTCAACCAGGCCAGGTCGAGCAGCCATATCCTGATGGGTGTGTCCTCGAGAACAGGGCATTCCGGTACCGCTTCGAGGTATCCGTCGAACAGGCCTGACATCTCTCTGTCCATCCTGTCGATCAGGGAGATGAAAGCGATTTCCTCACTATCCGGCGCAGCAGGATGCTGCATGAGGCAGATTAATACAGACAGTAAACAACTCATGACAGGAATATAGTGATATACATGACGGCATTCAATCCTGGTCCATCCACCATGGGCTGGGGAATCAGGTACTTCCCAATTGCATTCGACTTCGTTATTTGTAACTCTGATATCCTATCTTTCCATTCGGTTAGAGAAGCATAGATTGCTTCCTTGGAGGTTTTGTGAAACTTGCTCTGATCCTGATGGCAGCCGCTTCAATACTCTCTTCAGGATACGTAATCGATGACCTGGCTTCCAGAGGAGTTCCCGCATTGTCTGCCGTACTCGCCGATTCGACCTTCGTTGTGGAGATAGAAGGCTCTCTTGCCGAAGGAGACTCCCTGCTGAAGCATTACGGAGGTGTCTTCTTTCTTCTTGCCGACAGTATTGCATCAGGATGGGAAGTGGTCGGGCTGAAGGTCAACATCGAGGGAGCGGTTCTCGTCCTCGGGAGAGAGGACATGTTCACCGTGCTGAATCAGATTCGCGACGGTACGCCGGAGAGCGTCGTGGCGTTCTGGATACTGGAGCACACCAGGGTCTTCAATCGTTAAACCCGTAAATCTACGGGCCAGGCACTAAATCCCACCCCTGCCTAGGAATATTACTGGAAAAGTTTTCAGGATCAGCCTGAGATTGAGCAGGTAGGATCTATCGATGGTGTACAGGAAATCCAGGAACTGCGCTGTGTCAAATGGCAGCCTGCTTCTCCCGTAGACCTGCCAGATGCCTGTGAGACCGGGTTTCACGGAAAAACGTTCCAGCTGCCAGCCACTGTAGTGCTCGAGTTCGTATTCGATGCATGGTCTTGGTCCCACAAGCGTCATGCTTCCCCGCAGTACGTTGAAGAGCTGCGGAAGTTCGTCGATGGATGTCTTTCTCATGAATCGGCCGATAGGAGTGAACCTGGATGACTGATCGAGCTTGTAGATCTTACCGTCATCGCTTGCTGCACTGCCGTTGGCATACTTCCTGAAGTATTCCTTGTGGACTTTCATGTCGACGGGAGAACCGAGGAGCATGGAGCGGAATTTGTAGAACTCGAATCTCTTCATGTTCAGCCCTATTCTGGGCTGATGAAAAAAGACAGGCCCCTTACTGGTGAGTTTGACAAGAATGGCTGTGAAGAGCAGTACGGGAGACAGCAGGATGAGCGCGATCAGTGCAGCAATGATGTCAGTGAGCCTGACAAGGATCTTTCTGCTGAACTCTTTATTGCCGCCGAAAAAGGTAACCGCTCCGATATCTGAGAGGCTGAGCCATGGGTCGAAGTACCTCAGATCCATGACCTTTGGCGAGTAGATAGCGAACAATGCTCCATGGTGGTAACACTTCTGAGAGAATTCGGCGATCACAGGGAATTCGTGCTCGTCGAATACTATCGCGAATTCCTCGGCATTCAGGATTTCAGTCTTCTCCGAACAGATATCGAAAATCTGCTCGGGGTCGTTCGGAAGCTCGATATCGCATTCGCCGATTGAGAAGATTCGTCGGTAGACGGGTGAGTTGTTGAGCATATCAGTAATTCGCCTGATGGATTTGCCTGGTCCTATCAGCATGATATTCAAAGGCTTGTGTCTCGCTGCCAGCATTGCAGCAGCAAATAAATGTGGCAGGATGATCGTTCGAACAGGGATCCATGCAGCCGCCCAGAACAGCATGAGCAGTACTACTGCGATTCTGCTGTCGAGGAATATCCCCCTCGGGAAATGCAGCAGGAAGAAGAGGATCACGTAGAGCGCCGAGGTAACAAGGACCAGCCTGATCATCCTGAACACATGCATCGTTCTGTTGACGGTTGTTCTCAACTCGTACAGATGCTCAACGTTCGAGGAGATGAAAACACCCAGCGCAAAGAAAGCCCAGGTTCCGATGAACGTGGATGGCGGAAACCTGGTGACCGTGCCGAATCGTACGAGTACCGCCAGCAATATCGATCCCCCGAGTATCAGGAAATCCGTAGCCACCGCCACAAAGAAATAGATCCTCTCGATGTCGAGAATCCTGTTGCGAGACAATATCAACCCCCGTTGAAAAAAGCCCCTATCGCGTCGGTAACTTCCCTCTGCTGCTCCGGAGTGATCTCGGGGAACATCGGCAGAGTGATGTTCTGCGCACTGTTCTTTTCGGCTTCGGGGAAATCCCCTTCAGCATAGCCAAGATAACCATATGCCTTCTGCACGTGAAGTGGGAAGGGATAGTGCAGACCGGAAGCAATGGACCTGTCGGAGAGGTACTTACGTAGATCATCTCTTTTCTGCGTGTGCAAGGCAAAGAGATGGTAGACGTGTTCTGCATCTCCGCATTCAACCGGAACCTCGATTGGAACACCTTCGAGCAGCTCTCTGTACAGTACAGCAGCGGCTCGTCTGGAGGCTGTCCATTCAGCGATGTAGTTCACTTTTACACCGAGTACGGCTCCCTGGAAGGCTGACATCCTGTAGTTGTGGCCGATCATGTCGTAGTAGTATTTCTCGCGCGAGCCGTGGTCTCTGATTGCTCTGACCCTTGCTGCGATATCGTCAGAGTTCGTTGTAACCGCTCCGCCTTCGCCGTATGCCCCCATATTCTTTCCGGGATAGAAGCTGAACGCTGCGGCATCCCCGAAACTGCCGGCCTTCCGGCCATGTCTGCTTGCGCAATGAGCCTGGCATGCGTCTTCGAAAAGCATCAGACCGTAACGATCTGCGATCTGCTCGAGCCTGATGTAGTCCGCAGGTTGCCCGTACAGGTCGACTGACAGAATTCCGCGAATCTCTGCACCCGTTTTCGGATCGGGCAGACCTGGACCAGAACAGGAGGACAGCAGGCTCTCGATCCTGTCCGGATCGATGTTCCATGAGAGTGGATCCACGTCGACGAAAACGGGAACATGACCTGCCAGAATGATTCCCTCGACGGATGCTGTGAACGTGTTGGGTGGAACGAGCACACCGCTGCCTGCAGGCATTTCCGTTGCCCAGATCATCGAATGAACGGCTGCTGTCCCGCTGGAGACGGCTATGCAGTGTTTCACACCGGTCAGTTCCGCAAATGCCTCTTCGAAGGCTTTTACTTTCGGGCCCAGAACGTAGTAGCAGCTGTCAAGGACATCCTCTATCTCCGGTTTGATCTCATGTGCGATTTTCCGGTATTGAGCCTTGAGATCCATGAATGGGACTGGCATCTATATCCTCCAATTGATTGGGGTGTGAGCTTACGTTCATCACCCCGAGTATGATGACCAGGACCTTCTACCTGATCAGCTTCCAATTCGTGTAACCACCTATTTTCCTGCCAAGAAACCGCTCGAGAGCTGAGTGTATTCTGGGGAAAAGACGCAGATGCTCGTGATCCGGTGGGTTCTCTCCGTCGGAGTAGTCACCGGCATCCCAGCTCTTTTCTCCTATTCTTCCAGCCATGACCTCAGGATGTGTTCCCTCGAACAGCGGTATTCGATCGAGTGGACCGTAGTCCCAGGGTATATCACCGCCTGCATACTTCCTGTCCACCCATTCCTGGTCGTGATGGAGCCGGTCCAGAGCCTTCGATTTCCGGCTCATTACTTCGGGATGTCTTACCCAGCCGTAGTGGTATATCTCAGCACCGCAATCGACAACTCCCAGCTTCTGCCCGTTCTTTCTGAAACTCTGGGCGCTCTTCCAGCTTAAAATGGACGGATCGTTTCGAACCACCCGGATTTCCCTGTCATACCAGTTATGGCTTCTGTGTACTCTGGTGTAGTCTCCCCAGAAGTGGTTGTAGTGGAACAGGAGACCGTCAACATCCTGCCTGCCGTCGCACGATTCGATTGCCCGGGTAATCCTGGAATGATCCTGTTCGTGGATGACTTCGTCTGCCTGAAGATAGATGCACCAGGGATGTGTACAGTGTTCCAGTGCTATGTTCGTCTGATCAGCGTTTGTCGCACCTCTCACGAAGCGGTCGGGATTCCATTTCGTTTCGATGATTCTGATTCTGGAGTCGTCGATGCTCCTGATAAGATCGAGGGTGTCATCCGTGCAATCACCGACGTTGACGATGTATTCGTCGACGATAGGCAGAATCGACCTGATCGATTCCACTATCGGGTAATCAAGTCTGATGGCGTCGCGGACGAACGTGAAACCGGATATCCTTACCCTTGTATACAGAGTCTCCCCCTCTTCCTGCAACAGGGGTGGAACATACGTTTTTCCACGATGTCCGGCCAAGGTTGCTGAACCCCGGAATGTGACCTATCTTCAACTCCAATAACTTCCGGAGGCTGGATGAAACGTTCGCTTGCCGTGATAACGCTGAACGAGGAAGATAACATTGGCCGTTGCCTTTCGAGCGTTCCTGACGATTTCGAGAAGATCGTTGTCGATTCGGGAAGCTCTGATTCCACGTGCAGAATCGCCGAGGAAAACGGTGCGGAGGTCATCGTCAGATCATTTGAGGGATATTCCAGTCAGTGGCGTTATGCAATCGAAAAGACAACGGGAGACTGGATTCTGGTCCTTGCCGCTGATGAGAATCTCGATACGGAACTGAGAAACGCCATATCCGTTCTCGAGCCCGACAAGAGTGCCTACAAGCTTCATCGCAGGACCTACTACATGGGAAGGCTGCTTCGCTTCGGCCCATGGATGGGGGAGACCACTCTCAGATTCTGGAAACGCGGCTCGGTTAAGGTATCCGATCGCCGTGTTCACGAGGAATTCATCCCGATGGGATCTCCGGGGCGTATCAGATCCGGCTGCATCGAACACCGCTCCTACAGATCGGTTTCCGAACACATGGAGAGGATGAACCGCTACTGTTCCCTGTGGGCTGATGACATGCTTGCACAGGGCAGACGCTCGGACTACCTCAGCCTCGTTCTCAGACCTTCAGCCAGATTGCTGACTGCATACATCCTCAGGGGAGGATTCCTGGAGGGAGTCCCTGGTCTGGTAGCTTCCGCGACCTCTGCTTACTACGTTTTCCTCAAATGGGCAATGCTCATGGAACGCCAGCGAAACGGATGAGAGTTCTTCATGTTACGTCCGCAAGAATGAGGAGGGGGGGAGAGAACCAGCTCTTCTATCTCGCAGACGGGCTTGAACAGAGGGATGTAGAGAACCTGATAATCATTCCTGCAGATGCCGAGTACGCTCAACCAAGGCGTTCTCGAAGGATCCGGTTCGCAGGCGAAGCCGACCTGCTCGCAATGCGGCACCTGGGTTCCGTAATCAGGGAATTCGATCCCGATATCGTTCATGCTCATACAGCTCATGCTCATGCCTGGTCAGCCGGTGCTCTCATGGGCAAAAAAGTCCCTCTTGTCGTGAGCAGACGCGTTGCATTTCACCCATCCGGAAATCCCCTGTCCAGGTGGAAAATGAAGCAGGCAACCAGGTACATCTGCATCTCGAGAACCGTTGCCGGTGTGATGATTGATTCGGGAATCCCACAGGAGATGATCAGTATCGTACACAGCGGAGTTCCTGCTATATCATGGTCGGCAGATCATGGGCTGCGAAGCAGATTCGGCATCCCGGACGATGCTCTCCTCATCGTTAACCTTGCAGCCTTCACACCCAACAAGAACCAGGCAACACTCGTCTGCGCGCTTTCGCTTCTCGGGGATGATCATTCAGTATTCTGCATCCTTGCGGGTGAGGGCAGGACCAGGGTGAAGACCGAACGGTTAACCAGCGAACTGCACCTCGGCGGCAGAATCAGGTTTCCAGGATTCGTCACGAATCCACATGAGCTGCTTTGCTCGGCGGATATCTTCGTTCTCACTTCGTTCAGAGAGGGATTGTCAACATCCACAATCGAAGCCATGGCTGCCGGGCTGCCCGTCATTGCGTCGAGATGCGGGGGTGTCGAGGAAGTAGTCGAGGACGGAGTAAGCGGTTTGCTGGTCTCACCGGGAGAGCCTGAAGAGCTGGCTGAAGCGATCAGGACGCTTTACAGGAACAGGAAGGCTTTGAGCGAAATGGGTGAGCGGGGCATAGTTCTTGCATCGCACTTCAGCGTGGACAGAATGGTACGGGAAACCCTGTCGATCTACCAGACCCTTACCTGAGGAGCTGACACTCTATCTCACAGTCAGGAGCCTTCCCGGAGTGATTCCGGATCCGCTGGCAACAGGTTCAGATGCGCCGGGAACGAAGAGTCTCCAGGTGTACTGCCCTGGACCGGGCAGCCCGAAGTGGAGAAGCCCGTCATTCTGGCTTGTCGTTCCACTTCCCCCCTCGACCTGCCTGAGCCATATCCTCTCACCGTCCGTGACCTCGATCACGCAGCCGGTTGCCGAACCGTTTACTCCTTCCCGCCGATCGATCTCGACCAGGAGCCAGTAACCCCCGGGTTCGGTCAGGTTCTGAAGGAGTCTCGGAGCCGTACCGGAACCGACCATGAGATCGAGCCTGCCATCCCTGTCGAAGTCTGCAGTTGCGGCACCCCACCCGTTGAACACCCTTGCTCCCGACAGAAAAGTGACGTCCGTGAACGTTCCGTCCTCTGAGCCCAGGTAGAGAAAACTCCTTCTGTTTACGTAGACTGAGGTGATGTAGAGATCAAGCCAGCCGTCGTTATCGAAATCACCCCAGACAGGATTCGAAAGGGTTTCCTCGAAACGTATTCCTGCATCAGCCCTGACGTCTTCGAAGGTGCCGTCATTGTTACGGAGCAGTTCGCTTCTGTCAGAGAATTGAATGTATCGCGGATGGGCCAGGTTCGCGCAGAATATGTCCCAGTCACCGTCGCAGTCGTAATCTCCCCATGCTGACCCAATTGTATGTCCCCACCAGCCGTCAGTGACGTGTCCGGCCATGCCTTTCTCGAGAGCTGGATTTGCTGCTGTGGTTGAATCGTTGCTCCACAGTAAATACTCCAGGAGTCTGTAATTCGATACGAAGATGTCCACGTCTCCATCCCTGTCGTAGTCACATGGACTCACACCCCGCCCGCAGAGGTGCTCCTCCAGGAAGGGGATCATACCCAGGCTGTCGCCGACTTCACGGAATCCTTCTCCACAGCCCAGGTAGAACAGGTCTTGCGTTCCCTCCCCGCGGAGTCCGGGCATTTCGTAACTCGCCAGGTAGACATCGAGCCAGCCGTCGGCATTCCAGTCAAGGAGACCCGTTCCCTCGATCCGGTATCCGGTTGGAAATATCCCGAGTTCGTACGTGCTCTCGCTGAACAGACCGTTTTCATTCAGGAACACCTGTACGGGCATGCCCGATGTCACCATGTCCAGGTCCCCATCCATGTCCAGGTCTCCCAGGATGCCTCCTGTTCCGGTGTTTTCCGAAAGACCTGCTTCCTCCGTCACCTCCCTGAAAGCGAGGCCGCGGGTGTTCTCGTAGAGGTTTCTGCCGAGGAGAAGATCCGGATACCCGTTCGAATCGATGTCTCCCCAGGCTACCCTCGAGCCCCTGACAAGGCTGTCCGGACCCAGAAGGCTGGTGACGTCTTCGAAGACGGGACCGTTGTAGCCCGATATCTCTCTGCACCAGTCCAGGTACTCTTCCTCCATCGGAGAAAGCTCCCGGAGTCTCGATTCCGCTCTTCCCGCCCACCTGTTGACAACGTCTCCCAGTGAAGCTGACTGGATGTAGAGGAGGGCGGCCTGAAGAGAATCCCCGCGGTGCAGAGCTATTTCTCCCGCAAGCCAGTAGAAGGGGGAGGGGGAGTGGTAGTCGCTCATAGGGTAGAGGACCGGGTCCAGGAGGCGGCTCAACTCGCTTTCGGCCTGATCAAAGCGTTCAAGGCCGAAAAGAGCCTGGCAACGTCTGAACAGCAGGTTGTTTCTGAGTGCCGGCTGCTCGAGTTCGAATTCCATGGTGTCGAAACCCACAGGATGCCAGTCATCGACATGGAGCAGGCCTCTGTCGGCAAGGACCAGTGCTTCCTGCCATGATGAATCTCTCTCAATGTGCATTGCTGCCCCCGTAAGGCAGGCAACAGGATCTCCCGGGCAGCTGTTCAACCACTGTTCGAGGTACACGCTCCATTCAAGCGAATCAGCCGTTCCGGTCACGGCGGAAAGAAGGTAACGATACGCTCGAGATCTCCACAGATCGGAGTAGTAACCGTAATTCAGTACGAAGTTCTCCAGAACGTCTACCCTTGCGGAATCATCATACCATACTGGATACAGCGAGTCGTAGAAGATGTCTCCCGCGATCTCTGCAGCCTCCGCGGAGCCGGGATATCTGTCGAAGACGATATCCGTGGCCTGACGAATGGTGATACTGTCATCCAGAAGGATCCCTGCCTCCCGGAGTAATAGCAGATCTTCAACATCCCAGTCCTGTGGAGTGTAGTCGAGAAGTTGATCTCTGAAGAGATCCGCCATTATTGGAGAAGTTTCACCGGCGGCAATCATCCTCCAGAGTCCTGCGAACCTCCCGGGTGTCGGGTCTTCGATGAGGGTCATCGCATGGAGTAAGACGGCAGCTTCGACAAGACCTGACTCGAAGAGCACTTCCGCTCTCAGCGAATCTGAATCTCCCGCACTCTCCCATGCTTCGCTCCAGTTACGCTGTGCCATTTCCTCCTGAAAACCTGCGAACGCAAGCGCAACCACCAGAGCTGAAAGCATGATTTCCTCCTCTGAGAACGCTATTGGCCGGAACCGTTTGCTTTGGCATACTCGGGAATCATACATGCAAGTATCCGAACCGAGGAGGGATGCCTTGAAACAGAATGGGCTGGTCAGGAAAGTAGTGGACGGGCAGGTGGTCGTTTCGCTTGCAGGGGGGATCGAATGCAGCTCCTGCGAGGGTCGCCATACATGTTTCTCCCTGTCGGTCGGCGGCAACAGAAAGATCGAGGTAACCCTTGCCAACACCGTGAACGCTTCCGTTGGTGACATGGTCGAGGTCGAACTCCTGCCAAGGGCTTCGATGACGATAATAACCGTGTCATTCCTGATGCCGGTTCTCATGCTCCTTGCCGGGTATGCGATTGCGATGCCGGCTGGCGTTGTTCAGGGCGCCGTTGGAGCTGGAATCGGTATCGCTGCAGGGATTACTGCCTCCATTATTCTGAACAGGAAGCTCTCACGTAAAAAGGATTTTGATCTGAGAATTGTAAGAATCGTCGAAAAACCTGAATGTCCTCCCGGGGTGTCGAAATGAAAGAGATTGTACAGAAAGCGGTCGAGCAGCTGCGTTTCCGGGGTGCCTCGTACGGAGACGTAAGGCTGGAGTTGATCACGGAGGAATCCATTGTATTCCGGAAACTATGCCTGGACGAGGTATCTCTCCGTGAGAGGGAAGGTGTGGGCATCCGTGCCGTGGTCAACGGATGCTGGGGTTTTGCTTCCTGCACCGGCTTTTCAGCAGAGGAAATCGAACGGACCGTTGACAGAGCCGTGGATGTTGCTCGAGCCGCAGGTGGAGCTGCCGCCGGCAGCGTGATCCTCGTACCGCAGGAAGCCGTGACAGGCGAGTACATCGGACCATGCCTCAAGGATCCATTCGAGATTCCGAGGGAGGAGAAGATCGATCTGCTAGCAGGGGCATCCAGGGAGATCATGTCATCCGACAGGATCAGCATGTCATATGCCTGGCTCTGGATGGAGAGGAGGATAAGGCACTTCGGCAGTACCGAGGGCAGCCTGGTTTCCTCGGATCTCACTTTCTGTCAGCCTGTTCTCCATGCCTTTGCCGTCGACGGCAGCGAAGCCCAGAGCAGGACGCTTCAGCTGGGAGCCAGAATTGCCGGCTGGGAGTGGATAGAGGAAGTTGATATTCCCGCATGGTCACAGAAGGTTCGTGAGGAAGCCATCATGAAAGTGATGGCGCCGGACGGGCCGAGCGGGACGATGGACCTTGTGCTGGATGGGCTCAACCTGAGCCTGACCATGCACGAATCCGTTGGACATCCTACCGAGAGCGACAGGATACTCGGCTGGGAAGCCAACTGGGCAGGCAGGTCATTCCTGACCGTTTCCGATCAGGGCAGGCTCAGGTACGGTTCCGACAAGGTGAGTTTTTTAGCGGACAACACCCTTCCTTACGGTCTGGCCACATGGGGCTGGGACGACGACGGAGTTCCCGGTCAGAAATGGTACCTTGTCAGGGACGGGATCTTTTCCGAGTTTGGCTCGGTGCGCGAAACTGCGGGGCTGATTGGCCGGAAGCATAGCAGGGGCTGCTGCAGAGCACAGGACTACGCGAGCTTCCCCATCAACAGGCAGCCGAATTTCTACCTCGAACCAGGCAGAGAATCGCTTACCCCCGACGATCTCATAACCGACGTCAAGAATGGAATCTACATCGAAGGCAGGGGTTCTTTCAGCATCGATCAGAGGAGGATCAACTTCCAGTTCGGAGGGGACATGTTCTGGGAGATCCGTAACGGCAGGAAGATGCACCCTCTGAAGAAGGTGATCTACAGGTCGACTACTCCGGAATTCTGGGGCTCCTGCGATGGTATTGCGGATGATCGTTTCTTCACGACGATGGGGCTGCTCAACTGTGGAAAAGGTGAGCCGGGTCAGTCTGCAAGAATGACACACGGCGCGAGTCCTTCGAGGTTCAGAAACATCGAGGTCGGAGGTGGTGCGTGATGACGAGGGAGGAAATGCTCGAATTCGTAGGCAGGATTCTTGATCAGGTTCCCGCTCCGGATGTTACCGCTCTGCTCACCGAGGTCAGAAACGCTGCTGTCAGGTTCGGTCAGAACAGGATCACCCAGAACATGGATACGTTCGAGCGCACACTCACGCTGACCGTGGGTGATGGTTCGAGGAAGGCGGTCCTGAGAACCTCCAGGATTGGCTCCGATACAGCGGCGGAGATTTCTGAGCGGGCAATGAGGCTTCTCGAGACGGCCGCAGAGGATCCCGAGTACATGCCTCCCGTCGAGGGAGGGCAGTTGTACCCGATCATCGATGATTACGACGAGGATACCGCAGCCGCAGCTCCCGAGCAGCGAATGTGGGGCGCCCATTCCGCTATAGCATCGGCAATAACCGGGAAACTGGAAGCTTCCGGTTATTCGGGAGTGAAGGTTGAAACCACTGCGCTGGGCTCTTCAACTGGTAATCTTGCATACAACAGGAGAACTGCATGTGTTTTCCGGCTTACGCTCGACGAGGGCATCGCATCCAGTTACAGAGCTCTCTCCGCTTCTTCCTGGACTGACTTACCCGTTAGTGAAACGGTTGAAGAGGTAGCCGGTGAGGTTGCGATGGACCGCGGTCAGATTGAGCTGGAACCGGGAGACTACGCTCTCGTACTCGAGCCGCAGGCCGTTGGCGATCTGTTGCCGTTCATTGTCTGGTCGATGGGTGCAAGGGTTGCGGATGAGGGAATCACCGTATTCAGCGGCAGAGAGGGAGAGGCGGTCACCGGAGGCAATTTCAGCCTTTCCAGCGAAATTCTCGGTCCTGTAAAGGGGGTGCCGTTCAGCAGTGAGGGACTGCCCTCCAGAGACATCAACTGGATAGAGAACGGTGTTCTCCGAAACCTGCAGTGTGACAGGTTCTGGGCAAAGGAAACCGGACGCGAAGCCCTTTTCAGCCCGGGTACGTTTTCAGTGGCCGGCGGTCAGGGAACGGCGATGGATCTTGCAGGGAAGGTAGATCGCGGTTTGCTCATCAGGAGGTTCTGGTACATCCGGTTCGTCGATCAGAAAAGCAACTGTCTTACCGGTATGACCAGGGACGGGGTCTTCCTCATCGAGAATGGGAGAATCTCTGCCCCGGTGAAAGACTTCCGCTGGAACTGGAAACCGCTCGAGCTGTTCGATGACATCGTTGTCCTGGGAGAATGCCAGCGAAAGGGACCGTTCTACGTACCGTCAATGCTGTTGGGCAAGAGGACGAGTCCTTTCACCAGATGAATCTTATCCCCGCGTACGTCTCTCCCTCGAGAGACCTGAACGGTTGGGTATCTCTGAAGTAGTGCGTGATGTGGGTTTCGAAATCCCCGAAGGGTGCGTTGTACCTGAAGTAGATCTCTCCCCGGTGCCTGCTCGAGCCGTCACCGTCGTTGTGGAAGTAGAAATCGCTGTGGAGCCTTGCTCCGGAATAAAAGTTCTTCCAGGCGGCAAAAGGCATGTCCGCTTCTCCCTGGATCGACCAGTTGAAATCGTGCCCTTTCTGGAAACTCTCATTTCTTGGTCTGTAGAATCCGGTGGAAAGCCATCCTCCCGGGTAGTCTGCCGGGAAGAACTGGAAGCTCTCCGCGTAAGCCACCGTATCCGCAAGGTACACGGCACCAAGCTTCAGGTTGTTCATGTACTCGGAGGTCGTGTCCTCCATATCGATGTTGTGAAAACACTCATGATCGGTATAGAGCCTGAGCAGCACGGGCTCTATGAGGTAATCGAACTGGGTGGTGATGTTCCAGTGCCCGCCGTAGATATTGAACGCCATTTCCGGGCTGTTCCAGCTCTTTCCCATGTAGGTATCGACCTGCAGCCCGAGATGCCAGGAGAAGTCACCGATTCTGAGTACCCTGATGTCCGCTGCAATGGTGTTGTAAACGAAATGCTCCACGTCGGTCTCGAAGAAATGGTATGCGCCGAGCAGTCCATGAGCTTCCATCGGGAACTCGACCGGGGCTGCAAGGCTGATCAGTAGAAACAAGGTACTCAATTATGCTCCCGCCCAACGGCTATCCGTCTTCGAGGTACTTCAGAAGGTGTCTACTCTCCCGTTGCTCCCCGCCGGTAAGCGCTCTTTCGAGAGCGCCGACAAGATGACTCTCGGAGGTAGAACCCTCGAGAAAGAGGTAATCGTTTATGACCGTTCTGGGCACACCCTGAACGCCGAACCTTGCAGAAAGATCAGAGAATTCATTCGCTTCGATCACTTCGGAACGAATCCTGTCCGAGCCCATGGCCAGCCTGTTCGAAAGAACTGCCGCTCTCGGGCAGTGGGGGCAGGTTGGCGTAACGAAAACCCTTATGTGAACATCCTTGTCCAGCCTCCTGGAAAGGTACTCCCTGGTTGCTTCCTCCAGCGGAACCTCTTCACTTCCCATGTCAACGATAGTGGTGAGCAGGGAAGTGAATTCGTATCCTGAAGGGGTTCCGTAGAACCTTATCCTGCTTTGTGTACCGTCGGAAATGATGATCGCCGGAGTGAACTCGATGCAGTCCATTTCCTTACAGTTATCATCCCTGGCCAGGCTGACTATCTCCACCTTCAGTTTGTCCGAGAATTGACTCAGTTCTCTCAGAATCGATTCGGACTGGGTGCAGGAAGAGGAATCAGTTTTTCCGGTGTAGAGCGTGATATGCACATCTTTCGACATGGACCCGAGGATATCCCTCACCTGAGCAGCATCGCTTTCGGTGAGAAGAGCCATCTTCCCGTTCCTCAGTGTTCTCTCGACTGGAGGAATTCGTAGGCCGCCGCGGCTGCCCGAGCTCCATCGGAGGCTGCCGTCACTACCTGCCTGAGGCTGTTATCGGTGACGTCTCCCGCTCCGAAGACGTTCGGTGTTGATGTGTGAACAATACGATTCATCTTCAGTGTGCCGTCTGCGTTCAGTTCGACCACTCCGCTGAATGGACTCGTCGCAGGTTTACGTCCGACGTACAGGAAAACGCCGTCGACCGGCAGCTCCCTCTCTCCCGAAGGAGTATCGATGAGTACGGATTCGACGAAGTCAGTGCCCCTGATCTCTTTCAGAGTACTCTTCCATTCAATGGTGCACTTTTCGTTGGATATCAGTTTGTTTGACAGAATCGGCTCGGCTCTCAGTTCGTCCCTCCTGTGGATGACCGTCACCTCGGAGGCATACTCAACGAGATGCAGTGCTTCCTTTACGGCGCTGTCTCCACCACCAACGACCAGCACCTTCCTGTCCCTGAAGAAGGGAGCATCGCAGGTTGCGCAATAGCTCACGCCTCGGCCATAGAATTCTTCTTCCCCCGGGACTCCCAGCTTTCTGGGAGCGGCACCGGTAGCGATTATCAGGGTCTTTGTCGTGAGGTTACCCGAGTCCGTCTCGATCTCGAGCACGTCTCCTTCTCTGCTGCAGGCAGTGACGGAGGTGGTTCGAATCTCGGAACCGGAGTTCTCTGCCTGTTTACGCATCACAGAGGCCAATTCACTGCCCTCTATGGAGATAATGCCGGGATAGTTCTCGACAAGTGCGGTAAGGGCAGCCTGTCCGCCTGGCTGGAAGCTCTCCAGAACAACGTGATGCATCATGTATCTGCCAGCGTAGAGCGCGGCTGCGAGGGCTGCGGGACCTCCACCGGCAATTGCAAGATCGTATTCCCGGGCGGATGGGATGACCGGTCCGCCCAGGATTCCGGGTTTCAAACCGACCATCAGCTCTCAATCCGCGATTCAGCAAGCTCGGTCAGATGACTGGAGAGGGAAGCCTTGTCCCTGAACCCGACCATTCTGTCTATCTCCGCACCGTCGTGAAAGATGATCATCGTGGGAACACCGCGGATCCCGAGACTTGCAGCTTCGTTCTGGCTCTGGTCGACGTCAACCGTGTAGAAATCAACCTTTTCGGCAAGCTCCTCGGAAACCGTCTCCAGAACGGGATGAAGCATTTTACATGGGCCACACCAGTCAGCACTGAAATCGACAAGTGAAAGACGATCTTTTCGCCCGGCTACACCTTCGATCTCGCTTCCTTTGATTTTCTTGACGGCCATATCGATTCTCCTTCCGGAATTAAGATATAGGTAACTGGTTCCAGACAGAAGCATTTTTTCTGCCAGACTCTGTTAAGAACATAACAAATTACACCACTCGCGATTGCAGTGCTGTAAGGGCATCGGTTCAGACCTGATGTGCTGACTCAGGGGTCTTTTCGGCACACTCCGGTAAGAACCGTTCAGCAACAGACAGGCTGTGAGAATACTCAGTGCCGTGTTCACGGGCAAGATGTCGGTTTGCCCGTAAGCATGGGCACAACCTATATATGCTCGAATGAAGAACAAGCCGTTTCGTCTACGGGAGAACATGTATGGGGACAAGTCGTGTCTGGATCTGTACCGAGGACTTTCCGCCCAGGCTGGGAGGGCTCTCCAGGTGGAGTCTGAATGCGTCGATTGCATTACTTTCACATGACATCGAAGTTACCGTACTGGCGAAGAAGGCGACTGCGACCCTGAAAGGAATAAGGGTGGTTCCGGTGCACGGTCACGATTTCGTCCGCTTGAGACGATTTCACTTCCGGCGTACCGCGAGAAAGCTTCTCGAAAGCAACCCTTGCCCGGACAGGATTGTTGCATCGACATGGCACGTTGCAGAAGGCGTTATCGGGCTTGGCATACCAGTCACTACCGCAGCTCACGGGATGGAAATTTTCAGAAAACCTGCAGACATCATTCGGGGAGGAGGGAGGATATCCGCTGCTCTGCTCCACCTCGCTTCGCGCAGGCAGAAGAGCCTCGAGGATTCTGAGAAAGTTGTCTGTGCGAGCAGATTCACATCGAACGCAGTCCGGCGGATTGCTCCAGACGCCGACGTGAAGGTCGGTCTCAACGGAGTCGACATCGACCTCTTCAGAGCAGAGGGGGAAAGGATACAGGTGGAGCATCCACTTCAGCTCATTTCCGTAGGAAGACTCATTAGCAGGAAAAATTTTCACACCGTAATCGATCTGCTGGAAAGACTGATAGCGCTGGATGCCGACGCAGGTCTCTGGATCGTCGGAAGTGGTCCCGAAAGGCAGGGACTGATGGAAAGGGCTGCCGGACTGAGTTCCAGAATCCTCTTCAGGGAGAACGTCTCCGACGGGGAGCTTGCCGTGCTCTACAGGTCTGCGGACTTCTTTGTCTCTCCATGTCTTTCCGACCAGGAGAGCGGCGATGTGGAAGGTTTCGGGCTGACCTTTCTGGAGGCTGCCTCCTGTGGTCTGCCGGTAGCCGGAGTAGGCGAGGGGGGAGTCGTCGATGCGGTAGAGCATGGTGTCTCGGGGATTCTGACTTCCCGGGAGTCCTTTGTAGAGGAATCAGCCAGCCTCGCGCTCACTCCGGAACTCCTTGACGAGTACGGAAGAAGGGGAATGGAACGCGTCCGTGACATGTTCGACATCAGGAGAGTAGTATTGAATCTCCTATGAGCACTTCGAGGATGAGAATCGTCATCAGCAACTCCATGAGGATATGGGGTGGTGGAGAGAACTGGAGCCTTACGGTCGCAGAGGGCCTGGCCACCGCGGGGCATGAAGTGTTTCTCGTGTGCGATCCCCTTGGAGAGCTGTACCTCAGGGCAACCGAGTCTTATGGAGGTATCTCAGTCGTTCCCCTTACCCTCAGAGGAGACATCAATCCCGGCGCAATTCTGAGAATGCGTTCCTTCTTCCTGAGAGAGCGAATCCAGATAACCGTGTGCAACATGGACAGGGAAGTGAGATCACTGGGTATTGCCGCCCGATTATCAGGGAATGTCAAGTTCATTCGCAGGCGGGGCAGTGACTACGCTTTCAAGAACAGGCTCAGGTTCAGGCTTACTTACGCTCATCTCGTGGACGGAGTACTCGTCAACAGCGAAGCCACTCTCAGAACCATAGTCGAGCAGAATCAATGGATGCCCCGCAGCAAGCTCCACAGAATCTACAACGGTATATCGGTCGAAAAGTTCTTTCCATCTCACGACCTCAGGGAATCCACCCGGCGAGACCTCTCCTACGGAGATGACTGCTTCGTATTCGGTATGTCGGGAGCACTCCTGCCGAGGAAGAAACACCTCGTCCTCCTGAAGGCGGTCTCTCTTCTTCGCGAGAGAATACCATCCATCAGACTCCTCATAATCGGCCCCCCCCGGGACGAAGAGTACAGCTCGGAACTGAAGAGGGAAATCGAAGATCTCGGATTGAGCGAAATAACTGATCTTCATGGGCAGGTATCTTCCATCAACAAATACTACAACGCTATGGACATCTTTGTAATGCCTTCTGAAAATGAAGGATTCGGGTACGCAGCTGCAGAGGCAATGGCAGCGGGAGTAGCCACTGTTGTATCGGATGCATCCAGCCTGCCGGAAGTAGTCGGTGACAGCGGGCACTCCGGTGTGATCTTTCCCGTGAACGATCACAACGCCCTTTCGCACGAGCTTCTTTCTCTCTGGGAATCGCCAGGTAAAAGGAAGAGGATTGCCGAGGCCGGGCGGAACAGGATCGCAGAACGGTTCAGTCTTCATCGAATGCTGGAGGAGACGGAGGAATTCTTCGCCAGCCTTCTTCAGTAAGCTCCCCTGCGCGAAAAAATGGCAACAGGTGTCAGCAGCAGGATTGCTATATCCATCCACACGGACCAGTTGTCTACGTAGTAGAGATCGAGCTTCACCATTTCCTCGAACCCCAGGCTGCTTCGGCCAGACACCTGCCAGACTCCCGTGATACCAGGAATGGTCTGCAGCCTCTTCATGTGCTTCTCCGAGTACTCCCGTACTTCCTCGGGAAGCGGTGGTCGTGGTCCGACCAGGCTCATCCGACCCGTCAGAACGTTCAGGAGCTGAGGGAGCTCGTCGATGCTCCATTTTCTTATCAATCTCCCAACCGGAGTGATTCTCGGGTCGTTCCTGATCTTGAACAACGGACCTGTGGATTCATTCCTTTTCGAGAGGTTTTCCTTCTCCGTATGAGCGCCCTGCCGCATCGATCTGAATTTGACCATTTTGAACGGTCTGTTGTCCGTACCAAGTCTTGTCTGCACGTAGAGGATTGGGAATCCTGAAGTTATCGCGATTGCAGCTGCAGTTATCAGCATCAGGGGAAGAAAGATTATCGCTATCAGAACCGTGAGAACTACGTCAAGCACTCTCTTGAGAAGCTTTTTCGAACCGCTGAGCGGTGGAGGAACCGATTCGATCATCGTTGTTCCGCCCATGTGCACGACCCTTGTTGTGAGACTGACCAGGGTGAAAACATCAGCTACCAGTTTGTATGAGATACCTTCCTGTTCACATCGGTAGATAAGGTCTGCTCTCTCCTCCCTGGAAATGGAGGGGTCTGCAATGATCAACTCCGATACCTGGTTGGCGGACAGCCATTCGAACAGATTCCCCCGTGTGGGCGGGGGCGAGGAGCCGGATTCCATCTCGTTGTTCTCTCCGTCGCTTTCAGATCTTACGAATCCTAGAACGCAGTATGGAATCGAAGCCTTTTTCTCCATGAATTCCGCTAATTCGCGTGCAAGCTCACCAGATCCGTACATGACCACCCGAATCTGTTTTCCCGATCTTCTTGCTGAGTTTCTGGCAATCCTGTGAAAGGTGTAGTGCCAGAGACTCAGAACCACTGCAGTTGAGGGAAACGCGAAAACGAGCACGAACCTGGAGAAGAAGAGTTGTCTCGTTACGAAGGAGAACGCGAAGGTTATCACAACCGCCATGAAGGATGACCGGAGTATCCACGCGAGCTCCTCGATGTGAGCAAGTCCGAACTCCTTGCGGTATACACCGAAAGCTGAGAGCATGATGACCTCTATGGCACCCATGACGGCTCCGGACATGAGGTAGTGCGAAGCCGAAAGCCTGAAGTCCGCACTCGTACCGAAAACACCCATCAGGAAATCCGAGAGGATGTAATGTCTCAGCCAGAAACCGAGAAGGAAGATACCAACGACCAGGACTGCGTCTCCCAGTGGCAGGAGAAACCATGCTCCAAGTGCTCTACTGGTTGTATTCTTCGTCTTCATGGCTCCCGTACCGTGTTGGGCTGACCTGTCAGCCTGTCCGTTTCCCTTTCCCGATATGACCAGGGATTGCAGATGGATGCCGCGAGAAGAATCTAACCATGCTCGTTAGATGGTACCAGAGAGCTATTGGCGATCCGCCTGCGCTCGCACGGCTGCAGACGTGCCCGAGAACTGCTTCGGGAACGTACCAGACTTCCGTGCCGGAGTGGTTTGCGTTCCAGCACCATTCCACGTCTTCGAAGTAGAGGAAATATGTCTCCGGCATGAGGCCGATCGTATTTCGCCCATGAGGCGTCAGCCAGAGAGCAGCACCCAGAAGCCAGTCCACTCTAACCGCCTTCTCCGAAGTGCAGGGAAACATGTGGCGTGCTATTCTTGCTCTGGCTCGTGGAAGCCTGCCGAAGAACGTTCTTCTGAGAATAATGTCCAGCAGCCCCGGATATGTGCGTGCAGTGGACTGGTGAGCGCCGTCCGAATCGACCAGGCAGGGTCCGAGGAGGGAGGCTTCTGGATGGTTCGAAGCGAAACCATGAAGTGTCTTCAATGCCCCCGGGTAAACGATTATGTCCGGATTCAGAAAGAGGAGGTGTGCTCCCAGGGCATGCTTCGCACCCAGGTTATTACCGCGGGCAAGCCCGAGATTGCGGGGTGATCTGATAACCTGAACACCCTTCTTCCCATCGGCTATACCGGCGGAATCGTCGGATGAAGCATTGTCGACTACGATGATCTGGCGAGGGTTGTCGCCGTCGGAAAGGTCCGTCAGTGAATCCAGCAGACCGCTCAGATACTCCGAGCTGTTGTACGTGGTAATGATAACGGAAAGGTCTAGAGACATCGCTTAGTCCAACAGGGAGATACAGCCAAATAGCTGTATCTCCCTGAATAAGAATAACTAGAGCACCTGCTCCTTGAGATTCTTGCCTGCTTTGAAGTGAGGAACCTTCTTCGCTGCGTAGGTTCTTCTCTCCCCTGTCTTGGGATCGACTCCTACCCTTGCCGCCCTGTGCTTGACGGAAAAAGTACCGAATCCGACAAGGCTGACCTTGTCCCCTGATTTCAGAGCTCCCAGGATTCCGCCAAGTACGGAATCGATTGCAGCGGCAGCCTCCTTCTTCGTCAGCGCCGCGTTGTCAGCCACATGGGCTACCAGACTCTTTTTTGTCACGTGTTCACCCCCCTTCACGACACATAGACGTACTGTAGGAGGGGAGAAGAGCATTGTCAAGGACCACTTTTCTTTTCATAAACTCAGGACAATACGGCTATCTGCGGAATCTCGGCACAAATTTAGAAGGATCGCGTTTTATAATGCGACAAGTTCCCCGTTAAAAGTTACTGACGTGCTGCTCGACCTTGATATCTGGCAGGTCCTTGATATTTATCCTGAAGTAGAAACCGGTGTTCGTATCGGACACGTGGCGTACGAAAACTGCTTCCCAGCTGTCGAGATCCCTCCTGATGGTGTAGCTGTGGCTGATGAAGGAGTTGTCGATTGCATCGAAGTAAGAGCTGTAGTCGATCTCCCATCTCGGTGTCAGGTTGAGCGAAGCAGATATTCTCAGTTTGCTTATGTCGTCTTCACCGTCGAGTCCCAATCTGTAGTTATGGGAGAGACCCATTCTCCAGGGAAGAAGTATGAGAAACGCGCTTCCGGAATCTGGAGCAAACGTAGGGTCATTTCCGCTGATCTGCATCGAAGAGGTAATGGACATACCGGTTAGTTCTCTTTCGTACAGATCCCATGTGCCGTCCGCTCGAATCGAGAAGTAAGTGGATGGGTGTATCTCGAGCGAGCCGTGCAGAGGGGAAAAGGGGTGTTCCTCGGCTTCGAGGTTGATACTCGTTGAAAGATTGAGTGTTGCCAGTTCGGATCTGGAGACGGTTCCTCTTTCAGCTTTTTTCGCTTCCAGGCGGTTGAAAAGGCTGAAGGATACGGTGTTCCGGGACGATGGCATTGAGAAGTCGGAGAAGGAGTAGAAGATGCTGTCAGCCTCTTCTGAGGGGCTCAGTCCTTCACGGAGATTCCAGTACGTATCGGGAGCCCAGCTCCAGGTTGCGGAAGGAGTAATCGTGTGCCTGAAGGCTGATAACCCGAACAGTGTCGTGGGGAAAATCCCGTAGATATCCGTTGATGCCGTGAGGCTTGCCGAACCGTGGATCCAGGAGGGGAATTTTTCTCCGTATCGATCCCTGTCGTAAACCGTTCCAATCGCCTGGATCCTCGGGGAAATGCTGAGAATTCCACCGACTCTTCCGGAGGCTGACAGGTTAGAATAAATTCTCAGAGCAGAAGTCACACTTCTGGAGTCCTGGCGGCCGGGGCCTGATTCTTCACCAGGGAGGGACAGATTAATCTCCAGT